>JAGBHO010000020.1 GCA_017935485.1 Alphaproteobacteria bacterium | reverse complement strand
TCAAGAACGATATTTTTATACGTGATAATTTTTTATATTTCAAGTCCTTTTTTACAATAATAATAAAAAAATGCCGGTTTGTTGTTTACTTTTAAGACTTGACACACTCAAAAAGCTTTCTATTATAAAAAAAATGTTACGGGGCTGTAGCTCAGTTGGGAGAGCGAATGGTTCGCACTCATTAGGTCGGGAGTTCGATCCTCCTCAGCTCCACCAATTTCTATAAAGGCTAAAATCCACTATCCGGTTTTGGCCTTTTTTCTTTTTAAACTCACCGCTCAAACTTCGCTAAAGCTCGTTTTCCCGGAGGAGAATATACTTCGGCATCTTTTACAAGTTACACCAATTCCAAAAATTCAATATAAAAAAAACTCCCCTGACTGCTTCAACAGTCAGGGGAGCGGGCTTAATTGACCGGATAAATCAATTAAGCGTTTTTCTTCAAAGCTTCGCCGAGAGCTTCACCCAAAGAAGAACCACCGGTAGAATTGTTGGTATATTCTTCAAGAGCTTTTTTCTCTTCTTCAATTTCCAAAGCTTTTACAGACAAGCCAAGCTTGTTGTTTTTCTTGTCTACGGAAGTAACTTTGGCTTCCAGAACATCACCGGCATTGTAGTTTTCCGGATTCTGAGAAGCTTTGTCCTTAGACAAGTCAGCTTTTTTGATGGTTGCGTTAATACCGTTCAATTCAACGATAACGCCTTTGTCATCCGTGCTGACAACAGTTACTTTTACAACATCACCTTTCTTTACTTCATCCAGAGCTGAAGCAAATTCGTTTTCGGTCAGTTGTTTGATACCGAGGCTGATGCGCTCTTTTTCAACATCAACATCGATGATTTTGGCTTGGATATCCTGGCCTTTGCTGTAATCTTTAACAGCTTCTTCACCGGATTTGTCCCAAGAAATGTCAGACAAGTGAATCATGCCGTCGATTTCATCAGACAGGCCAACGAACAAACCGAATTCGGTAATGTTTTTGATTTTGCCTTCAATGACAGAACCGACCGGATGCTCTTCAACATAAGCAGCCCAAGGGTTCGGTGTGCATTGTTTGATTCCGAGGCTGATACGGCGTTTGTCGGCATCAACTTCCAAAACCTTAACTTCAACTTCCTGAGAAGTAGAAACGATTTTGCCCGGATGTACATTTTTGCGGGTCCAGCTCATTTCAGAAACGTGAACCAAACCTTCGATACCGTCTTCGAGTTCTACAAATGCACCGTAATCAGTGATGTTGGTGACTTTACCCTTGTAGATTTCGCCAACCTGGAACTTGTCGGCAACGGCAGCCCAAGGATCGGACTCAAGCTGTTTCATACCCAGAGAAATGCGTTGGTTGTCTTCGTTGAATTTGATAACCTGAACTTTAACGGTCTGTCCGACAGACAGAACTTCTGCCGGATGGTTGATTCTCTTCCAAGAGATATCGGTAACGTGCAACAAGCCGTCAACACCGCCGAGGTCAATAAATGCACCGTAATCGGTAATGTTTTTAACAACGCCTTCAAGAACAGAACCTTCTTTGAGGTCGTTAATCAGTTCGGCACGGGCTTCGGCTCTGGTTTCTTCCAAAACAACGCGGCGGGATACAACGATATTGCCTCTGACCTTGTCCATTTTCAAAATCTGGAACGGCTGAGAGATACCCATCAACGGCGTAATGTCGCGAATCGGGCGGATATCGATCTGAGATCCCGGCAGGAATGCGATGGCACCGTTCAGATCAACGGTGAAACCGCCTTTAACGCGGCCGAAGATAACGCCGTTGACTCTTTCGCCGGAGTTCAGGCATTTTTCAAGATCAATCCATACTTCTTCACGGCGTGCTTTTTCGCGGGAAAGAACAATATTGCCGTCTTTGTCTTCGTATCTGTCAACATAAACTTCAATTTTATCGCCGACTTTGAGCTCGGGGTTTTGACCGAATTCACGCAGCGGGATACGGCCTTCGGATTTCAATCCGACGTCAACGATTGCAAAATCCGGAGTTAATCTGATGATTGTTCCTTTAACAACCGAACCGGTAATCCCGTTATCGCCAAACTGTTCATTCAACAGGGCTTCAAAATTTTCGGTCATTTCAGGAATTTTAATTTCTGTATTTGTCATAAAATATATATATTTCATTAAAATGCCACCCTCAAAAAACATCAAAGAGGAGGACTTGTGCGGGGTTAAAAAAATCCACCGGCTTACCGCACCGTAAACCGATGGCTCTTTTATACACATAATTTATTATTTTTCAAGCGTTTTTTTATTTATTTTGCAAACGGGAATCGATTATTTCCACGGCGCGGCGCAAAACTTCCTCAATCGTATCGTTGCTGGTATCAAGGATGACGGCATCGGCCGCAGGTTTCATCGGTGCAACGGCGCGGTTCATGTCTCTTTCGTCACGCGCTTTGACGTCGGCCAGAACCTCGTCATAAGTCATGTCCGCCCCTTTGGCCTGAAATTCTTTAAAACGGCGTTCTGCCCTGACTTCCGGCGAGGCTGTTACAAAAAATTTGATATCCGCCTGCGGGCAGACGACCGTGCCGGTGTCACGCCCATCATAAATGGCACCGTTAGCAGGCGTACCGTCCGCAAAAACCGGATTTTTGGAAAAATCCTGCTGCATTTTGAGCAACGAAGCCCGCACCGAAGGATAAGCCGAAACGACGGACGCGTTTTTTCCCCCCAAGGCAGACCGAAAGTCAGGATGTTTTGCCAATGCCATCATCTGAGAAAAGGTCAGGTTATCCGCAACTTTCAGAGCCTCGGCCTCATTTCCGAGATCTTTGCCCAGCAAAGCCATTTCCAGCCCGACGGCACGATAAACCATGCCGGTGTCAAAATAAGCCAGGCCGTATTTTTGCGCCAAAACGCCTGATAATGTGCCTTTTCCGGCAGCGGCCGGCCCGTCTACGGTAATAATCATTTCTGCTCCTCATGCCAAATGTCATAAAATCTTAACTTTATTTTTTCAAATATATCGTATATAATAAAATTATAAAGCAAAAGTATTACTTATACCAAAAATTAGGTGATGACATGTTCGGGGCAAAATTACATTTCTGGTTTTTAACAGCAGCCGCAATACTTATCTGGCCCTGCGGACATGCACAGGCCGCAACGGTTTCTTCCCTTTCCAAAGCACGCGCTTATCAGATGTTTGCCCCTGCCGATACGGTTAACAGCGGACATAACAGAACAGCAACCTCTTACCGTACGGATGAAAACAGGGCAAAATATGCCGCCAAGCAGGCTGCCAAAGCTCAAGCCGCCGCACAGGAGGCCGAGACCGAAATTGCCATTAATTACAACAGAATCATTGCCCAGAAACTCTTAAGCAAAGCCAACGACAATGTTATGATCGGCATTCACTCCAAAAAACGCAAAATCTCCGTGCCGCTCGGTAAAGACCTGACGATTAAGCTGATTGAAGAAAACAACCAGACTTGCACCTATGAATGCAACGACCAAATTTTGAAATACGAAAGAGGCAGCAAAGAAGGAAACGAGCTTTCAATTGTTTTCAATGCCGAGAATCTCGGACGTTCCAAACTTTATGTCGACTGCGTGACCAATATTCCGGGCGAAGGCGTCAAGGTTCATTCCAAAGTATTTAACATCAGCGTGGATTAAAAACTTATGGCTGTCAAACCCAGATTATTTATAGCTCAGGAACTCCGGAAAGATCTGGAGTTCTTTTTGACCGATACGCAGGCACATTATCTGTGCCATGTTTTGAGACTGGCCACCGGCAGTTTTTTTCTGGCGTTTGACGGCCGAAACGGCGAATTTGAATGCGAACTGTCGGCCTGCGGAAAAAAACAAGCCACAGCCAAAGTTCTGCGCCAAACGCGCAACTTTGAAAAAGCGCCCGATATTCACTTGTTGTTTGCGCCGGTCAAAAAAGACAAGACCGATTTTATTGTCGAAAAATCCACTGAACTGGGGGTTTCAAAAATCGTACCGGTGATTACCCGCCGCACAATCAGCGAAAAAATCAAGAAAGAACGCTACACTGCACAGGCCGTTGAAGCTGCCGAACAATGCCGGCGGCTGGACGTGCCGAAAGTGGCAGACGCCCGAAATCTGGAAGCCGTCTTGAAAGAATGGGACGAAAACAGGATGCTGTATTATATGGACGAGACGGGAAACGGCCGGCCTGTTGCGGAAGTTTTTGCCGAAGATGCCGGCAAACACCTGCCGGCAGCCGTTTTAGTCGGACCGGAAGGCGGATTTGACGAACAAGAGCTTGAGCTTTTACGCAGGCAGAAATATGCCAAAGGCGTATCGCTCGGCAAACGGATTTTACGTGCAGAAACCGCGGTTGCCGCAGCACTTTCCTGCTGGCAGGCGATTTGCGGCGATTGGAAATAAGGAGAAAAAAATGCGGTTTTTGATTGCTGACGACCATGAATTGTTTTTAAAAGGGCTGGAGTTTATTTTGCGGGATTTGTTTCCGGATGACGAATTTGTTTTTGCCCACAGTTATACCGACATTTTCAAAATCATTGAAAAAGAAAAAGACTTTAATCTGGTTCTGACCGATCTGGCCATGCCGGGAGCCGGCTGGCTGCAAGGTATTGAGCATATTCACAAAGACCTGCCCGATACGCCGATCATCATCCTTTCGGCGGTATTTGAAAAAGACATCGTGCAAAAGACCATTGAAATCGGCGCAGCCGGATATATTCCGAAATCTGCTCCCAATGCCGTTATTACCAGCGCGGTCAATCTGGTTTTGTCCGGCGGCGTTTATATTCCGCCCGAGTTGCTGAACGGCACGAAAGAATCGGAATTTGACCTATTGAAACAAAGCGAAGAAACGGCTGAAAAAGAAAACCCGGCCGAGGCAATCTCGATGTCGCCGCGCCAGATTGACGTTTTGAAGCTCATGGGGAAAGGACTGTCCAACAAACAAATCGCTTATGACCTTGGAATTACCGAAGGAACGGTTAAATTATACGTTACGGCAATATTGAAAATTTTTAACGTATACAACCGGGTTTCGGCCGTTAATGAAGCCCGCAAACGGGGTTTGCTTCAAGATGAATAACGCATTATTTGATGAAAAAGAGGCCGGACAATATCTGAGTATTTTCGGCGAAGACAAAATGGGCTGCCTGTGGCAGGAGTTTTTGCAGGATACAACCGAAACTCTGGAGACAATAGAAAGCCAGGACAGGGAGGATATCCGCCTGAAGTTTCACAGCTGGCGGTCTTCAGCAAAAGTTTTTGGACTAAAAAGCTTTGTCCAACAGTGTGAAAATATTGAAAACATGGCTATTAATGGCGAAAATATCGAAAATATAAAAAAAACTATAGACAATTGCAAAAAAATTTTCCATAATGCACAAAAAGAAGCAAACCGATTCTTCAAAAGGTGTAGTTATGGAAAAATTTCCAATGCAAAATAAAAAGCTGCCCTTATACCTCAAAGAAGTTTACGGATGGATGTACGGCAGCAAAAAAATCAGCAACATTTTGGACAACAGTTTTGTGCAAAATGTGCTGTCTTGCGGGTACAGCAAAAAATTAACCGATGCCTTGGTAAAAGAAATTAAGCCCGGTGCAAGAGTATTGCAGTTCGGCGCGACTTTTGGCCCCCAAATAGAAGCCGTGGTCGAAAAAATCGGCGATAACGGAACTTATGACATTATTGACGTCAGCAATATGCAGCTGCACCGGATTCGCGAAAAGTACCAGTATATCTTCCCCAATATACGCCTGGCAAACCGCGATGTTTCTCAAGAGCTGAACCTTCGGGACTATGACGTGACAATTTGTTATATGCTCCTGCATGAGGTACCGCCCCAAACCAAGGCCAAGATTGTGGACAATGCCCTGAAAAGCATTGCTCCGGACGGGAAAGTTATTTTTGTGGATTATCACAGCCCAAAGAAATATCACCCGTTACGATTTGTTGCAAAGGCGTTTAACCGTTTATACCAGCCCTTTGCCGAAAAGCTCTGGGAGCGTGAGATTTATGCTTATGCACCCGAGCGGGAGAAGTACAACTGGCGGAAAGCAACCTATTTTGAACGCATGTATCAGAAAGTGGTTGCAACAAAAAAATATTCCGCTTATTAAGTTTTGCACTCCTGAAAAGAAAGCGTTCAAGCTTTCAAATTTTTTACCAAAAAGAATAACCTCCTTGTCCAAAAGACAGGGAGGTTATTTCGTTAATAATTTACCGGGTGCGGGTTGTTTCCCTAACGCGGCTGGAAGAAGTCCGACCGGCAGAGGAAACGCTGCTCCGAGTAGAGACATCTGACGAGCGAAGGTTGCTGCGGGTTGAACCGCTGCCGTAAACGTCATCATAATAACGTTCTTCAGCCTGTTTGCGAGCCTTGCGGTCTTTAATGGCATTGGTAATGCCAACAACCGTACCGACTGCGCCGCCGATAGAACTGCCAACCGTACCGCCAATGACGCTACCATCAACTGTTCCCTGAATCACACGGCCGACGCCGTTAGCTACACCGTGGCTTACACCGCCATAGTAACCGTAACCGGTACCATAACGGCCAATGCCTGCATAGTTGAAATAACCGCCGCCATAAGCGAAACGAAGTCCGCTTGTACGGTAGTACTTCGGCATTCTATCTACTTTATGTACGTATCCATTGTTTTCGCATACATACATTCCGTAATTGGTCGTAAAGAAGTATCCATCACGGTACAATTCTACGCCATACAGGACTTCGTCCTGATAGAATTGGATACCCATCTGGTCAAACGGACGAATGTGTATTACATCCAAATGATCCCGATTAGTCGGCCCGTAATAGTACTCGTTGCCGCGGCCTGTCCACTCTGTGATCATGCCGTCAACAACAACACGCTGTGCACTCATTGTGTTAGCTATTGCGCTGAGCGCCAAAATAACCAACATTACTATTGTATGTCTCATATTTTTTATGTTTTGTGCTTCGGGCGGAAAACTGTTATGTTTTAAGTGCCCTCAGCGGATTAATAATCGATATATCTATATATTTTAGAATTATATAATAGCATTGATTGCGCTTTTTGTCAAACAAAGACTAAAAAAGTAGATGAATATCATAAAACTGTTACATTCTCCCAAAAAAAAACACCTCGCGAAAAACTTTCCGGAGGTGTGTTCAAAAAGGCATTTACTGTTTTTAGTTTGCCGTGTTTTCCGCTTCGACGACGATTCCTTGAATCAGAACGAATTCCGGCGTCTTGCCCTGAAAGCTGTTATATTTCTTCATGAGTTCAACGGCCTGTTTGTCTTCTTTGGCCGGTGCAAAGCGCGGAGATTGCCCGCCGCTCTTTTTCTGAACCTGTTTCGTCTGTGCCGTCATCTGGGCTTCCTGTTCTTTGGCTTTGTCGACTTTAATTTCTTCCGGAGCCTTCAGAATTTTTTCCAAAATCGACTGTGTTTCTTTGGAGCGGCGATTGGTATAGACGATATTTTGTTTGTCGGCCGGCAAAATTTCGAGGATTTTTTCCAAATTGCCGAGCTGCTTGTTTTTCTTAATCAGATTGATGTCGTCCACCACCAGAATTGACACCTTGCCGAAGTCAATTTTTTTATCTTCGGCCAGCTCGACCAACAAATCCGGCGAGCCGATAATCACATTGGCCTCGTTGTCAATGTCTTCGTCTTTGTCTTTGATTGTGGCCTCGTTGATTTCGTGATATTTGTTAAAAATGGCCAAACGGTCGGAAACCACTACCGACTGCTCGGAATCAGGCGTAATAATTAAAATATTGTCAGCCTTTTTGGTGCTGATAATATCAATCAGCGGAAAGACATAAGACGTTGTTTTGCCGCAACCCTGCGGAGCAATGGTAAAAACGTCTTTTCTTTGCAAGATGGAGGGGATAACGTCGCTTTGCACGGTCGTTGCCTCCTGAATGCCAAATTCATCAATTGCCTGAAGCGTTTTTTCACTTAATCCTAAATCACGAAAATTCATTTTATTTCTTCTTTAAAGTTCTGGTTAATTTTTATTTTTTAGATATTATTTAGTTTATATCGGTTAGTCAACTTCTAAATGCAGGAGAAAAATATGTTAATCAGAAAAGACGCTTCGCTACTACTCATTATTGACGTACAGGAACGGCTGGCGCCGGCCATGGACAATCCGCGCGAAGTTATTAACAACTGCGCAGCCTTAATCGGTGTTGCCAAACGTTTGGAGATTCCTTTCATTATAACAGAGCAATATCCCAAAGGCCTCGGGCAGACGATGGTCGATTTGCGCCAAAAGGCCGGCGATGATGCTTGTTATTATGAAAAGCTGGAGTTTGCCTGCGGTTGCAACAGCGGCATCTTCGAGCAGATAAAAAAATGCGGCAAAAAACAGATTATCATTGCCGGGATTGAAACGCATATCTGCGTGCTGCAGACAGCTCTTCATCTGCAAGAACTCGGGTATGAGGTTTTTGTCGTTGCCAACGCCTGCTCCTCCCGCAAGCCCATTCAAAACATCATGGCATTGCAACGGCTGATGCGCAACGGCGTGGATGTCGTGACCTCGGAAATGGTATTTTTTGAATGGCTGGAAAAAGCCGGTTCCGATATTTTTAAGGAAATCAGCCGCCAATATATTATCTAGACAAATAAGGCTTTTTGTGTTAAATCAGGAGCGATTAATAATTATTAACAACAAATTAGTATGAACAAGAAAGTAATAACACTGATTGCACAGTTAAAAGATGATGTTTTGAGCGGCAAGAGTCTTGACAAAGCCGAGCTTTTAAATTTGCTGACACCTTTTCTGCCGGAAGAACTGCAGTTAATCAGCAAAACGTTTTTGACGGTAAAAAACGGGGCGGAGCCCGGAACTTTATTACCGTTTACACGGGAAAAGTCTCAAAAAATCGTAGAGAGCAGCTCTTTGATTTTGGATGTGATAAAAGGCTTGTTAAATCCTCAAAAATGAGAATCATGAATGCAAAACAGTTAGAAAAAAAATTGGAAACGATGTTTTCCGGCATTTTGGGCTAAAAATACCAATAAAAAAAGAACTGCACCTTTCTGAGGCAACAGTTCTTTTTTATAGTTTTACGGCAGTTTATTTGTCTTCTTTTACCTGACCGATTTCATCAAAAACCAAAGTCTGGCCGTCAGAAGTTTTGATTGCCAGCTTTTTACCGTTCAGCTTATAGCTTTCAACCATGCTAAGCGCCTTAAGATAGTTCTGTTCGGCTTCCATCAGGTCTTTCGGACCGGCCATCATCGTCGAACCGGCTGCGCCCAGTTTTAACTTGTCACCTTCAACGGTATAGTTACCGAAATAGCGGTTAACCGCAGCTTTTCCGAAAAAACGCGGTTCATTTGCCGCAAAACCCAAAGTGATTTCAACACCGGGCTTGGCGTCAGCCAGTTTATATTCTTTACCGGCAAAGGTTTCGGCAGCATTTTTGTTGCAGGCCGTTACCATAAACATTGCCCCCAAGACGAGACTTAAAAGTTTTTTCATATCATTTCTCCTTTAGCTGTTAATATAGATAAAGAATCGCAAAAAGTCAAAACGAACTATGACTTTTTGAGCTTTTCACGTTCTGCTAATTGTTTTTTGCGCTTTTCCAAATTTTTCTGCAGAGCCTTGGCTTCGCGCTCAAAGCGTTGATCCTTACGGGTTTTGGCGGTTTTGTTGCTTTTATTTTCAGTATTTTCCGACATATTTTTTACTCTTCATAAAAAAAATTATGCATTTAGCATAATTCATACTTGATTTTATTTAAATGTTTATGTATGTTTCATTCACAGCATAACTTATGCCGCTATAGCTCAGTGGTAGAGCACACCCTTGGTAAGGGTGGGGTCGTAAGTCCGATTCTTACTAGCGGCACCATTTATTGAAATGCACCCTCTGAGGTGCTTTTTTTGTTATGTAAATTAAGGTTTTCAGCTAGTCTGATTTTAAATGTTTTAAAATAGTCAATTGTTCTAAAATTATCGGACTTCTATAAAAATGGTTTTAACAATTTCATAAAATATGGAGATGCTTCATCTTTATTTTGGGCTAAACCGAACCCGATATATGATAAGACCATAAAATCAATTTGCCTTTGTTCTATCGGAGATATGGTTATTTTGTTATATTCCGCCAGCGTATCAACAGCCAAATTGCGGCTGATTTTATATAAAGGGAAGAAATCCTGAAATTTGGGCATAACGACAGTATTTCCAAAATCAATAACCCCTGATAAAACATCATCATTTTCCGGATTTAGCAAAATATTGCTGCCGCTCAAATCATTATGGCATAAGGCTACAGTCATATTAGGCGATTGCACCCTATAGTCATTCAGGTTAATTTTATGGGAAGACAAGGAGTTTTGCACTTTTTCAAAATTAAAATCTTTTCTTGAAGTAATATCCCAATTATCAATGGCTTCATTTGGCTCAGAAATATTCAAATTTTTGTAATCGATTTGGTGCATTAAATTGAAAAATAAGGCTAAATCACGGGCTAATCTTGCTTGTTGTTTAGAGGTTAGGTTTTGGTAAAGCGTTGCATAGTCGCTTTGCGGTCGTCCGTCGCAGATTTTACCATAGAAACGTTTGGATACGGAAAATGGGTATTCGCTTTCTATTAAATCTATTTTTTGAATTTTATTTGCAAAAGTCGGCACTAAATACGGATGAATCATATCAATAATGCTCTTCTCCCGCTTCATTGTCTGCCAAATAATTTCAGCTTTCGGAAATCGCACAATATAGTCATCAGCATAATAAGCAACCGAACGTGAACCGCTTTGCAAGCGGATAATGTTTTGAACGTTCAAAAAACCGCTTTTATGTAAAATTTGCTTGATAAAATTCAGGTCGTCAGCATTTTCTTGAGTTAAATATTGCATTCTTATTTACTCAGAATCTTTTGATTTTAACTTTTTCTGTTTAAGCTTAGGTGGTAAATAATTTTCATCAGTTACGACTTTTTGACCTGTACGTTCTTCAAAATCTTCTTTTGCACGTTTGGAGATATTGCCGCCGATTTTTGCGGCTTGTTTATTTTCTTTCATTCCGGTAGCATTTGTGTTTTCAGCAACCTGACGAGTTGATAACTCTGCTAAAGCAGTAAAGATTAACTCTGCTTCGCTCATGTGGTCACGTAAATTCTGAGATTTTAAGCCTTTTAATTGTTTATGTTCTTTGACGGACAGGCCAGACCATTCCTGATGAATAATATTTGTCAGAATCGCATATTCTTCGTCTTTTGTTATCTCATGTTCTTTCCAATAGTCGGTTAATTTATTGCGGGTTTCTTGTCCCGTCATACGCTGTTGTATCCATTTATCCGAATGACCGAGTTTTTGCCAATTCTCACGTGCACGGTCGACACTCAATGATGGGTCGGCTGTTTCTTTCATTCGTTCATAACCAACCCTGGCTAGCCACTGTTTAATAGGTTCTGCTTTGGGACTAGGAACAGATTGCACAATACGCAACATTGTTTCGGCATCAGCAACTGAGGTTAAATATTTTTTACCGTCCGCAGCTTTCAGTTTCAGTTGGTGACAATTTGTCACCGACTCAGCGGCACCTTCATTTCTTAAGCGTTCAGATAATTTATTCCAATATTTACGAGCAGTTTGATAGTCTTTCTCAATCAAAATTGAAATAACATCAACAACAGAAAAATACCAAATATCTTTCTCTTCATCATAAGTTGAACGGATTTTAGTTTGTTCAAAAAGTTTAATATCGTTTTTCATTGGTAAAATATCCTAAAATTTCACAATCTCAAGGTATTAACAGCACGGACTTACAACAGCTTGTGGATATCGTATTCATCATAGCCTTCATAATAATAGCTTACATCAATACCTTTTATAAAGATTTCTCGTTCATCAATTTTATCAGTTAGAGCATTTTTTAAGAGATGCTTTATTTCAATATCTTTAACAGGACTTCTTTCCATTGCTGATAAATAATCATCTTTATCAATTTTGTTCCAATCAACAACCCGCTGCAGCTCTTTTTTGAATATCAAATCAAGCCAAATCCTTGTTGCGCGGCCGTTTCCTTCTCGGAAAGGATGGGCAATATTCATTTCAACATATTTTTCTACAATTTCATCAAAGGTTGACTGCGGCATTTTATCAATATGTTTTAAGGCTTGTTCCAAATACATTACCGGAGCAAATCTGAAGTTGCCTTTGGATATGTTGACATTACGCATTTTTCCGGCAAAATCATAAATATCTTCAAACAAATACTTATGAATCTGTTTTAATCCGGCAAATGTACCTGCTTTTATCTGATTGATTTTGCCACTGTCAAAAAGCTTTTTAGCCTTTTTTTTACTCAGTTTTTCTTCAACTTTATTAAGCTCTATTTGGTTTGTGATATTTAATTTATTCTCTAAAACCATTATAAATCATCTTTCATAAAGAAATGTATTATACTTTTATGATAATATAATATTGCTAAAATTTACATAATAAAATCAGATTACCAAATTCTTTTTTCAAAAAATTCCGCTTTCCTTGTCAACAGCTTAAATTCTTCACGATTTTAAAAGATTAAAAACAAACATTAAATAATATCAAAGATTTACAAAAAACAAATTTCGGTTGATAAGTCAAAAAACAATTGTCTTTATTTTATTTTTACTTTAAGTTGTGCAAAGAAAATATAAAAAATATTACTATCGGACTATGAAAATGATAAGAAAAAGACACTTTATGGGTTTGCAGGCGCTCATTCTTTTGGCTGCAATTCAGGAATACGGCGGCAAGAAAAAGGTCACGGAAAATCTTGGTACTTCAGTTGATACCATTAACAAATATCTTACAATTTTGGAAGACGAAGTCGGGTATAATCTGTTGGTCAGCGATACCAGAGGGACAAGACTGACGGCCCGCGCCCAATTGCTGATTGAACATGTGGCATTTATTGAGGATATTTTTACCAGAATATATAATGCCAATGAAAAAAATGCCGAACTGAAAGGCGAAGTACGGATAAGTATGCCGTTAAGTGTTTTTATTGCTTTGCCTCATGACAATATTGATAATTTGTTTGCCAAACATCCGTACATCAATATGGATTCAATTTCTAACCTTGAACTGCCGAATCTGAACGCCCTGGATATAGACATCGGTTTGACCTATGTGCCGCCGGAAGGATCTGATGTTGTTATCATTAGCGAAAAAAGCATAAAATACGGATATTTTACATCTTCAAAATATATTTCCAGACACAATTATCCTAAAGATTTTGACGACATGATGGAAAACCACTGGCTGGTTAATAATGAAAATATCCAAGTTTATCTTAAAAACTGGAAGAATGTCGTCAAACGCGCACAATGTATCCGATACAGTTCAAAATCGGCTTCTGCCGTCATTGACATTGTCCGTAACGGCGGCGGCATTACATTAATGCCGCTCAGGCTGAAAGAAGAAGGATTAGTTTTTCTGGACAACATCCCTTATGACGAAGAAGCAACCATTTATCTGGTTGCCAAGAAAAAAACCAAAGACATTCCAAGAGTTCGTGCGGTTATCGACTATTACAGGAGTTCGCTGGAGCGTATGTAGATCACACAGATAAGTGGCAATTAACTTCAGAGGAGAGAATTTATGAGTATAAAGTATTGCGTTTGGGACGTAGGACAGACAATATATTCATATACATTGGCTTATTTGGATGAATGGGCTTTTGCCAAAACGACAGACAAAGCGGCTTTTCAAAATTCCGGCGGGGTTAAAACTTTTGATTACAATCCCTATATGGACGGAAAAATCAATGATGATGAATTTTGCAAAAGCTTATGCGAAAAATATCATATTCCTTTTGGCAAGCAGACGCTGCCCGAAATCAACAAGGCCATGCACAAAGGCGTAGGGAATTTTTTTGAAGAAACCATACAGACGATGGCGTTTTTATCACAGCAAGGCATTGAAAACTGCATATTATCAAACGCTCTGCCCTTGCTTAGCGGCACTGCTCCCGCACAGGTCAAAGAAAAATATCGCTTTGCCTCTTTTGACTTGAAGCTGTTAAAACCAGATCCCCGAATTTATCAAGAAGTTCGCCGACGGCTGGATTGCAGGTTTGATGAAATGATTTTTATCGATGACAAAGAGAAGAATGTGCAATCCGCGGTCAGCCTCGGTATTCACGGAATTGTCTTTGATAAAGCCACAATCAAAAACAAATGCGAAACTCTTGTAAAAACTTCCGGTGCCAAAGGAATGCAACCTGGGCGGAGCCGTTCAGACGGCCGATAGGAATAACGACAGATATATAGCATAAAAAAAATACTTCTTTTTATAAAGAAGTATTTTTTTAGGTTTTCTTATTGCTTGTTTCGCGAAGGAAGACAAAATCCGGCAAGCATCAATGCAATCACCAGCAAAACAGGCCATCCGGTTGACATATCGCCTGCCATATAAGCAAGCGTCAAGACCATTGCCGCCAATAGCGCCAGAAAGGTTACGACAAAATTCCGAAGCACTTTGAAGATGAGAGCAGGACGCTCATTTTCCGGAGTTTTTTTCTGAATTTTCATGACTTTTCTTAATGACAGCACGCAAAGAAAAATCGCAACGGCACAATAACCGCATAAAACATTCTGCCAAGTTTCCATAAACAATAATATTTAAATTATGCAACATAATCTTAAAAAATATGATGCGATTATAATGAAAAGATAAAAAAAATCAATGAAAACAATTCGGTTACCAGTCCCATTGATAGCGTTTAAGATCGACACGGCCGTTATCATTCAAAAACACGCCCTCTTCGGCCAACAGGTATCTTTGCTCGTCCCAGCCGGGGACCAGACGGCCGCAATGGTTGACAATACGGTGGCAGGGATAGACGCCGTAATATTCCGAACGGCTCAGAACTTTTCCGACCAGTCTGGAATTTTTGCTTCGTCCGATTAAACGGGCAATCTGTCCGTAAGTGGCAACTTTGCCTTCCGGCACTTCTTCCACAACGGACAATATCTCATAGGCCAGATATTCATCAAGAACCCGTTTCATTATTTTTCCTCAGAAATGTACTGCCGGTTCAAGCACCGGCAATATTTTATTTGTTCAGCTCATTTCCGTTAAAATAGTTAATTCCCATAGCGGTTTTGACTTCCTGAAGCGTTTGAGCCGCAACTTCTTCGGCTTTTTGGCTGCCGTGCTTCAACATTTTGAAAATATAGCCCAAATCCTGCGCCAATACTTCGCGTCTTTCGCGAATGGGCTTTAATTCACTTTGCAAAATTTCATTTAAGAACTTTTTGACCGTACCATCGCCCAATCCGCCTCTTTGGTAATGGTCTTTCAGCTCCTGCAGATTTTGATATGCCGGCAGAAAAGCGGCAAAATGTTCATCTTTGCAAAAAGCATCAAGATAGATAAAGACCGGATTGTTCTCGGTATGGCCGGGATCTTCCACCCGCAGGTGAGTCGGATCAGTAAACATGCTCTGGACTTTTTTCTTGATGTCATTTGAAGAATCGGAAAGATAAATGCAATTGCCCAAAGATTTGCTCATTTTGGCAGCACCGTCCAGCCCCGGCAAACGGGAGCACATGCTGTTTTCCGGCAAGATGGCTTCCGGCTCAACCAAAACTTCTTTATAAGTAGAATTAAACGAGCGGACAATTTCTCTGGTCTGTTCGATCATCGGCAGCTGGTCTTCGCCGACCGGCACCAAATTGGCCTTAAACGCGGTAATATCGGCGGCCTGACTTATCGGATAAGTGAAAAATCCGACCGGAATGCTTTGTTTGAAGCCGCGCAGCTGGATTTCATTCTTGACGGTCGGGTTGCGCTGCAGGCGGGAAACCGTAACCAGATTCATGTAATAAAAAGACAGTTCGCAAAGTTCGGGAATCTGCGACTGGATAAAAATCGTCACCTTTTCGGGATCCAGCCCGCAGGCAAGATAATCCAAAGCCACTTCTGAAATGTTATCCCTGACTTTATTGATATTGCCGGCATTGTCGGTCAAAGCCTGCGCATCGGCAATCATGACATACATATTTTTATAATTGCCGCTGTTTTGCATTTCGACGCGGCGTTTTAACGATCCGACATAATGCCCCAAGTGCAATCTTCCGGTCGGGCGGTCTCCGGTTAAAACAACATCCATTTTTTTATCCTTTTTTGTTTTTTTCTGAAATAGCACAGCGCACTATTCTTGTCAAGATTCGGTCAGAGTATCTTTTTACAGCTGATAATCGTAAAACGACGGATTTTTATTGACGGTATAAATTTTTTCCGGATTGGGGCGATTGTAATATATATAAATAATGTTACTGTGCATGTCTTTTTTCCAGGCATCAAAACG
The DNA here is from genome assembly GCA_017935485.1 of Alphaproteobacteria bacterium. Lineage (GTDB taxonomy): Bacteria > Pseudomonadota > Alphaproteobacteria > RF32 > CAG-239 > MGBC133411. Next base: position 22,424 of record JAGBHO010000020.1, on the reverse strand, counting down.
GCTGATAGTCTGGGCGCGCAGGTTGTCTTTGAAAACCTGACGCAACGTATTGTCAAGATTCATGGAAAAATCATCGCCAAAATTCGGTGACGTTATGGCATTCAGCAGCAAAATTCCGCCCTCTTTGAGATTGTTTTTTGCACGCTCAAAATATTCTTTCGTTACAAGTTCCATCGGAATATACTGGCGGGAGGAATAAGTGTCCAGCACAATTACGTCATATTTCTTTTTGCTTTCCTTAAAAAACTGGTTGGCGTCCTGAACCACAAATTGTTTATTTTCGCCCAGTTTCTTCTTCAAAAAATTTTCTTCGGTAATCCGTTTTAAGTGTTTGTCGACGTCAACATAAACATAATTGTTGCGAGAATCGTCCAAACCGACGGTAAATCCGCCGGCGCCGACGACCAGAATGTCTTTGGCTTTATCTTCGGGAATCGTATTGATGAAATTGTCATTGATAAAATTGACATAAGGAAAATTCAGCTCGTGTTTGTCCGAAACTTTAGAAGACAGCGATCCGTTGACAACCAGCAGGCGCGATGCTCCCCTGTCCGTTTTATAGACGCTGATTGTAGACACGGCATTGTTTTCAATAATTCCGTAATTATCCTGCAAAAGCTTGTCCTGATTGAACAGAACCGCAGCCAGCAAAATGGTTAACATTGCCGGATAATTACGGCGGCGGGAAAGCAAAAATGCCGTTGTCAGAGAAACAACCACCACAACGACAATGGTATGGTTAACGCCGATAAACGGCATAACAATCAAAGTGGTTATCAAAGAACCCAGTACCGAGCCCACAGTATCCACCGCCATTATTTTTCCGGTATAATTCGGGTCGCGATAGTGCAGATAACGGCTCAGCATGGCCGTAATTTTGCCAAACAAATACGGGCCGTAAGACAGGAACAGCAAAGAATAAAGCGCTGTCTGGATGATATTTGAGGTGATGCCGGCCTGATTGAACGCCATAAAATAGATATCAATCAAAATATAAGACGAAGCCAGAACAACCAACAGGGCAATAATCAAAAAACCGTCAGCGGCCTGACGACGCAGGCTGAAGCGGCGGACGCTCTCGACCGAACCTTTATAATACCCCCAGGACATGAAAGCCAGAAACGCCCCCATGACAATCGAGACGGTAATGGTCGTGGTGCCGACAAAACTGCTCAGCTGACGCAGAACAATCAGCTCCAAAGACAAGCTGGCGTAGCCTCCGACAAAGATTGCCAGCAATAACATGACAACAGCTCTTTTGTTAATTAATTTTTGCATTATTTCTCTCTCTAACATACTCTGGCAACGGTCAGGGCATCGACTGAAGCCGCGCCGGCTTTTTGTAAGACCAGCGCACATTCTTTTAAGGTCGAGCCGGTGGTCATGACGTCATCAATCAAAACAATCCGCCGGCCGGAAATTCGTTCCGGATGCCTGACCCGAAAGGCCCCTTTGACGTTTTGAATCCGTTCATGCCCCGAAAACTCAACCTGCGGGCGGGTTTTCTTATGGCGAACCACGGAGCCGTAATCTACCGGAATAACCACGAGTTTTTCCAATTCTCCGGCCAGCAATGCCGACTGATTGTACCGGCGTTTGATTAATCTGGTATAATGCAGCGGAACCGGCAACAGCAAATCGGCTCCCTCTTTCCAGATATCGCGTCCGGCCTGATATAAAAAACGGGCCAGAACGCCGGCATTTTCCGTCTTGTCCAAAAATTTGAGCCCCAGCACCAGATTTTTGGAAGCGTCGTCATAATGAAAAGCCGAACGGCACATCCGAAAAGGATAATTGCCGCCTTTCACACAAGACGGACACAAAAGCCCGTCATCAGAAGACGCTTCCGGAAAAGGCCGGCCGCAAGCTGCGCAATACGGACGGGAGATAAAGTTTATCTCATTAAAACATTCCGGACAAAGCCCCTCTTCTTCATGTAATATTTTGCCGCACAAGATACAACGCGGCGGCAGAACGGAATTTAAGATTTTTTGCAGAAGTTTCATTTTTTCAGACCGGCAGGCACTGCCAGTTCCTGCAATTTTTCATGAATTGCATTAATATGGTTCACAACCGTAATGCCGGCCGCATTCATGGCATCTTTTTTATCCTGCACGGAAATTCTGCCTTTGGTAATAATATCGCCGGCATAACCCATTTTATGTCCGAAAGGAATCGCCTCGCCGGCAACAAAACCGATAATCGGCTTTTTATGCTTCAACGAGCGGTAATACTCGGCGGCATTTTCTTCAAAAGTTCCGCCCAACGCTCCAATCATCACAACGGCATCGGTATTGTCATCTTTCATAAAACGTTCCAGCACGTCAACAAAATCCATGCCGAAAATCATGTCATCGCCCAATCCGATGACCGTTGACTGCCCCATGCCGGCACGTTTGGTTTCCACCACCGCCTCATAAGTCAGCGTTGACGAGCGCGAAACAATACCGATACGGCCGGGGGTATGGATATTCTCAGGAAAAATTCCAAGTCTGGCCGCGCCGGGGGTGATAATTCCAGGCGTATTGGGACCGATTAATTTGGTTTGGCTGCCTTTTAAAATATTTTTAATTTCGATCATATCGCGAATCGGCACACCGTCGGCAATGCAGACAACCAGTTCCAGTCCGGCTTCGGCAGCCTCCCTGACCGCCCCTTTGACCGAGCGGGCCGGCACATACATAACGCTCGAATTGACGCCGGTTTCGGCCACGGCTTCCTTAACCGTATTAAATACCGGAAGCCCCAAGTGCATATTGCCGCCTTTGCCCGGCGTCACACCGGCAACGACATTGGTGCCGTAATCCAACGAGCGGCGGATGTGGAACGTGGCCTGAGTACCAGTTATGCCCTGACAAAGGACACGGGAATTTTTATCTACCAGAATTGACATCTAATCACTCTCCTCCACGGCCTTTATCAGCGTATCCACGGCTTCCTGCATATCATTGGCAATTACCAGCGGCAGTTTGGAATGCTCCAGAATCTCCTTGGCTTCGTCTTTGTTGGTTCCCTCAAAACGGACAACCAGCGGCACATTCAATCCTACATCATAAGCCGCGGAAATAATGCCTTCGGCAATCAGGTTGCAGCGCAGAAAACCGCCGAGAATATTAATCAAAATGCCTTCCACCCGCGGATTTGTCATAATAATCTTAATCCCCGAAGCAATCTTTTCTTTGTCGACGCCGCCTTTGACGTTTAAGAAACAGGCCGTGCCGACGCCTTTGGAGCGCAGCAGATCCATTGCCGCCAGCGCAATGCCGTCGCCGTTGACGATGCAACCGATATTGCCGTCGAATTCACTATAATTAAAACCGTATTTATTGGCCTGAATCTCATAGTCGTCTTCTTCATATTCGTCTTCCAGACGGCGGATTTCCGGATGGCGGTAAAGTGCGTTTTTATCAAATGACATTTTGGCATCGAGCGCAATCAACCCGCCGTTCCGCATGACACCGACCGGCGTGACCTCTATCATCGTCGCGTCGTAATCTTTAAAGGCTTTGTGCATTCCGTTGATAAAATTTTCCAAACTGGCGGCACTGCGCGGCTTGAGTTTCAGAAACGCCATGACCTCCTGAATTTGCGCCGGCGACGCGCCCTTGTCCAAATCCAATTGGATTTTTAAGATTTTTTCAGGATGCTCCAAAGCAACGCCGGTAATATTCTCGGTACTGACTTCGGCAATCAGCAGCGTGACGGCGGGAATCATCCGGTCAATGACCAGACCGGCATAAAAGATACGGCTGACTTTGCAAAAAGCTTCAACATAAAGGCGGCTGACAAGTTTTCCCTTAGGGCCGGTCTGCTCGGTTACCAAAGTGGATCCCAGCATTTTTTCCGCTTCCCGGGCAATCTCGCGACGGTGCTTAACCAATCGGATACCGCCGGCTTTTCCGGCTTCTTTTTCCAGAAAATGTCCGCGGTTGCGGGCGCCGGACTGGATTTGGGATTTGAGCATCCACGGCCCGCGAAAAGAAACTCTGGCCGCCACGCTTTTGGCTTCCGACGGCGTGTAGGCAATGCCGCCTTTGGGGATATTAATCCCGTACTGGCTTAAGATTTTTTTGGCCTGATACTCGTGAATGTTCATGCTTATTCCTTATAACGCCGAAGCATAATAGCGAATTTTTTCCGTCATGGCTGCCAGACCATTGCGCCGGCTCGGGCTTAAATGATCCTGCAATCCCAGTTTAGCAAAAATATTTTCAACTGCAATTTCTTTAATTTCCTGCGGGGTTTTATGTGCAAAAACCATTAAAATAATTGCCACGATGCCGCGCACGATTGCAGCATCGCTGTCCCCCTGAAAATCGAGATATTTTTGCCCGTCTTCCATTGTTACGGACGGAACCAGCCAAACTTGGGACTGGCAGCCGTGGACTTTCCAGTCATCCGTTTTCAAATTTTCCGGCAGGGCGTCCATTCTTGCTCCCAAATCTATAATGTAACGGTATTTGTCTTCCCAGTCGTCCAACAGGTCAAAATTTTCAATCAATTCATCTATGGTCATCATCTTTTTTCTCTTTGTATTCTCCGGCGGCTTTTACAAAAGCGGCAAACAAGGCCGCCGCAGCCTTGTCTTTCCTGTACAAATATTCCGGATGCCACTGCACGCCCAAGACAAAGCGTCCGTCCGGATGTTCGACGGCTTCGGCAACGTTATCGGCAGAGACGGCAACAATCCTCAACCCTTCCAGCGCCGCCGAATCGTTTATGACGCCTTCGCTGTGGATGGAATTGACCTGCAGCGTTCCGGCACCGGCTATCCGCCGCAGACGGCTGTCAGCCGCCAGATGCACGTCATGGGCAATTTTGTCTTTGGGTTCTTTATGCGGCAGCGGGCAGGCAAGCTCGTCTTTCAGGCTGACATACATTTTAGCTCCCGCCATGCCGGCAAGCATTTGAAACCCGGCGCAGATCCCCAAGACCGGTGTCTGATTTTCGTTGGCATAATCGATGGCATAAACATAAGCAAGCGAACGCGGGCTCAGTTCATGTTCCGGCGGCAGGCGCTGCGGTTCTTGATAAAATTCCGCAGGAGAATCGAAACAGCCGCCGGGGAGCAGAAAGGCATCCGGCCGTGCGTTTTCCAACTGGGAATCGACATCGTCATAATGAATAAAAGTCAAATCCGCACCGACAGCAAGCAATGCTTCGACATAATTTTTATCAATGGCATAATCGTCTTTTTCCAGACCGAGAATAACGGCAACCAGCGGCTTGCCCTTATCGCGCCGGCTTTGCGGCAGGCGGATGACGAAAGGTTCTCCGGCTGCCAGCGCGCTTTGCACTTTTTGCGCAGAAAGAAGATAATAAACGCTGTCGCCTTTCGGATTTTCGAGATACAAAACTTTTTCCGCCATTGCCCGCTCCTAAAACATTTCAAACATCATTTTGGCGTCATCGCTCATCCGCTCAAATGTCCAGGCCGGCTCCCAGACCAACTTGACCTCCACGCTGCCGACGCCCTTTACCGCGGCCACGGCTTCGGCGGCCTGACCGGGCAAGATGCCGGCTACAGGACAAGTCGGCGCCGTGACGGTCATGTCAATAAAGACATCGCCGTTGTCTTTTATCTCAATATTATAAATCAGCCCCATATCCCAGACATTTATCATAATCTCGGGATCCGAAACGGTTTTTAAGGCTTCAATCACGGCCTCGCGCGCGGCGATTTGTTCGCCGGACGGCAGCGGTTTTCCGGCTTTGGCAACATAATCCAGAAGTTTCATCTGTTCGGACATTGCGGCCAGAAGCTGCTTTTCCGTTTCTTCTTCATTCAGGGTATTTTCGTTATCTTCAGACATGCCTGTTCCTTTTCTAAACCTGTTTACTTTATAAGCCAAGTTTATGAATAAAACAAGCCGGAGCGCAAAAATTATTCACGTTAAAAGAAAGTTTTTGCCTTTTGCAGCGCGGCAATAAAAATATCAATATCTTCACGGCTGGAATACATGCCCAATGAGGCGCGGGCCAGCGATGTGTAGCCCATTCTTTCAACCAGCGGCTGGGCACAATGATGACCGGTACGGACAGATACGCCTTCTTTATCCAGTATGAAGGCAATGTCCTGAGGGTGAATCCCGTCCAGAACAAAAGAAAAAACGCCGCCCTTGCCCCGAGCCGTACCGATTTCCTTAAAACCTTTTACTTCAGCAAAACGTCCGCGGGCATAATCCGTCAGTTCCGCTTCATGGGCGGCAATGTTTTCCATGCCCTGCTCCTGCATATACTGCAATGCCCGTCCCAGTCCGATGGCCTGCACCATTGCCGGCGTTCCGGCCTCAAAACGGGCGGGGACTTCATCAAAAGTGGTCTTTTCATAGGTTACTTTTTCCACCATATCACCGCCAAACTGATAAGGCGGCAGGGAATCGAGCAGTTTATACTTGCCGTACAGCACGCCAATGCCGCTGGGGCCGTAGGTTTTATGTCCCGAAAAAGCCAGAAAATCACAGTCTGTCTGCTGTACGTCCAAGGCATGATGAACCGCAGCCTGGCAAGCATCAACCAAAAACAGCGCGCCGGCCATATGCGCCTGTTCTGCCATTTTCCGCACCGGAAAAACCGTTCCCAAGACGTTTGACATGGCAGTCACGGCAACCATTTTGGTTTTTGGGCCGAGCAGTTTCAAATATTCTTCTTCCAGATAGCTGCCGTCATCGGCAATTTTAAAGACTTTCAACTCCGCACCGGTTTCGGCAGCAATAACCTGCCATGGAATCAGATTGGCATGGTGTTCCGCCTGAGAGATTAAGACCTCATCCCCCGGCTTTAAGAATTTCCGTCCCCAGCAGGCTGCCACCAAGTTGATGGATTCCGTGGCGTTGCGGGTAAAAATTATTTCGCGTTCGCTGGCGGCGTTGATAAAGCGCTGTACAATTTTGCGGGCGTTTTCATATTCCTGCGTCATATGTTCGGAAAGATAATAAGCGCCGCGGTGAACATTGGCATAGCAAGAGGAATACAAACGGTACATGGTATCGATAACGCATTGCGGTTTTTGCGCCGAGGCCGCGGAATCGAGAAAAGTATTCGGTTTGCCGTTAATTCTTTGCGACAATACCGGAAAATCCTGACGAATTTTATATACATCGTACATTGTTGTTTCCTTATCTCTAATATTCAATTTTTTGGTTTTTTCTTTTTTTTATTTTCACATTTTTCCATCTTCATAGAATTGAGTTTTCTTCTTTCTTACTTTTGCTTGACCAAAAGTAAGCAAAAGTCAAGCCCAACCTCATTTTCTAAGCTTTCAGCCCAAAGTTAAGGTCACTACGTTCCAAGGCTCAGTACTTAATATTCACCTCTTTGGGCCAAAAGCTAAGAAATCATTCGGTAATCGGGCTGGTCAACTCTCCCCTTCCCTCTCACTCATGAGAGGGAGAAGGGCTTTGTTTTCAGGTTTTACTCCAAAACCTAAGCCATTTGCAAAGGGTACCCCAAACCGTGCCGGGCGGGAGAATATGCTTCACAAAAAATCAGAGCATGGTTTTCAGCCAGTTGCGAACGGGTTCCGAATCGACTTTCAGCAGGACATCGTCCAAGAAGGCTTCAACCAAAATCCGGCGCGCTTCGTCCTCGTCTATGCCGCGGGAGCGCATATAAAAAAGCTGCTCTTCATCAAGCTCGCCGCTGGCCGCACCGTGCGAGCATTTGACATCGTCGGCAAAAATCTCCAGCTCCGGTTTGCAATCAATCTCGGCGGTATCCGACAGCAAAAGTGCTTTATGCAGCTGCCGTCCCTCAGTATGAACAGCATGCGGCGCGATATGGATTTTGCCCTGAAACACGCCTTTGGCCTCGCCGTCAACAACGCCTTTGACCAATTGTTCCGAATAAGTTTCCGGCGACAAATGTTCTATGACCGTTGTCGTATCCAGAGTAGCCCAGCCGGACATTTTATAGGCGGCGTCCACACGGGCTTCGGCACCTTTATCCTGCAATTTGACCCGCACTTCGTTCCGCCCCATGTCCGCCCCTTTTTGCAGGCAGAAATTCTGATACCGGCCGCCGGCTTTAATCTGTACCGCACTCAGGGAAACATGCGCGGCTTTATAGGCATCGTCCTGACATTTATAATGCTTTAAGACGGCATTTTTACCAACCGCGATTTCATTAACCACATTAACAAAATAACGCGACTTTTCAATGCCATCATAATGAAAATATTCTACAATCTCGGCTTCGGAACCGCTTTCCATCACCACCAGATTGCGCAGATTATAAAACAAATTCCGCTCACCGGCACAGGTATGGCAGATGATGACCAGCGGCTTGTCAAGCTTGATGCCGCGGGCAATATTGATAAACACGCCGTTTTCGAGATAAGCGGTATTTAAGGCGGCAAAGGGCGCGGTTTCAATATCCGCAATTTTACCGAGATAACGGCGGCAGTCTTCGTTGCCGGCAATGGCTTCATCCAGCGGCAATACCGTTACCCCTTCCGGAAAATGGTTATGCTCCGGATGCCGGAAACCGTTTTTAAAATGAATTTGATAGGCATCCAGCGGGATATTCCGCCGACAACCGCAGCCTTCGTCACAATAGTCTTCACAACCGCAAGAGCATGAATGTTGAGCCGGCGCTTCCGGCAAAACAAAATCATCGGCATTTAAAAGACGCGGTTTGGTATATTTCCAGTCTTCCACTTTTGCACCGGGGACGCCAAGACGCGTGAAAACGTCAGTTCCCTTTTCCCGCAGGGCACAGAGCCACGGAATATCATCGCCCCAAAGCGAGGCATTTTGCAACAATCCGGCCATTATTTTTCTCTCACAAAATCAGCGTAGCCTTTTTCTTCCAGCTCCAGCGCCAAATTCTTGTCTCCGGATTTGACAATATGCCCGTCGGCAAAAATATGAACATAATCCGGCACAATATAGTTCAACAAACGCTGATAATGGGTAATAACCAGCATGGAACGCTGACCGTCGCGCAGGGCGTTAACACCGCCGGCAACGACTTTCAAAGCATCAATATCCAAGCCGGAATCAGCCTCGTCCAAAATTGAGAGTTCAGGCTTTAAGATTGACATTTGCAGCGTTTCCAGCCTTTTCTTCTCGCCGCCGGAAAAACCGACATTGACCGGACGTTTTATCATCTCATTGTCAATACCGAGTTTGCGTCCTTCCTCTCTGACCAGTTTCAAGAATTCAAAGGTATCCATTTCCGGAAGGTTTTGATGTTTGCGGGCGGCATTTACGGCGTGTTTTAAGAAAGTGGCTGTCGGCACGCCGGGGATTTCCACCGGATACTGCATGCACAAAAAGATACCTTCGCGGGCGCGCTCCTCCGCAGACATTGCAATCAGGTCTTTTCCTTTAAAACGAATCGTACCGGAGGTGATTTCGTACCCCGGCTTGCCGGTCAGAACATAAGACAGAGTTGATTTTCCGGCTCCGTTCGGCCCCATGACGGCATGGACCTCACCTTCGTTTATGGTCAGGTTAAAGCCTTTAATAATTTCTTTATCGCCGACACGGGCGTGTAAATCTTCAATTTCCAAAAGCGGCTTCATATTTTTCTCTCAAATTCAATTTTGTAACTTTAGTTGTATATATAGATTATTTTTTCAGATTTTCCAAGTAATCTTTAAACGGGCGAGTTCACGATTGTCTGTCTGCGAGCGGACACTGTGCAGAGAAATTAACCCATTAAGTTCGGTTTCGACAATCACTTTTTCTCCCAAACGACATTCTTTTTTGAACATGACTTCAATTTCCGCCGGCGTATGAGACGAGCGGAATTCAGTACCGACGGCTTCGGACGCCCACAACGGATAAACAGCATTGTTCACATGATTGTTAAAATCAATATCGTCAAAGCGGACGTTAAAATTCATTTGGCAATCGGTTCCGGCAATGTCTGCGATTTTCGGGAAATCGGTTTCAACCGCACGTTCGGCAATCACCTGATACTCCGGCAGATTGTCACGCAGGCCGACCGGACGTTTTTTATGAAAATCGATCAGAATCCACTGGCTCGATGCCTTGATGATATTTTTGCCGTTTTCATCAAAAACCGCAAAATCACGTACCGCCCCCAGTTTTTTTTCAACCGCCGGCCAGGTTCGGACAATGATTTTTTCATGCAGTTGCGGCAGGCGTTCTATTTGGATATGGTAATTCGCCCCGACCCAAGCCAGTCCGCGCGCCAGACAAAAATCCAGCCCCAACCCCATGGCGGCGGCATGGTTATCTGCCATGTCCTGAAAAATGTTCATCATGGTCACAAGGCGCAAAGCACCGTTTTTATCGCATTCATAACTGCGAATCAGATATTCTTTTTCGAGTTTTTTTAACATCACAAACTCCGTTTAACCGCTGATGCCGGATCGCCTTGAATTTGCGGCGGCACCGTTTCCGGCTGATTGTCCGTTTTAAGAATCCGAGGCCTGACGTGGGCTTTTGCAGGACTTCCGTTATTTTTTGTTTGGGGTTATCATAGCTGATGACCAACCATTTAGCAACGCCGTCACTGATTTTTGCACATTTCCGCCCGATAAACCTGAAGATATGGCCGTTTAACGGCGTCGGAGTTATCAGTGCCATTCCGAGCAGGGGCGCAAGATCGCGAAAATAATCGGTTACATAGGCCGGACAATGGGTCGGAATCAGCAGCGGTTTTTGCAAAATGTCATTCATTTTTTCAATATCGCCGAGAAAACCGTGACCGTACCCTTGCAAAACCGGTTCGTCATTTACGCTGACAAATTTGACACCGTGCAGATTTAACTGGCCGCGCAACGGATTAAAAAATGTTTTGGCGGTGATGACGGCATAACTGTCTTTACGACGGAGAGCAAATTCGTGTCCGATATGGTTATAAGTTCCGATAACGACATAATTGCCGTCAAGCTCGTCCAAGCCGAAATCCGGGTGATAAATAACCTTAACCCGCTCTTTTGCCAAGGCCTTGAAATCCAGTCCGTAATCAATCATCAAATTCAGGTAAATATAAAAATCGCGCGTGCCGTAGAAAACAACATTTTTCTTCAGCTTGAGCGCTGCCAGAAAGGCAATGACATACATTTCCGGATGCGTGGGATAGACCGGAACAAAAATCTTGCTTTTACCGCTTTTCTCAATCAGCTTTACCATTTTTTTGAAAGTATCGCTCTCTTTCGGCGCAAAACCTTCATCCATCAGCCTGCAGCAATCGGCAACCATCACGTCAACCTGACCGGAAAGCTCCCGCAACCTTGAAAAGTCTGTCGGCCGGCGAAAATAGGTGCTGTTATCAGCTTTGAAATCACCGGTATGATAAACGGTTCCGTTAGCCGATTTGATGATAAAGCCCAAGGCATCAAAACAAGTATGCGAGGCGGAAACGGCTTCCAACGTCATGCTGCCGACCGTAATTTCATCACGCGGGCAAATTTCAACAACCAAAGGATAATCCTGCTGCGGAACGGCAAACTCTTTTAACAGGTCGTCAAATATCATTCTGGTATAACGGCTCATATAAATCGGAGGAAATTTGTATCCCAGCTTCAGATAATGCACCAATCCGTTCAGATGATCAGGATGAGAATGCGTAATAAAAACGGCAGAAGCCGCCCAAGGCGACGGCGGCAGGAAACGACGGACATCAGGCACGGCGGCATCCGACCCAGGCACACCGAGAGCAGCATAGTTATCATACTTTCCGATGTCTATGATTATTGTGGTATAATGCAGGTCGGACGCAGAGCGGGTGCAGTCGGTATAGCTGTAACAATGGCCGCTGATCTGGTCAACATTATTGCCGCCGAGAGGCTGCCAGTACAGCCCTATATCCGTACACCCGTCCACAATCCTTAATTTCTACCTAATATTGTCTGTTCTGGCGGTATTCTTCAAGCTTGGCTTCGCGCCAGGCTCTGGAATCTGCAATCAGACGCGCTTCTCTTTCGGCATTGTTCGGAATTGCACGCAGCGAAGCAGTTTGTTTCCGAACGGCATTTTTGATTTTTTTGTCAGCCGGTGCGGCGGCAGAAGCCAATTTCTTCAGCTCCATGGTATTGTGCGCCTGTTTGACTTTTTCATACGCCGACACCAGTTTGTTTTTGTAACGCTGCGCCTTGCTCGGCACGCTGGAATGGTAGGCCATGGCGGCTTTTATCCAGTCATTGTCACGATTTTCATAAAGATTTTTCAAAAACTTGGCTGCATATTCGGCATTTTTATACGGATCGAATGCTTCATCCAGATTTTTGAAGGCATCGGGATGATAAGCCAGATTAATTTGCATACAGCCGACGTCAATGCTTCTGACTCCCTGTGCCTGCAAGTTTTTAACCGCACGTATGGCTTCGGCTTTGGTTTTGTAAAAAGTACCCTTGCCCTGCGAATTTACTGTCCAGGGCCAAGCCAGACTCTGCTGCATTTCTTTATTCCATCGACCGGTTTCAACACTGGAAATGGTGGTCAGCAGATGTTCTTTGATTTGATATTTGTCTTCTAATTTGGTGGTGGCATTCAAACAAGCAACGGCATCGCCGGCAACAGCATTTTCAGCGGCTTTTGCCTGTACAGGCTGAATCAACATCAGCACAATTAAAAAAAACATTAAAAATTTTGACACGCTCAAACGTATCCCTCTTCTCCCTCAAAACGCCACAAATATCCCTCGTCTGCCTAAACAGCCAATTTCAATTTGCTAACGGCATGATGCAAAAATGACTATCAATTTTGAGGTTGGTTAATATATAAGTAAAACTCCCATTTGTTATCCGCAATACTGCCAGACATAAAAAAGCAGTCTGCAACATACAAAATAAAGTAACTTAACGCCTATCATATAAACAAGATAAGCTCAAAAACAAGGGTGGTTATAGCATTATTATTTTTGAGAGTCTAGCAAAAATTTTCCCAAAGAGATCAGGGACTCGCAGACATCTTCGCTAACCTTTTGAAAATCGTCCGTTTTTTTATACACATTTTCGTCCATATAAAGACGCCGGTTTATCTCCAATTGCAGCGTAAAAATATTTTTTCGGGGCTGACAGTAATTAAAAGTTATGTAGGCACCGGCATAAGGACGGTTATATTCGACCCGATAGCCCTCTTTTTCCAAAGCCCCGTACAACCGCGAAGAGATGTGCGGAGGGCAGCTCTCGTCAAAAAGCGTGCACAAACAGAATTCGACCGGACGTTCTTCAGTCATAATCCGGCAGATTTTGGAAGGCATGGAATGACAGTCCACCAGCAGGCAAAAGCCGAATTTTTTAACGCAGCGGTCAACAAGCTGTTTTAGTTTTTTGTGGTAGACGTCATAAACATTTTTAATGCGTTCCTGCACTTCGTCATAAGACAGCAGGCCGTCATAGATATTTTTGTTTTGGGCGACGATCCGGTGGATTACGCCAAGTCCGACGCGGCAGCGGCGGCTGCCGCCGACATTGCTTTGCGGCTGGGGATGATTGAAATACATGGTGTCGTCGATTTCGATTTTATCCCGGTTGACATCAATAAACGTGCGCGGAATATTCATGGCAATCATCGGCATTCCGGCATCAGACGCCGCGCGCACCAGTTCATCAACAAAGCAGTCTTCCGACATCCGGAGTTCTGCAACGCTCAGGCTGCTGTTGGCTAAAAATTCCGGCGGAAAATCGCACCCGCTGTGCGGAGAGGACAACACAACGGGATAGGCAAAATCTTTGGTATTATATTCGGTAAAGATTTTGAGTTTGGAATAGTCTACTTTGAAGTCAATCTTTTTCACTGCCATATTTTCCTTTAATTACTTTGATTTTATTATGGCAATAAATCATTAAATTTTTGATAACGAAAGCCTCTCAGGCCAAATTGAACCCCGGGCCGGCATTAATTGCATTTTTGCAAAAATTTTTCTTGCCTTTTTATTTTTCATCCTTTATATATCTGTGTATTAACGGGTGTGTAGCTCAGCGGGAGAGCACTACGTTGACATCGTAGGGGTCACAAGTTCGATCCTTGTCATACCCACCAATTTTATAAAAGCCTGCCTTGTGCAGGCTTTTTTTCATATTCAGACAAGGAGCGAACTTGCAAAAGATGGCTAAGGCCAAACAACAACGGTTTGTTGTTTGGGTCTGCAACATCTTCGGAATATCTTAGCAAGCCAGGGAAGCGGCAGCAACCGCAGCGCGCTTAGATACCGAAGGGACGAGCTGCACGGCAGCGTATCCTTGTCATACCCACCAATTTTATTAAGGTTTCTATTCCGGAAGCCTTTTTTCTTGCCCGCGGACTCCGGTTATGGTATAGTGATTTATATTATAAAATGCAGGACAGAAGACATGATGCCGATAAAAGAAGCTTTACAAATCTGGCAGGATAACGGAATGGATAAGATTGTTTCCGACATATGGCGGGCACAAAATTGTCCCGATTTGAATCCGGAAGCTTTCGGGTATGAAGAAAAAGCCGAATGCGCCCTATTCTCCGAGAAATTTGCAAAAATCTTATATAACCTGAATTTCAGCGACTTTTTCCGGACGGAAAAAATCAACAAGCGCGATATTTGTTTATTGAACGGCAGCAACACTTATCTTGCCCTTATCAATCTTTTTGACTCCGGAGTGCTGACACAATGTCAAAAGCACTCGGCAGCTTATCAGAAAATACTGCAGAAGCATAATATCGGCGGGGAATATAAAGACTTGGCCGGCGAAATTATGCCCGGCGCGGTACAATGCGCCGAATTTCTATGTCCGGAAAAACCGGGGCTGATGTTTGAAAATGCCGCGGCAACGCTGGAAAAATTTGCAAGCCGCGGCGATGATGCCGAAGATATTTCGTCAATCATGCGCAACGTGTACAGCATTGATTATGAAAACAGCCGGAACTTTAAAGCCATGCAGCTCAAATATTTACAAGAAATGCTGGCGCAGAATACAGATACAAATTTGATCAAAACATTAAATTCGGCTTTTTACACGATTTATTCCGACCGGGCACAAAGGCTGAGCGAATCGACTTATACCGGCTTACTGCAAAATGTGCTGCCGGAGGCTATCACCAACAAAGATTCACTGTTCCGCCAACAGACCAATATGTACGGCACTCAGAATCACACATACGGAATCGGTGATTATACCTATCAGGCTTATACCTCAAAAGTCACGCCGGCACATTTTCATGAACTGCGGACGATTGCCAAGGAACTGCCGGCAACCGAGTTTGAGATTTTTCAAAGCAACCGGCAAGACGGAATTGCTCTGGCTAAAACTTACGGCATGTTGAGAGATTTAATTCATGACGAAGTTCGCGGCATAAGTGACGTTATTGAGCAAATGACAGCCTTTTATGACAGCAAAGGTCAGACGCCCACCGACAAAATCGTAAAAGCTTTGGGAGAGAATCATCCGGCTTTGGATTTGGAAAGTTATGATTATCAGGTAACATACAGAACAAAAGGCAAAAAGGAAATTACCGAAAGCAACATTGCCATTTTGCGGCGATTGCAGCAGAATATGCAAAAGAATCGCAGCCGGACACCACAAAACGGCGGCGCTTTACAGCCCGTTATCGACAAGATTGCCGAAAGCAGGTTTGTTCCGGGGCAAGAGCTGCAAAAGCTGCTGGCCGGACTGAACAAATGCATTGAAAACGATGTTGCTTCTGAAAAAATCGGAATAAAAACGACTGATATTGACCTTATCAACTGGACGGACAGGAAAATACAGCAATATCTTAACGACATGGATTTTGAGGAGCAATGCGGTTTTTATAAAATGCCGCTGTGTCGGGAAATTTTGAAATTCGGCGAACTGACAAACAGCCCGGCAAATACTTTTTCTCCCGACCGGTTTGAATACTTTTATCAGACAAAAGTCTTTAACGCACCGACCATATCCGCGGCTTATGAAAACATTGCCAGCCGGCAGAACCAAAATATGTTCGGGCTGATAAAAATGTATAATCAAATTGCCGAGAAAAACCGGATACAGGCAAAGTTGAATTTTTCTGATCCTGACGCCCACTACAGCGATAATTTCAAATCTTTGTGTTTTGCGGACATTGAAGCACAGCGGCAGGAAAGGCTTGAAACCATTATCTCGGGAAACTCTCTGAAAGCTTTGCAAAACCTGACACAATACAAACAAGCATCCAGTAAAATCGGCGCCAGATACAGACAAGAGCTGATTGATTCCGATCCGCTGCGCCGTGATTTTGACATTTTGCTGAAAGATATGAGTAAGAAAGGAATCGACCTTTCTTTTCATGCCGGCAAAAAAAGAGGCCGAGATTAGTCCCAGCGCTCTTTCTGCAATAAATGATATTGTGCCAAAAAGATAATGACAATCAGCGGCAGCAACATTTCAGCAGTTTCTTCAATCAGCATCAGATTATTTATCATTACCGGATTCAAACGTTCGCCGGTATAATGTTTGAAATTTGACGGAAAGCGGTCTACGAATTTGCCAACAACCAGCATTGTGCACAAAACGGCAGAAGACCAGCCGATTAAGCGGAATTTCAGAAAAGACGCTATCAGATAACGGCTGTATCTGACGGCCAGACGGATAACCAGCCCAAAGACCAGTAACAGAACCAAACCGAAAATAATTTTTTCCGACAAAGGATTATCGGGATTGGTAAAAAAGCGGGATTTAAACGGCGTCGAATCGTGTACCGTCAGGTGATGTTGGATTCCGGCTTCTCTCAAAAAGGCGCATATGCCCAAGAAAACAAAAATAAAATAATCGCTCCTTATTCTAAAGAAATCTTTGTAATACACAATAAAGAAGCCGACCATCAAAATATATAAAACATGCGTTATTTTTTCAATCAAACCACCGTTTTGGGCAATTGCCGGCAACGTTTGGGGAAAGAAAGCAAAAACAACATCCATCATTCCCAACCAGAGCAAAGAAACGACAACCGGCATAAAAAGCGGCGACAAAAAATATTTTTTCATAGTTCTGCAGTCCTTAAAGTTCAAAATTGCTTGGTATTTTAGATTAAATTCAGATTAAAGCAATTTCAGAAACGAGCTGGGTATAATATGGTATGTATAAATGTCAGCGGTTCAAAAAATTATTATATATTGAGCTTATCTATTGATTCTTGGCAAGATCGGCAGTAGATTAGGATTAATTCAATTCAGCAGGGGACATATAATGGCGGAGACCACAGGCAAAAAGCCTCAGAAAAAGAACAACCAATACCGGCGGAATAAAAATCCGCGTTTAAAAAATGATAAAAATCCCAAACCCGTCAGAGATGAGGCCGGCAGACTTCAGGAAAAAGAAAAGCCGGAGGAAAAAAGTATCGCGCTTCATCCGGTCAAACTGAAGGCATATGAAATTTACATTATCGCTGCCGTCATTGTTATTCTGGCTCTTATCGGCTATACCATCAGCCGCAATTCCCTGCCGCAGGCCGAGACTGACGGCCGGACAGAAGAGGCTGCTGCCGGCGAGACACTGACAGAGCCGCAAAATATCCTCGGCTTTACAGAGTTAAAAGACCAATATGCGCTTTGTGCCAATTTATTGTTTTTATCGCAATATGATTCCGGTAACGAAGCCGGCAGTATGGACATTTTGAGAATCGCCAATCAGAAATATCAGCGTCTGACCGGTGAGCTGATTGAAGAGAATCCGGCCATGCAGGCTCAAGAAATGGAAATTCTGCGCAAAATTGTTCATGACGAAGAACATCCAGAAGCCAAACAGGCTTTGGTCAAAGACTGTACCGAAGCGATTGCCGCTTTTGAAGAAATTTATAACCGTCAGGAAATTATTGATGCAAACTTTAACGAAAATGCCGGAGATTAACTCCGGCATTTTATTTTAACAGATACTTTCGAATTCGCTTTTCAAATCTCTTTCGAACATAGATTTCAAAACGCTTTTAATATCGGCTTTTTCATACACGGCTTTATATAATGCCTGACAAATCGGCATGTCTATTCCCTGCTCGTCAGCAATCATTTTGACAGCTTTGAGCGTGGCAACGCCTTCGGCAAGCTTCCCGAAATCCTGACCTTTGGCAAACATTTCGCCAAATTTGCGATTGTGGCTGTGCGGCGAAAACAACGTGGCTTCATAATCCCCCAAATGTGCCAATCCGTAAGCATTTTGCGGGTTGCCGCCAAAATGTCTGATAAAGCGGCCGACCTCTATCGGAGCCCGCGCCATTAACGCGCCTTTCAAGCCGTACCACTCCAATCCGTCCAGAATGCCGGCGGCAATACCGATTACGTTTTTCAAAGCAGCCCCGATCTGATTGCCGATCATATCCGTACCGTAATAAAAGCGAATCAGGTCACTGGAAAGCAATTTGATCAAACGGTCTTTGGTTTCCGGTTCATAGCTGTCAATCACGGCGCAAGAAGGCACGCCTTTCATATAATCCTGAACATGGCCGGGACCGACAATAACGGCGACATGGATATTTTGTCTGATTTCTTCTTCAAAAACCTGTTGCAAGGTTTTTGCTCCCGGTTCTTCCAGCCCTTTCATTGCCAGCAGAAAAGTTTTGCCGTCCAAATTATAATTGTTCAGCTGACGCGCCAACGAACGCAAATGCTGACAGCCGATAGACACGATCACAATGTCATTTTGCAACACATCGGCAATATCTTCATGCAGAAACATATTATCCGACAGACGCAAATAAGCATTCTTGCGGGTGTCACGCAGCTCGACAAAGTTTGGGGAGGTTGGGATATCATACATGTCAACCTGTTCAAAACCGGCACAATTTCCGGCATACCAGCCGAGGAAGGTTCCCCAGCGGCCACATCCGATTAATGAAATTTTTTTCATGGCTTGTCCTTTAAAAAGTTCAAGAAACGTCATGACTATTTTATAGGATATTCTGCGCCGGTTGGCAATTGCTTTATTGACTTATTGCCAGAAATAAGAAGGAGTGAAAAAAATTTTAAGAAAAACTGCTTTTTTTAGAAAGCTGGCGATTGACGATGGCACCGACATAATCAAATTCTTCAAAAGACTGATAAGCAATGTCGTGGCGTTTTTTATCATAATCATAAAAGACTTTGTTGGCCAGACTGTCAATGGCTTCATCAATTTTTTGAAAAGCGGCGTTATAGTCATTATTATAGTGATTGCGGGATTTTTTCTTGACGATTTCGTGGTAGGCGGAAATTACCTTTACAGTTTCGTCGGCGGAGTTTGCGTAACCCTTTTGCTCAAAGTCACGCATGATTTTTGCGGTTGTCTGATAGAAGCATTTATTGGTCAGAATGCTTCTTTGTTTTTTATTGTTACCATCAATAATCATTACAACATCCATGGTTTCAAATTATGATATTGATGTAGCACATTCTTTTGAATTTTTCAACAGCAAAATAAAAAAAACGGCGGGAAACAAGGAAAAACCTTATCTCCGCCGTGGGATAACCCTATGTCTTCCTATTCGACATTACCGAAAGGATTGACGTTTTGGGAAGCCTCCTGCGTTTTGCGCAAGTCAAACAAATCCAAAATGCCGGTAGCGACATAAATGGAAGAATAAGTTCCGACAATGACGCCCCAAACAATGGTAAAAGCAAAGCTGCGCAAAGTTTCTCCGCCAAAAATCAACAATGCCAATGCGGCAAAAATTGTACTGAAACCGGTCAGCAACGTGCGGGAAAAGATGTCATTGATACTTTTGTTGAGCAGGGCTTCCTGCGGCATTTTGGTAAATTTGCGCAGGTTTTCCCGAATACGGTCATAAGTTACAACCTTGTCATTCACCGAATATCCGGCAAGCGTTAAAATAGCGGCAATGGTCGTCAGACTGAAGTCCATTCCGAAAAGAGACAACAACCCTAACGTAATAATAACGTCATGGAACAGACTGACCAAAGCCCCCAGCGCAAACTGCCATTCAAAACGAATCCAAATATAAGCAGAGATGGCCAGAATGGCAATCAGGGAAGCAATGGTACCGGCAACCTTCAGTTCATCACCGACTTGCGGACCGACTGTTTCAATTTTGCGGTATTCGATATCGCTGCCCAAAACTTCCTTAATATTCTTTACGGCCAAACGCTGTCCTTCCTCATCCAAATTATCAGCTTCGGCCCGAATCATAAGTTCGTCGCCTTTGTCTCCGATAGTCTGGAGATTAACTTCGCCGATATTAACGCTTTCCAGTTTGTTTCTGATGTCCGTTAGATTAAGCGGCTGTTCGCTTTTAATCTCCATCAGAATACCGCCGGAGAAATCAATACCGAAATTAAAGCCTTTGACGGCAATCAATATGACCGCGAGCACAAAACAGACTACCGATATGCCGTAAGTCAGCTTTTTGCGTCCCATAAAGTTTATGTTTGTATCTTTGGTAATCCAACTAAAAATTCTCATTTTTCTTATCCTTACATAATCGGCAATTTGGTCGGTTTTGCCTTATTCAGCCAAGTGGCGATAATAACGCGGGTTACGGTTACCGACGTAAACATCGAGGTTGCGATACCGATTGCCAAAGTTACGGCAAAGCCGCGAACCGGACCGGTTCCGAACCAGAACAGGACAATGGCGGCAACCAGAGTCGTGAGGTTGGAATCCACAATTGTCGTCCAGGCTTCGGTAAAGCCGGCATCAGCCGCATCGCGCGGGGAGCGCCCGGCTTTGACTTCTTCACGCATCCGTTCAAAAATCAATACGTTGGCATCAACCGCCATACCGATTGTCAGGATAATACCGGCAATTCCGGGCAAAGTCAGCGTTGCGCCGATAAAGCTCAGAATACCAAGCATCAAAAACAGGTTGGTAAAGACGGCAACGGTCGTGAAAATGCCAAACAGGCCATAAGCCGCAATAATAAATGCCACAACGGCAATCAGGCCAATTACACAGGCAACCGCACCGGCGCGGATGGAATCGGCCCCAAGACCGGCACCGACAGTCCGTTCTTCCAATACTTCCAGAGGTGCGGGCAATGCACCGGAACGCAGCAGCAATGCCAGATCATTTGCCGATTTTGCCGTAAAACTGCCGCTGATAATACCGCTGCCGCCCAAAATGGCGCTTTGAATCGTCGGGGCCGAAATGACCTCGTTATCCAAGACAATCGCCAAACGTTCGCCGATATTGTTTTTGGTCACTTCGCCAAATTTTTTGCCGCCGAAAGTATCAAACTTGAAACTTACTACAGGTTCCTGATCCTGAAAGCTGGCCTGAGCGTCAACCAGATGTTCTCCGGTTACGATAGCTTTGCGCCCCAGAACATAGGTTTCGCCTTCAGATCCTTTAACCAGTTTGGATGAATTGGAAATCATGCCGCGGCGGGCATCCAATGCAGAACTGCGGCTGTCCACCAGATGGAAGCTCAGCTTTGCGGTTTTGCCGAGCAAGGTCTTGACATATTCGGGATTTTGCAGCCCCGGAAGCTGAACGACAATACGGTCAGCACCCTGACGCTGAATGACCGGTTCTTTGGTACCCAGCTCATCAATGCGGCGGCGGACGATTTCAATAGACTGGTCAACAACTTTGCTCTTGAGCTCGTTTAAGGCCATTTCGTTATAAGAAATCACAAGCAAGCCGTCCGCTTCTTCTTTGACATCATAGTCTTTGTCCAGTTTGCGGAACAAAGAAGCAGCTTTGTTGCGGGCGTTCAGATTTTCAATCTTGACCTGAACATTCGCCGGCATGGCCTTGAGGCTCTGATAACGAATCTTGTTTTCACGCAAGGTCTGACGGATGCCGTCTTCAATCGAATCCATTTTCTCTTTCAGAACATCATCGATTTTGACTTCCAAAAGCAGATTGGAACCGCCCTGCAAATCCAGTCCGAGGTTTACCGGCTGCCACCAGCTGGGAAGCGAAGCCGCTTTTTCCGGCATCAGATTGGGAATTGAAAAAAAGATTCCCAAAAGGCAGATGCCGATAATAATCATTATTCTGGTTTGTGACAATTTATACATTTTGCTGCCTTCTTATTTTTTGTTTTTCTTATTAGAATTTGCCGCCTTATCAAGCATTTTTGACTTGGCTTCCAGCGCGGCTTTCAACAACTCGGCCGTCAGAACTTCACGCACGGTGGCACGGTTGATTACCACGTTGACGCCCTCGGCAATTTCAACAGTCAAATCCATCGGATCATCAGCTTTTACGACTTTTGCATAAATTCCGCCGCCGGTAATGATATGGTCACCTTTTTTCAAAGCGCCGACCATAGCCTCGTGCTGTTTGATTTTCTTTTGCTGCGGACGAATCAGCAAGAAATAAAAAATCAAAAAAATCAGCCCGAGCTGAATGAAAGTTCCGGCCATTGACCCTGCCGGTGCGGCTGCGCCGGAAACTTGTGCAAAAGCGTCACTAATGAACATTGTATTCTCCTATTTTATTAAAAATTTTCGTGGTTACTATACACCAAATAACGGTTTTCTCAACCATAAAAATGTAGAAATACATATTTTTCGTTTTCCCTCCCTCTGATGCACTCATATTTAATTTTCTCATCAGGGAGGGAATTAGTCCTCTCCTT
>JAGBHO010000019.1 GCA_017935485.1 Alphaproteobacteria bacterium | reverse complement strand
GTCATTTTCGATAAAATCGATTATACTGTTATACATAAGGCAGTTCTCCTTTGCGTTTTTTGTTTCGTCACTTAAAACTTTATACAAAGGAGCTGCCTTTTTCAATATTTATTTTTCCGAAAGTTTTTTTACGCTAACATGAAAAAAAGCGGAGCTGATTTTTCAGCCCCGCTTTGTTTTACGTGCAAGCACGAAAATACATTGCTTTTGCACATCGGACCTGAATAGTTACTTATATATTCAGCAATTCACTATAAACTTTCAAAGCACCGTCGGTCTCATGAGCAAGTACTTTCTTCGCAAGCACTTTACCGAGCTGTACACCTTCCTGGTCAAAACTGTTGACATTCCATAAAAATCCCTGGAACATTACTTTGTTTTCAAAATGAGCCAAAAGGGCACCGAGTGTCTCCGGTGTCAGCTGGTCGCCGATGATAATGCTGGATGGGCGGCCGCCTTCAAAGTTTTTGTTGTTATTTTCGTCCTTTTTACCGCAGGCAAACGCAACGATCTGAGCTGCGACGTTGGCACAGAGTTTCTGCTGGCTTGTGCTGCCCTGGATATCTACGTCGGTTTCTAACTGATTGTTTTTAAAACCGATGAACTGGAGAGGAACAATGTCCGTTCCCTGATGCAACAGCTGGTAGAAGGAATGCTGTCCGTTCGTTCCCGGTTCACCGAAAATGACAGGACCGGTTGGATAGGAAATAGGCTCGCCAAAGCGGTTTACGGATTTTCCGTTGGATTCCATATCCAATTGCTGCAAATGAGCTGGAAAACGGCTGAGAGCCTGTGAATATGGAAGGACAGCGGTTGCCGGATAGCCAAGAACATTTCGCTCATAAACGCCGATCAAAGCATCGAGCATTGCCGGGTTTTTCAGAAGGTCTTCGTTTTTTGCAAGCGCATCTTCCTCAGCAGCACCATTTAAGAAACGTGCAAACACGTCCGGGCCGAAGGCAAGAGAAAGAACGGCTCCTCCGACTGCGGAAGTCGAAGAAAAACGTCCGCCGATATAGTCATCCATAAAGAATGCAGCCAGATAATCGTCGCTCTTTGCAAGCGGAGAAGTTTCGCTGGTAACGGCGATCATATGTTTTGCCGGATCCAGACCGGCTTTTTTCAAAGCATCTTTTACAAAAGATTCATTGGTCAAGGTTTCCAATGTCGTACCGGATTTGGAAACGAGAACGAAAATCGCATGAGCAACATCGGTTGCATTTAATACCGCAGCGGCATCATCCGGATCTACGTTGCTGATAAATTTTGCATCCATTTTAAAGGTGTTATTCTTTTTTGCCCAGTTTTCAAGAGCGATGTACATTGCGCGGGGACCGAGGTCACTTCCGCCGATTCCGATCTGGACTACGGTTGTAAATTTTTCGCCGGCAGCATTGGTGATTTCGCCATTGTGAACTTTATTTGCAAAATCAGCGATTCGTTTTTGCTGGCTGACATAAAAATCACGTTTGTCAACGCCGTCAGCAGTAACGGTTTCGCCAAGCTGTCCGCGTGTCAGCTGGTGAAGAACGAGACGTTTTTCGCCGGTATTGATCACGGCACCGTTGTATAATTCTTTATATTTTTCTGCTAATTCAGCTTCTTCCGCCAAAGAAGAAAGAGCCGTTAAGATGTCATCATTTACCTGCTTGGAAGCATAGTTGTAAGAAAGACCGGCAGCCATCGGTACCTGATAAGTTTGTACACGTTTTGCACCGTTTTCTCCTGACATAACATCAGTAAGATTTACCTGTTCTTTTTGTGACAATGCTTTGTAAGAATCCAAAGTGTCTAAGTTATTCCAATTACTCATACAATCCTCCTGTCCGGAGCCTAGGGTGCTCCGATATACTTTACCTGCGTTCCGATACAGGTCTTTTTAATAGTAACGATCCGGTATCGTAAACCGCAATCGTTCCCTTATATTATATAATATAACAGGGCAATCTGCAATCAAAATTTAGAGAACCCCCATGCTTTTTAATACAAAGATCCACGCGGTCAAAGTCACGGAAGAAAGCAGTGTGGTCAATACGATAACGCTACTTGTCAGAACGACGTCGTTTCCGGTGTTTTTTGCCATGATATAACACGATACCGTTGCCGGTGAGCCGAGCATAATGAGGATGCCGATCAGTTCCTGGCGGCGGTATCCCATATAGATCGCCGGTGGAAGAAAGATGGCACACAGCAGGATCAATTTAATAAAACTGGCAAGCAGGGTAGGGCGTATTTTCTTGATCGCCTTTTTTCCTTCAAATCCGGCTCCGATGGAAAGCAATGCCAGCGGAGAAGCGGTGGAAGCCAGATACGAAATTCCTTTGTTGATAAATGCCGGGAAATGAATATCCAAAAAGGCAAACGGAAGGGCAAATAAAATGCCGAGCAGGATCGGATTTTTGAAAATATTCAGGATGGTATGTTTCACATCCGGATGTTCGCCGTTGTCGCCCTTGATCGTCAATATGATCACGGCAAAAATGTTAAATAATGGAACGGCGCCGATGATCATCAATGGCGCCATACCGGCACTGTCATACATATTATCGATAAAGGCAAGACCGAGTATTGCGGCACTGCTTCGGTAAGAAACTTGAATAAAGGCGCCCTTTTCCAATTCGTTTTTCATAAATTTTTCGGTCAGAAACCAAAGAATTAATATGACAAACAAAGTGACAAAAAAGCAATACAGCACATATTTTAAATCAAATGATTCGCGGATATTATTCTCCGTCAGATCTTTGAACACAAGGGCAGGGAGGGCGACGTAAAAAACGTATTTATCTGCGGATTTTGTAAATTCTTCATTGATGACCTTTAGTCGAAATAATACTTTGCCGAGCACCATGATCAAAAAGATCGGAAGTGTGGCATTTAAACTGTAAAGAAAATTTTCCATTATTCTGATTCCTTTCTGCAAGTGACGGCTTGTAAAACCTGTTATTATTATACATCCCGCAAGAGTAAACGGCAAGACATATCTTCCTGCCGGCAGGCATATACATGAAGTAAAGAAATGTAAAGGGAAAATGAGTATGGGAAAAAATGGAAAGATCAAAATAGCTGTGCTGCTTGTCCTCTGTATGATGACAGGGATGGTCCTCTGTGGCTGCGGACAGACATCGACCGGACAGAAAGAAGCGGGGACG
>JAGBHO010000018.1 GCA_017935485.1 Alphaproteobacteria bacterium | reverse complement strand
TTTCACTAGTACTTGACATTGGTGTTTTTCTGTGGTATAGTAATAACAATGTCATTGCCGGACTTCGATCCGGCAATCCATAAAGAAATAAGCAACGTGCCGGTTGTGAGATGGATTCTCGGGTCAAGCCCGAGAATGACAATAAAAAAGAGCCCTGGCTTGACTTGCACGGCAGGCGTGCGGGCACCCAGCGGGTGAGGCATTAGTTTGTACAGTGCCCCGTGACCCGCGATGCTTTGACGCGATGTATGACAGAATATGTGCTTTGAAAAGAATTTTTATTAAGGGAGGAGACCGAAAATGAAACACACTATGCTACACATGAAACTAAACTCTGCGGTGTCAGTCTTTGCTGTTGCCGCCGCTTTCTCGGTGCTCCTCCCACCTTCCGATGCTTATTGTGGCGTTTGCTTCCTGCCAGACTGCGGCGATGACAAACTAGCTTTGGATATTCCGCCTAACCCGAATCCCGATACCGAATGGTGCGAGAAAAAAGGTTATACCTATTATGCTTCAGGCAAATGTCCGCAGTATCAGGCGCAGGTCGGTAAGTGTAAAAGAGACGACTATTATCTCAAATGCGATCCGGTTAAATGGTGTACCGATAACGGGTATAACACTCAGAGCTGTTCGCTGCCGTCCTTTGTTGACGGACAATGTCCGAACGGCAAGCCTTATTACAAACAATGTAAAGAAGACAGACCGCGGGCTTGTCGGGAAGCCGGATATGTCAATTCTTGTTCTCCGGGGCGGTTGTATAAAGGATCCAAACTCTGTCAATGGGATTCTTCTTATGGCACTTGTTGTACCGCTTCGCCTTCGGCCGGCTGTCCGTCCAATTATTCCGTGAACTGTGATGCTTCCCGCGGGTCTTCCGGTACCGATACCTGCGGTTATACATGTTATCGCTGTTGTTCCGACGAATGTTCCCGCGGTTCAAAGAACTATACCGGCAGCAAAGCCGGTACAACTGAGTGCGGATCAATCTGTCGTTACTGCAATACGTCATGCTCAAGCGGAAGCACGTCTTATTCCGGAAGTATTGTGGGATATAACGAATGCGGCAGTGCCTGCCGGTCTTGTTCAACCTCTTGTCCGTCCGGTACTTCAACATCCAACCCCGGCGGTTGCGGCGGATCAACCACGAATGAATGCGGAACGAAGACTTGTTATTATCCTTATCAATCATGCCACTCCCATTCTTATTCTTGTCCGTCAGGATATTCGTCTTCCTGTTCTAACGGATATTCAAGCACAGCTTACAAAGAATGTTCTTGTGGACAAACAAGCAGTACTAAATGTTACAAGTGCAATGCGGCTTCTTCCGGTGGCGATAGTGGCGGCGGGGGTTCTTCTTGGCAGTATATCAGAAAGGCCAGTACTTCAAGTGGCTCTTCTTGTTGGCAAGATGATGGCCAATGGTGGCATGTTTGCAGGGCCAATACATATTGCAAAAATGGCAGTACGGAAAAGTATATTTGTGAGTTAAGCTATGCTTTTGGTGTCGGTGGTGCCGCGCAAGGCTGGAATAAAAATTCCGGTTTTAAAACCGAGGCTGAATGTCGTGCTGCCGCTGCTCCAAATTGTGCCTCCAGTGTCAGCGAGGCGACGCTTGGTTCTTGTGACAGTTCTGGAAATAAAAGCTGTTCTTATTAGTTGTTTGTGCTTTGTTAATAAAACCCCGCTGCAGTTTGAACTGTTCGGCTTTTGTGAAACGGTTCAGGGCAGGCGGGGTTTCTTGTATGTAAAAAATGCGCCGGTTAGGAAGCGGATATAAAAAACCCCGTGTGTTCACGGGGTTTGGTGTTTTTAGTGGACTGAAGCTATTTGGCTTCTTTGGCATCCATCGGGACAGGGGCTTTGTCTGTCTTGTCCGTATCGATGGCTGTTGCCGTCGGAGTTTCCGGTTTGACTTCTTCTTCCCAAGGCGTTTCTTCAACAAATACCTTGTTGCAGAAAGTCAGGTCAAGCGCTTTCATTGCCGTTTCAATCGGAATGAACAAATCCGGACCGTCTGACAATCTCTTGCCGGCGTGAGCCATACCGACGATATTGGCATTTTTATCCAGCAGAGCGCCGCCTAAAGTCTGGTTTTGGACTCTGGTGCTGACCATAATTTCGGCACCGCGCTCCGGAGAATAGCGGTAACCGGTTACGCGGGCATTGCTGTCCAAATAGCCTTCGCTTTCAGCCAAATCTTTCATTCCCAGCGTCATCAGTACGTCTTTGTTGACTTCCGGCAAGTCTAAAGAAAGCGGAAGAGGTTTGTACTGCGTTTTTTTATCCAACAGCAGCAGAGCAACGTTTTTGTTGGGGTTTACGCGGAAAGCCGAAGCTGACATTTCTTTGCCGTTGATTGTCTTGATGTCAAAACGGTTGTTGTTTTTGTTCAGCAGGTCTGCCGAGGTTAAGATAAACTGATCGGAAATCAGCAGGCCAGAACCCTTTTTGCCGGAAGGATTGTTGACTTCAACAATTGAGGCGCGGACGCGATACAATGTCTCCGGCGTTAATTTGTTGTACGGGCGTTGAGCCATAATGCACAGGCTGTTTTTGTCTTTCATCAATGCATTTTCGGTAATTTCGCGCGTTTCAACAACTTCTTCGCTGACTTCTTTATCCAAAGGCACGTCAACCCAGTAGTCTTCAACAAAAGCAAGATTTTCTTTCGGTTTTACCGGTTTGAAGCTTTCGCCCGATGAGAAAGAACCGCCTCTTTCCTTGACTTCGCTGTGGAATACGCTGCCGTCGGAATCAGAGCCGCCGCGTTCCTGAATTTCTTCTCTGAAAGAACGGCCTTCGGCAAATACGCCGCCGTCTTCTTCAATCAGGTCTTCGACAATATAACTTGTTGTTGCACGCGGTGCTGCCGGACGAGGCGTATATTCTTCTTCAATGCACGGGCTTTCATATTCAACCGGCTCGTCATCAACATAGCTGATTTCTTTTTTGTATGCGCATTGGAAGGTTTCTGCCCGTTGTTCCAGTTTGTCCCAGCAGCGTTGTTGCGCCATCAGGTCTTCCGGGCTGACGCGTTTGGTCATCTGGTCTTCAAAACCGGCAACGTAAGGCAGTTGTCTTAAAGCATCTTTGAAGGCGCGTTCAACCAGCAGAGTTTCGCCGTTCGGCTCACCGTTCATGACGTCGCCGTAACCGTTGGTCATGCCTTTCCAGTAGACATGGGTTTTGCACAAATCCATCAACCGCCATACAATGGTGATTTCCGAATTGCCGGTGCGGGCGTTTTTCTTTTTGGTGTTGTTCCAGTCAAATTCATCGCAGATGTTCATGTGATAATCTACGATTTCGGCCGTTAACAGGTATTCAGGAACGCGGATGCGGTCAGAAACCTGATACAGCGAACTGTTGCGGTCAACAACGACCGGATACAGGTCATTCATGTTTTCAAAGAAGATATCAAAGAAGCGCATGTCTTTTTCCATGGCGCGCCCCTGATTCAGGAAGACATTACGACTCTCGCGGCGGCAACCGAAAATCCTGAAGCGGTAATCGCCGAGTTTGGTGTCGTATTGTCTGCCGCCGTTTTCCAGACGGAAGTCTACATACTCGAGCTTTAAGGAGGCCAGATCATCCCGAGTTAACTGCGGAGTCTCAACGTCTGCGGCAACAAAAGTCCTTTGAGTGTATTTTTTGCGGACAACAGGTTCTTCATCGCAATAAGGCAGCGGAGCGGGAGCAACCCTGCGGGTGCGCTCAACCACAATCGTTTCCGGACGATAGACCTGTTCCTGTTTGCGAACAACGGTTTTTCTGACTTGTTTGCGGGGTTCCTGTCTTTTGGCAACTCTTTTCTTTTCTTTGACCGTGCCGTCGGAACCGCAAAGGCAGTTGAACCAGCCGAGGTCGCTTTCAGCCAGATTGTTGCAGGCGCACGGAATCAGCTCGGGGCTTTCCCAAGCGCAGGATCCCAGTATTCCGGCAACAAGGAAAATACTTAAGGACTTTTTAAAATTCATTATTTTGGTCTCCTAGATGCGTTTATTAGGCAGAATGCGACGATACGACAAAGCTTCTGCGACGTGTATTCTACTCACATTTATTTTATTTTGCAAGTCTGCAATTGTTCTTGATAGACGAATTATTCGATGATAAGAACGTGCCGAAAGCTTGTTTTTATCGGAAAAGCTTATCAGCAGGGCTTTTGCTTCATCGTCCAGTCCGGCTATTTTTTCTAAAATTTCTCCATTCATTTGGGCGTTTGTACTTAGTTCCGGGTGTCCGAATTTGATAAAACGTTGTTTTTGAAGCGTTCTGGCGGCAACGACTCGATTCCGAATCGCTTCGGAACTTTCGCCTCTTTTGACATGTGCCAGATCCCACGGGCTGACCGCGGGAACTTCAATATGCATGTCAATCCGATCCAGCAGCGGGCCGGAAATTTTGGCCTGATATTCCGCTGCGCAAAGCGGTGCTCTGGTGCATTCCTGTTCTTTGGAGCCGAGATAGCCGCAGCGGCAGGGGTTCATGGCGGCAATCAGCTGAAATCGGGACGGAAAAGTCGTATGGGCATGAACACGGGAAATGCTGACGCAGCCATTCTCCAGCGGCTGGCGGAGAGCCTCAAGTGTGGGGCGGCTGAACTCGGGGAGTTCGTCCAGAAACAAAATGCCGTTATGAGCCAGCGATATTTCTCCGGGCTGGCCTTTGCGTCCGCCGCCGACCAAAGCCGGCGTAGACGAAGTGTGATGCGGGTCACGATACGGCCGGTCAAAGCAAATCCGTCCGTCTTTCAAAATGCCGGCAACGGAGTGAATCATACTGGTTTCCAAGGCTTCTTCCGGACTTAGCGGCGGAAGAATGGAGGGCATGCGTGCGGCGAGCATTGACTTTCCGGATCCGGGAGGTCCGATCATCAAAAGGTTGTGTCCGCCGGCAGCTGCGATTTCAAAGGCGCGTTTGGCACTTTCCTGCCCTTTGACGTCGGCCATGTCCAAAGTCTTTAGTTTGGTTTCGGCCGTTTGGCGTTTGGGGCGGGGCAAAAGCTGAGTGCCTTTAAAATGGTTAATCAGACTCAGCAGATTATCGGCGGCGACAATGTCTTTTATGCCTGACCAGGCGGCTTCTCCGCCCTGAGCAGAGGGGCAAATCAGCCCTTTGTTTTGTCTGATTGCTTTTACCGCGACCGGCAGAACGCCGTTGACCGAAATGATCGAGCCGTCCAGCCCCAGTTCTCCCAAAGCAATGTAATCCAGCAGGGTTTCATTGGGGATGATTCCCATGACGGCCATCAGCCCCAACGCAACGGGAAGGTCAAAATGCGATCCTTCTTTGTATAAATCCGCCGGCGAGAGATTGATGGTAATATGTTTGGCCGGCAGCGCCAGACCGATTGACTGCAGGGCAGCACGCACGCGTTCTTTGCTTTCGGCGATTGCCTTGTCCGGCAGGCCGACGATGTTAAAAGCAGGAAGTCCGGAAGTGACTTGTATTTGCAAGTCAACGTCAAGAATTTCCAGCCCGTTGAATGTGATTGTATTTATTCTGGCGAGCATGGCGTTCTCCTACCAGCGGGGGGTCAGCTCATTATCGCGCCAGCGGCGGGTGGGATAAGTGTCTGTTTTTAAAAAGTCATAATCCGCCGTTTTATAGGGAATGTCGCGCAAACGGACATAGCCGTAATTCTCAAATACTTCGGCACAGGTTTCGGCGCTGTTGGTCGGGGTGGAGTGGCAGTAAACCACGGTGCGGCTCATCAGGTTTTGCAACGGAATTACAGGCTCATCGTTAGCGTAGGTTTTGTCCTGCAGATAAACGTAGCGTGTCTTGGGCGGGTAACAATGCGGACACAGACCGTCCAGATTGGTACAGGCTCCTGCTGTGCAAATTCCGGCGACCGCCAATATTAACCTCAATTTTTCCGACATTATTCCACCTGTTGTTTATTTATGATTAAGCTAGAACAAAAATATTAATATTATATAAAGACAAGGTTTTTTATCGGGCTTGTGGATAAACTGCGGCAAACCGGCGCCGCCGAGGCTGACGGCATGGGATTTTTTGTGAAGAAAATGCTTGCAATCTGAAAGTTTTGATGTATATTCGCTTTGTCCCTTGCCGGCAGCCTGTCTTCCGGCTATACAAGAACCCGCCCCGCATTCGGGGCATTTGTTGAGAATCCATAAGGAGATTTTATTTATGTCATTTTATGAAAGCGTGCTGATTGCACGTCAGGATCTCGGCGCTTCGCAAGTTAGTTCTCTGGTTGCAGATTTGAGCGAAACCATCAAGAACAACGGCGGCGAAGTTGTCAGAGTTGATAACTGGGGTTTGAAAAACCTTGCTTACCGTATTAAAAAGAACCGTAAAGGCCATTATGTCGTTTTGAATATCTCAGCTCCGGCTGCCGCTGTTGCAGAATATGAAAGACTGATGAGATTCAATGAAGACGTTATCCGCTATATGACGGTTAAAGTTGACGAACTGAGCAGTGAAGACGCTGCCGGCTCTTCTTCCGAAACCAGTGACGAACAGGAGGCAAACTAATGGCTAAACAAGTATTCTTCAGAAGAAAAAAAGCTTGTCCGTTCTCCGGTGAAGACGGTTTGAAAATCGATTATAAAGATGTTAAACTGCTTTCCAGATATATTTCCGAGAAAGGCAAAATTATTCCGAGCCGCATTACTGCCGTTTCGGCCAAAAAACAAAGAGAACTGGCCCGTGCCATCAAACGCGCACGTTATCTGGCCCTGCTTCCGTTTGTTGCAGATTAAGGAGGGAGAACAGATATGAAAGTTATTCTTCTTGAACATGTTGACAAATTGGGCAGAATGGGTGATCAGGTTAGCGTTAAAAACGGTTATGCCCGCAACTACCTGCTGCCGACCAAGAAAGCTCTGCGCGCTACCGAAGCCAATGTTGCTTATTTTGAAAAGCAAAAGGCTCAGCTCGAAGCTCATAACAAAGCTTTGTTTGATAAAGCTTCCGAAGTGGCCGAATCCCTGAAAGGTTTCAGCGCTACCCTGATCCGTCAGGCCGCCGAAACAGGCCAACTCTACGGTTCTGTTACAATTCGTGATATTGCCGCTCTTATTAAAGCTGCCGGTTACGAAATTGAACGCCGTCAGGTTTTCTTGGAAAATGCTATTAAAGATCTGGGTGTTTATGAGGTTAAACTCAATCTGCATCCGGAAGTTTCTCAGACTATTCTGGTTAATGTTGCCAGAACAGATGAAGAAGCCAAGAAACAGGCTAAGGCTTTTACTAAAGAGTAATCCTCTTTGGTAAGATGATATAAACCCCGTACTTTTTTGAGTGCGGGGTTTATTGTTTGTAATTTTTTCTTTCACTTTTTTTCACGCTTATTTTTCTCCTGCCACTCTTTTTTAGCCAAAATACCCTCACAACTCTTCACTAATGCTTGACATTGGCATTTTCTTATGGTATAGTACCTGTATTGTCATTGCCGGATCGAAGTCCGGCAATCCATAAAGAAACAGGCAAAGTGCCGGTTGTGAGATGGATTCTCGGGTCAAGCCCGAGAATGACCTGCACGGCAGGTGCGCGGCGCACCCAGCGGGTGAGGCGTCAGTTTGTACGGTACCCCGTGACCCGCGATGCTATGGTGAGGATGTGATAGAGAACGTGCTTTGAAAAGAATTTTCGGGGAGAAAACCAATGAAAAACACAAACAGAAGTATGCTACACATGAAACTAGACTCTGCGGTCGCTGCTGCCGCTTTATTGGCTTTTCTCCCTGCCTCTTTTATGATTGTATCGCCGGCTCAGGCCGGCGTTTGCTTCCTGCCAGACTGTGCCTTGGAGCCGGTGTTGGCAGAATGTATTGACTGTGAATGGTGTGAAGACCGCGGCTATCATTTTGACTGTCCGGACGGTACGGCACCGGATTATTCCCAAACATGTTCCCGTGACGAGAGTTATACCAAATGTACCGAGGAGCAATATTGCAAAAACAAAGGTTACACAAAATCTCCACAAGCCTGTTATGACCTCGGGCCGACATGGTATCCGAAAGACAAATGTCCGAACGGGTTGGACTTGTACAAATCCTGCATTGAAAACCGCCCGCAGGCCTGTAAAGACAACGGATATGTCAACAACTGTTCGCGCCCGAGCAAAAACGAGATATGCCCTTGGGATTCTTCTTATGCCAAATGCTGTAACGATACACCGTCGAACGGATGCCCGGAGAATTCGAAAGTAACGGGATGCGAGAGCGGCGCCGTTGTCGGTAAGGACAGCTGCGGTTATGACTGCCGGCAATGCTGTAAAACCTCTTGCCCGGCGGGATACGCCTATACCGACAAAGAAACCTCAGGCGGAACGACGGGCTATATTAAGGACGGCACGGATTACTGCATGCACTGCACAAAAGGCAGGCTTTATAAGAGAAAAGAAAACCCGTGCACGGGCTATGACGTCTGTTCGGCTTACGGCGGTGTGGACAACGGCGATTACTGCTACAGCGGCAGTTTGAAGAAATATTCAAAATGCCTGACGGAATGCCGTCCGGGGTATGTGGAATGGTGCAACACGCCGGTTACCGACTGCGTAACGTTGGGGTATACAAAAACGGCGGCGGAGTGCAGCAATCTACCGGCTGTCGCTTGTCCGTTTAATAAGGATAAGTGGTATTGCGAAGTTAAAGACAATCCTCCTACAGATGGGTATTGCTGCGGCTATACAGAAAACTGCAAGTATAATGGTATAAAACATTCTGAAGACAGCACCTGTCAGAACCTTTGGGGAATGAGTTGTTATTATAAATGTAAAAGTTATGGTTATCCTGATTGTAAAACTCAAGAAGAAAGCTGCCAAGCTTTAGGAGGTCATTATTCTCCCAAAAATTGTGCTGTAGATTCTGTAAAAGCTATTCCTATCTTTATTAAAAACGTATGTGAAATACCAGGCATTCCCACAAACGGGTTTTGCTGCGGCTATACTAACTATTGTGGATACAGTGGGGGAACATCGAGTTCTTATGACTCTGATTGTCGAGGTTATTATGGTGTAACTTGTTATCAACAGTGTAAAAACTATGGTTATCCTGACTGTAATGATATGCAAGCAAGCTGTCGAGCCTCCGGAGGCTCTCCTGTCTTCCAGCATTGCAGTGACTACGTCGTCACCACCTACGGCATCATCTCCCTCTTCAGGTGTGATTAGTCGTTCCCGTAGAAAGAGTTAGATATGAGAAAAAGATAAGGAGCAAGTAAAATGAAAACAGGATTATTGATGAGTGCGGCAGGAATGGTGATGATTGGTACAGCTGTCGGTGGAATGGTTGGCGGAGCGGTGGATGTGCGAGCGGCGTGTGTACCGATTGCCGATTGTGCGACACTCGGGTATAAATATACTGCAACCGAATGCCCGAATGGCATCGCCTGCCCTTTTGATACGACAAAGTTCTTTTGTTTTGAGCCGCAAATTTGTAATTATACTATTACCGCGGCAACGTGTTCATCTCAATGCAAAAATGTCGGTTTGAAATCTTGTATAAAAAACGGCGTGACTTATTATGAAAGTTGCGGGACGAGCATGTGCTCCAGCGGGCAGACGTGTAATAACGGGACATGTAAGAGCAGTATGCAAGGGCAAGTTTTTTATTGTTGTTCGGATAATAATTTCTGTGGTAGTTATAGTCGCTGTAGGAGTTATTTTGGTTTTGCTTTCTGTAGCGATGCACTGTCTGATTATGAGGCACAGGGATGCGCACCGGTTTTCCAAAGTTGTGGCAATACTTTAGGCGGTGAAAACAACTTCGCGAAATATCGTTGTGAGTAGTTGTCCTTTCGGCTTTTATTGTGTGAATAATAAAAAAAACTCCCGAATTTCTGTTTAGAAATTCGGGAGAAAAAGTTTTTTACTGAATGAGGCCGATGTTGCCGGCGGCTTGACGGCCACGGTCGTTATAGACTTCAAAATTTACTACGTCGCCGTCATTTAAGCGGCGAAGCCCGTTTTTTTCAAGGGCGGTGATGTGAACAAAGATGTCTTTATCGCTGTTTTCCGGAGTGATAAAACCATAACCTTTTTTGACGTTAAACCACTTTACAGTACCTTTTTGCATTGATGTATCCTTTTGTTGTTAATTTTAATCCGTTCTTAGTCTTTTGATTGTGGAAAAATTTTTTTGTTCCTGTTTTCATATAAGTCGGAAAACAGGGTTTTAAAGGCAAAGGAATTAGAAAAATGGTTATACCAGCTCGTCCACTTCTTCCGGCGGCCGGTTGTTTTCATAAAAATGTTTCAGATAAGACTGCGGCAGTTTGTCACGGTTGTCTTCCTGCACATAAGACTGGTTGTTGTCATACACGCCGATGTTTTTGGAGGAATGGTACGTGTCGCCGGTGTTGGTGTCGTATACGCCGCTGGCGGCGATGGCTTCAATGGCGTTAGGCACATAGGCACCGGCCGAGGAAGTGTTCTTTTCCTGTTCTTTCTCGTCCTGAAATTGTTGTTTGCCGTTTTGTTTACGGTTGTCGTCGTTGCGGACATCGTCATTAATAAACACATTGTTGGATGTGTCGATGTTTTCCACAAAACTTTCACCATGCCCACCCGAGGCAGTGTAATTGCGATCTGTTCTCGGTGAGCCGGATACTCTTCTGGTAACGCTGATGCTCATGGCTTTTCTCCGCATAAAATTAATTGTTATTCTAACAATCTGCATTAAATATAGCACGATTTGAGAAAAAAGTCTATAGATATTTGATTTTTATGCAAAAAATCGCAATATTCCTGAAAATATTGCGATTGGAGTGTGGAAAATGATGATTTTGCGCTATTCTTTGTCTTTTTTGTTTTTAGCGGCGTTGATTTTTTGCTCGAGTTCTGCCTTTTTGTCGGCGGCGACTTTTTTGAGCGCTTCAACTTTTTTGTGGGCGGTTTCTTTCCAAGAGGACAAATTGTTGGCGTTAAAAATAACCACAATTACGGCAATGATCAAAACCCATTCTAATAATCCGGTAAACACGTGTTTCTCCTTTATTGGTTGGATGTCATCAAATGCAAAACTTCTGTTGCATCATACTCTTTATCATAGTTTTTTAAATTAGCACTAAATTGAGAATAGTCTTTATAAATTTGCGCAATATCAACAGTTTTATGTTGTCCGGTAATGATGTTGTGCAGTTTTTCAAAACGGGAGCGGGAGGCATCGTTAAGCGGGCGGCAATTTTTGCAGACTTCAACCAGCCCTTGTTCAGTTCCTCCGCAGTAGCAGACGGCATCGCAGCCGGCATCCAGCGAAAGCTGGGTTTTGAGAGCCAATGAGCCGTGCAGGGCACGCATGTCAATGGCATCGCTGATTAAAAAGCCGTTAAATCCGATCAATCCGCGGATGATTTCGGAAATGATTTTAGGCGACTGGGTGGCGGGCTGCCGGTTGTCAATTTGGGGCAGCAGGATATGAGCCGTCATGGCGGCAGGCGTCTTTCCGGCCAGAGCGACGGCGGCAGCAAAATCTTTTTCCAGTTCTTTTAAGCTTTGGCGGATGACCGGAAGTTCCAGATGCGGGTCGGTTTCTGCCGGACCAAGCGCAGGCAGGTGTTTGATACAGGGGCAGACAGCGCTGTTTTTGTAAGCATCGAGCATGGCTTGGGCAAGGGCAATATTGGTTTCCGGCGCGGCGGAAAAACAACGGCTGGCCAAAACCCGCGAGGTTTGCGGGTGACAGAGGTCTATGACCGGTGCGTAATTCCAGTTAATGCCGAGCGCGTACAAGTCCTCGGCAATCAGCGAGGCATGAGCGGCGGCAATTTTTTTTGCCGTTTTCAGGCCATGGCTTTCTGCAATTTCACCGATTTGTTTTTGGGCCATGTAGCCGCGGAAATCGGGTTCATGCAGGCGGCGGACGCGTCCGCCTTCCTGATCAATGGCAATTAAGACATCGTTCCGTCCGATGTTTTCTTTTATTTGCGCGACCAGTTTTTTTATCTGATACGGAGCGGCAATGTTGCGGCCGAAGAGGGTGACGCCGAGCGGGTTGAATTCGGCAAAGATGCGCTTTTCCGCATCGGTCAGTTCCAAACCGGAACAGGAAAGCATGGCGGACAGGACAGGTTTGGGCATGGTTCCTCTCAAAGTGCGTAAATAAAGCGGATAAAACGAAACAGAAGTTTGAGGCCGGAATTGAAGTAGGCAGTCAGGACATCACCGTTGGTCATAAACTGCCGGCTCAGCCATGGCAGAACGACAAGGATTAAAATCAGCGGCATAATCATCTGGCGTTCAAACAAAACATATTTTTGTGCCCAGGGTTTTTGAATCCAACCAAAAAAGATTTTTGATCCGTCAAGCGGCGGTACCGGGATAAGGTTAAACAAAGCCAGTACCAGATTGACAATGGTAAAAGCCGAAAGAAAAACTTTGACGACATCCGGCAGAAACGGGGCATAAAAAACAATCAGCGAGCCGGAAATGAAAGCCAGAATCAGATTGGTGACAATTCCGGCGGCAGCTACGATGACAACGGCCCAGGTCTGATTGCGCAGGCGGGAAAAATCAACAGGTACAGGTTTTGCCCAGCCGAAAACCGGAAGGTGGAAAAAACTCAGTATTGCAGGAAGAATGACAGTGCCGACAGGGTCAACATGGTGCAGCGGGTTTAAGGACAGACGATGCATGCGGTAAGCCGTATCGTCACCCAGAAGTCTGGCTGCCCAGCCGTGAGAAATCTCATGGGCGACGATGGCAATGACGGCCGCGCAAAGGCTGATGATTAAGCTCGCTGCCATGGTATTATTTTTTCTTTACGATGCAGCTGCCGCCGGCGGCTTTGATTTGCCCGCACAGGCCGTCTGCACCGGCACGGTCGGCAAAAGCGCCGGTATACAGGCGGTAGTAAGTACCTTTGGCGCCTAAGTCGGCTGCTTCAATTTCGTAGGGCTGTGATGTCAGAAAAGCATGTTTTTTGCTCATGGTGTTCCAAGAATTTTGAACGGCTTTCTGATTGGGCGAAGACATCAGCTGGACGGTCCATTTGCCGGCGGTGATTTTGTCTGACGCCGTGGCGGAAGCTTGTTCGGCAGCGGTAACGGACGGCAGGTTGATGATTTTTTTGTTCTCGGTTTCAGCCGGCTTTTCTTTGTCGGGCTGAGTGGTTACCGCATTTTTCTTTTCTTCGGTTCTGATAATTTCCTGAGCCTGAGAAATTACCACTTGTTCGGGTGTTGTTTCTTTTATTTCTTCGGCAATTTTCACTTCAGATTTTTTGATCTCGATTTCACCATCGGCGGCCGTGCTTTCAACCGTTGTTACGGTTTCGGCGCTGATCACCGGAATTTGCGGTTCTTCAGGCGGAGGAAGGAGTTTTTCTACGGAAGGCTTTTCGCCGGCAGACTTTTTGTCGATGATGTCATACACGGTTTTGTCCTGATTAAGGATTTCCATGCCGCCGGGATCGGCAGGCTGAACTTTGACAGCCGTTTGCGGGCGGCGGATGACGGGGATTTCTTCGCCGCTATTTTGAGCATAGCGCGGTGACAAGACAAACCAGCCGACAATGCCGGCCAGAAGTACACCGGAAACGGCGCCGATGAAAACGTTTTTTGAACGGTTCAGATCACTTTTTCTTTCTTCAAAGGCAAAGTTGTTCTGGCTGTCAATATTTTGGCGGAATTCGCTAAAACGTTCTGTGGTTATGCGGTTATCGCGGTTGTCATCAGGAAGCCCCGGAAACATTGTTTATCTCCTTAAATTAAACTATCTGCCTGAAGTATAACGGCAAAAGCTTTATAATCGTTTAACAAAAAGTCTAAAATCTGGTCAGATTGTCAAAAAGTTTTTGATGTTCTTCTATGGCACACATATCCGTCATATTGGCAATGTAGGTACATATAACATCGGCAATTTCTTTTTCACTGTTTCGGGGGCTTAAAAAACGGCGTTCCGAATCCGGAAGCAGCTTCCAGTCCGACATGAAGACGTTAAACAGTTCTTCGACGATTTTTTGAGATTTCATGTCCATGCGGACAACGTTGGTATGGGTATAAAAATGTTCTTTCAAAAAAGACCGTAGTCGGCGGATTTCCTCTTCCACTTTGGGCGAAAAACAGACAAGAAAGCCTTTGTGCCGGCGCACGTCGCCGGGGGTTTTTATGTTATGGGCTTTCAGGTTGGCTTTAGTATTGTCAAGCAGATCAAACACCATTTTGGCAATCATGCTGCGGGTAACGGCATAAATGCAGATATTGGTATCGGGCGTCGGGCAGTTTTTATGCAAGTTGTTGAGAATCTCGCGGATGAACGGGAGTTCCTGCATTTGTTCAAGGGTATAAAATCCGGCACGGAAACCGTCTTCAATATCATGGTTCAGGTAGGCAATGTCATCGGCATTGGCGGCAATCTGCGCTTCCAGCGACGGATAATTTTTTAAGTCCAGGTCAAAGGTTTTATTGAACTTTTTTAAATAGGCGTTAAGGGTTCCGGCGACCGGCCCGTTGTGTTTGACCGTGCCTTCAAGCGTTTCCCAAGTCAGGTTCAGGCCGGGGAATTCGGGATAATGGGTTTCCAGCTGCGTGACAATTTTTAAAGCCTGAACGTTATGGTCAAAGCCGCCGTATTTTTTCATGACTTTTTGCAGGCCGCGTTCTCCGGCATGGCCGAAAGGCGGGTGGCCGAGATCGTGGTCGAGGGCGATGGCTTCGCCGAGTTCTTCATTGAGGTCAAGGCTTTTGCAAAGCGTGCGGGTGATTTGCGCGACTTCAATGCTGTGGGTCAGGCGGGTTCGGTAGTTTTTGCCCTCATGATAGGCAAAGACCTGCGTTTTGCCGTCCAGACGGCGAAAAGCCGAGGAGTGAATCAGTCGGTCACGGTCGCGCTGAAAAGGCGAGCGGATGATATTGGCAAAATCGGGGTAAAGCCTGCCGCGGCTTTGGTCCGGCGAAGTGGCGTAGGGTGCGAGTTCCATCAGATTATCTTTCCTTGAAAATATTTTAAATCCGTTGTATGAGTATAAAACGAATGATTAAACAAAAGGTAAAAACAGGATGATTGCAGCAACTTATAACGTGAATTCCGTCAATGCGCGGATTGAGAATCTGAGCCGGTGGCTGAAAGAAAAGTCTCCGGATATTGTTTTGCTGCAGGAAATCAAGACCGAATCCGGCAATTTTCCGTTTTTTGAGTTGCAGGCTCTGGGGTATGAAGCGGCTGTTCAGGGGCAGAAAAGTTATAACGGCGTTGCCGTGTTGTCCAAGAAGAAAATTAAGGTGGTTGAGGAAGGCCTGCCGGGGATAAAAGACGAGCAGGCACGCTATCTGGAAGTCGAGACCGAGGCCGGAGGCGTGCTCTGGCGGGCGGCGTCTATTTATCTGCCGAACGGCAATCCGCCTTATAATCAGCCTGACGATGACAGCAAGTACCGTTATAAGCTTGCGTGGATGGATGCTCTGT
Source organism: Alphaproteobacteria bacterium (assembly GCA_017935485.1). Taxonomy (GTDB): domain Bacteria; phylum Pseudomonadota; class Alphaproteobacteria; order RF32; family CAG-239; genus MGBC133411. The sequence goes on along the minus strand of JAGBHO010000018.1, from coordinate 29,616 downwards.
ATCGACATGCCAAAACATTGCTTGCGCTTAACCGTCCGGTTGTTCTCGGCGGTGATTTTAATGTGATTTTGACGGCCGGCGACGTTTATGACGAGAAGGCTTTTTTGAAAGATGCGCTTTACCGCGAGGAGGTTAAGCAAAAGCTGACGGCGTTAAAGTATTTGGGATATTATGATGCTTTCCGGCTTTTGCATCCGCAGGAAAACGGGTATACTTTCTGGGATTATTCCGGCCAGGCGCTGCAGGCTGACAACGGTATGCGAATCGATTATATGATGCTTTCGGCGCCGGCAGCCGACCGTTTGGAAAAATGTTATGTTGATAAAGCGCCGCGGCAGGGAACAAAGCCTTCCGACCATACGCCGCTGATAATAGAATTGAAAGAATAATGGCAAAAAAAACAAGAAAGACCAAGCATAAATTTCCTTCGGTTACGCAGTTGGAAATTTGCGGTGAGAACAATAACGGCGAGCTTATGGCCAAGGCCATAAACAAAAAAGACAATCTGGAACGCGTAGAAATTTTTGTGCTGCCTAACCGCAAAATCAAGCCGGAACTGATGACAGGCGACGTTATTCTGGCCAGACTGAGCTGCGATAACGGCGTGTTTTCGGCCAAGCCGATCGTCCGCCTCAGCAAGCAGGAGCAGGCCGTTGAAAAAATGTACGGCGTGGTGGAGAAATACGGCAACAAGGTGATGATTGCAAGTTCGGAAAAGAATTCGCGCAATATGTATGTCTTGGATTCCGGCAAAGGGCTGAAGCACGGTGATTATGTTTGCTTTTATCTGGAAGGAGACCGGCGGTTCAAGACGGTTCGCATCCTTAAGGTTCTGGGGCCGTTTGATTTGCACAAAGCGACGGATTCTCTGGTTCTGGAGAAATATGACATTCCGAATGTTTTTTCCAACAGATTGAAAAAAGAGACCAAAAAACTGCCGGTTTATGATAGTGCGGACAGGCTGGATTTGACGGATTTGCCGTTTGTGACCATAGACGGCGACGATTCAAAAGATTTTGACGATGCCGTATGGGCGGAAAAAACGCCGGCCGGTTTCCGGCTCGGGGTTGCCATTGCCGACGTGGCTTTTTACGTGCGGCATTTGTCCGAGCTGGACAGGGAAGCTTATAAGCGTGGAAATTCGGTATATCTGCCGGATATGGTGGTGCCGATGCTGCCGGAGGTTTTGAGCAATGATTTATGCTCGTTGAGGCCGCGGCGCCGGCGTCCGGTTCTGGCCTGTTTTATTGAAATTGACAATAACGGCAAAATCCTGAGCCATAATTTTCATCGGGCGATTATCCGTTCCGCGGCCAGACTGACTTACGGCGAGGTTCAAAACGCGTTGGACGGGGAGCGCAATGACAATACGGCACCGCTTTTTCATTGCGTGATAGAGCCTTTGCATGAGGCTTATCTGGCTTTGGACAAAGCGCGGCAGAAACGCGGGGCGCTGGAACTGGAAACCGATGAATTTAAGGTTAAGTTTGACAAGACCGGCGCGGTTAAAACAATTGAAAAATGCCAACATTTGCTGAGCGAAAAAATTATCGAAGAATTTATGATTGCAGCCAATGTTGCGGCGGCGCAGACGTTGAAGAAAAAGAAAGTGCCGGTGATGTACCGTATTCATGACAAGCCGAGAACCGAAAGGCTGCCGGATATGGAAGGTTTGCTAAAGACATTGAAAATGAAGCTGCCGGATGAGGCTGCCCTGAAACCGCAGCATTTTAACAAAATTATTGCAGCCTGCGAGAAGCGCGGCTTGCAATCCGGCGTGAGCGATCTGGTTTTGAGGATGCAGTCTCAGGCGCAATACAGTCCGCATAATATCGGGCATTTCGGACTGGGGTTGAAAGATTATGTCCATTTTACCTCGCCTATCCGCCGTTATGCCGATCTTCTGGTACACCGCGCGCTGATTAAGGCGCTTAAGCTTCCTGACGGCGGCGGTTTGGAAGACGGGGCGGACGAAAAGCTGTTTGAAGACATCGGGAATCACCTTTCCGATACCGAACGGCGGGCGGTTAATGCCGAGCGGGAGATGTTGTCCCGCTATATGGCGGAGTATCTTAATCCTGCTTTGGGGCAGGTTTTTGACGTGGTGATTACCGGATTTTCCAATGCCGGAATCTTTGTGCGGATTTCCGAAGTCGGAGCAGAGGGCCTGATTTTGATGAAAACCCTGCCCAATGACCGTTATTTGCTGCCGGAGAGCAAGATGTTTTTGCGCGGAACGCGAAGCCGGCGGGAATTTCGTTTAGGAGACAAAATCAAGGCCGTGCTGAAGGAAGCCAATCCGGTTACCGGCGGGCTGACTTTTCGTTTTTATGAGGAATAACTGCGGGACGGGCTTGTCAAAACGGGGCGGAGCGTTAAAATATAATCAAAATAAAGTGATAATCGGGAACGGGACGAATGTATAAATTTATTTTCTTTTTGCTTTTGGCGCTGACGGCAGCAGAACCGGTAAAAGCCGATTATGATACGATTGCTTCGGTTTATCGGAAAGTTCATGAAGAAAACCCGCAGCATTTGAGTTATGCGCGGATAACGGAAGAGGCTCTCAAAGGTCTGCAGAATATGGATGGCAAACTGAAGTTTGGCACGCAGGCCGGCCGCGTTACCGTTTATTATGACGGAAAAATGGTCAGGAGTTTTCACAAACCGGAACAGGAGAAGGCCGAAGACTGGGCCGACTTGACAGAAGAAGTTTTGGCTGCGGCAAAGAAGGTTTCCGGACAGGTGTCTTTGCATGATTTTGAAGCCGCGGACGAGATGTTGTCGGCGTTGGTGTCGGCGTTAAAAGACGGGTCGAAGTATTATAAAGCCATGGACTTGGCAGGTGAAGAAGTTTTTGTCCCCAGAAAGGCGTTTTCCGCTTATCAGAGGGAAGGCATTTTGTATGTGAAAATTAAGGTCTTTGACAGAGACAGTGCCGAAAAGCTGCATCAGGCAATTGAGAAAGAAAAGGATGTTGCCGGCATGGTTTTGGACTTGCGCGGGAGTTCCGGCGGATCTTTGGCGGCAATGGTTAATATTGCCGATATGTTTCTTGATGACGGGATTATTGTGTCGGTCAAAAGCGGGGACGGTCAGGAGGAGAATTTTTATAATGCCAATGCCGGTGGGGAATGGGATAAAAAACCGCTGGCGGTACTGGTGGATGCCGATACCGCATCTTCAGCCGAGGCTTTGGCTCTGAGTCTGCAGGAGCAAGGACGGGCAAAGCTTGTGGGAACGCGGACTTACGGCAAAAGCACGGTTCAGGAGCTTACGGATTTGGACAATGGTTCCCGTTTGTCTTTAACAACGTCAAAAATTCTCGGCCCGTCGGGGGCGGAAGTGTTGGAAAACGGTTTGGTTCCCGATATTTGTACGGCTTATATGGGAGAGGTTCAGAAGCCGGAATTTGTGGCACAGAAGGCAAAAGCCGCCGATTGTCCGCGCCAGAAAAGGGAAAAACAGGAGTTTGACATTCTTACGGCTCGGGTTCTGATTCATAAAAAATTATGAAATTGTTGTTGACAATGCGTTAAAAAAATGTATAGTGCAGTCAAATGTTTTTAAATTTGTAACCTTTTAAGAGTAAAAAAAATGGCAAAAGCAATTAAAGTTAAAGTAAAATTGGAAAGCACGGCCGGTACAGGCACTTTTTATCTTGCTGAAAAAAATCCGAGAACTCATCCGGAAAAACTGACTTTGAAAAAATATGACAAGAAGTCTAAAAAGCACGAAGAGTTTGTTGAGAAAAAACTGAAGTAAGTTTTTTTCAGAGTTTTGTAAGTGAAATAGAAAAGTGCCGCCGGAACAGGGCGGTACTTTTTTTGTTGTCGACATTTTGAGAAAAGCAAAATGCAACAGGGTTTTATCAGATTTTTATGATTCCAGCAGTTTGGCTTTTTGGTATTCTTTCTTGAGGGTTTCGGTTTGAACATCGGTGTACCTTTGGGTTGTGGCGAGCGAACTGTGGCCGAGCAGCTCCTGAATGGAGCGCAGATCGGTTCCTTCCGCCAAGAGGTGGGTGGCAAAAGAGTGTCGCAGAGCATGGGGCGTCAATGAATCGGAAAGGCCCAACGCTATCCGAATCTTTTGCAGCTGTCGTTGGATGATGCGGGGTAAAAGCCGTTCGCCGCGCGCTCCCACAAACAAAGGCTCACCTTCTTTAAAACGGTAGGGGCAGTTTTGTACATATTCATCTATCGCGTCAACGACAACAGGCAACAGAGGCACAATTCTTTCTTTATTGCCTTTACCTCTTATACGCAATATGTTGTTTTGACGGGTGATGTCGCCAAAATTCAGCGATAAGGCTTCGGAAATACGTAGACCGCAGCCGTAAAGCAGAATAAAAACGGCGGTGTCGCGCAGCCCCTGCCATTCGTTTTTTGCAAAGTTTGCCGCTTTTCTCAGTATGGTATTGGTTTCATTGACTTCCAGCGCTTTGGGCAGGTTTTTGGGCAGCCTGGGCGAGGAAATAATGCTTAATGCCGAATTTTTGACAATGTCATTGTCGTCAAGCCAGCGAAAAAAATTCTTCAGCGTGGAAATGTTGCGGGCGAGGGTGGTTTTGCACAACTGTCTGCCGGCCCGTGCCGAAATGTAGCTGCGAAAGGTTCTGACATCAATGTTTTGCAGGTCTTCAATTTGTGCCGTGCGGCCGAGTCTGCTTCTTAAAAAGCCGAAAAAATATGACAAGTCGCGGCAGTAGCCGTCAAGCGTATTGGGGGAATAACGGCGCTCGTTTTGCAGCCAGCCCTGCCATTTTTGGATTAAATCCAAAATGTTGTCATCCGTTTGATAGATAATTTTGTTCTTCATATTTCTAATTTAAGCTTAAAAAGTAACTTTTTGGTAAATATATACGGCGTTATGTAAATAAATATGGACAAAAAAGAAAGAATGGTATAGACTGAAATTCAAAAAATATTATCAATTTAGAATTATTAACTAAATTAATCGACATATGGAAGTGCGAGGAAAATTAATTAATGTATCACGACCTTATTATCAGGTGGAAAGCACTCATGCCAAGCAATGTGTGAGTTTTGTTATCCGTGATGCCAAAGGGAGAAACCGTTTTTTTTCTGTATCTCAGGAAAGTGAGGTTAAACTGATTATGGTTTCCGAGATTGGCGATGAGATGCTGCTCCGGCTTTATTATAGCAAAGAATGCGGTTTGTTTCATGCCGGCCATCGGTTGCAGAGTATTGAAAATTTGACCATTGGACAAACGACAACGTTTGAGAGAGTTGGCAAACAACGCTTCAGCGGCAGGCTTGTCCGGATTTCAAGAGCTTTTTGCTTAACCGATTCTTTCTATCATGGAGAGCATTGCTGTGTTAAGCCCGAGATTATTGTCCGTGCAGTTTTTGTTATTGAAGCAAGAGGGAAAAAGCTTGTTGCGGAAACGACAAAAATGGAGGTTATCCAGTTTTTGCAGATGGCTGATAAGGGGGATGCATTGATGCTTGAGTTTAGTTATCTGGGAGATGTTTCTTATATTAGAAACAAAAGGCTCAGACTTACGTATCGTGATTTGCGCAGATAGTCGATAACATTTTACAACTGCCGGAGAACCGGCAGTTTTTTTTGTCTGTACAAAGGAGAAAATTTCTTTGACAAATGCCGTTTTCAGAAATTTAATCTTGGTAAGAACTTTAGGAGAAAAGATTATGGCGGCGAAAAAAATGGCTTTTATCGGCAGAGGTGCCCGGGGCGCGCTTTGTTTTTGACGTTGTCTTCTTGTATGATAAAGCAAAATTGAAAGAATCCGGAGATTGGAAAATTGGGAAAAATTGTCGGGGTTATGCTGACCCTGCCGTTTAATAACGTATTTGACTATCAGGCTGATGACGAGGTTAAGCCCGGTGACATTGTCAGGGTTTCGTTCGGGCGCGAACAGGTTATCGGGGCAGTTTGGAAAATCGGAAAATCCTGCAATCTGGAAGATGCAAAAATCAAACCGATCGGCGAAAGGTATCCTTTTCCGCCGTTGTCGGACGCTTTAAGAAAATTTGTGGATTTTGTGGCGCAATATAACATGGCTTTTGCCGGTTTGGTGCTTAAAATGGTTTTAAGCGTGCGCAGCGTGTTTGATGATCCGAAAATGTTGTTGCTTTATAAACTCTCCGGCAAGACTCTGGCGGAGGCAAAGATTAAAAATTCCGACGCGCGCTGGCGGGTGATGGATTTTTTGAAATTTGCCCCTTTTACCCGCGGGGATATCTGCAAAGGTGCGGGAGTAACAATGCCGGTTGTCAATAAGCTTATTGAGGCCGGTGTTTTGGAAGCGGTGGAAGTTGAAGATAAGTGGACATTTGAGTGTCCGCAGCCCGATTATGGCAAGGTGGAGCTTACGCCTGAGCAGCAAATTGCCGCGGAAAAGCTGGTTTCAAAAGTCGGCAATGGTTTTTCGGCAACATTGTTGGACGGGATTACCGGTTCCGGTAAAACGGAGGTTTATTTTGAGGCGGTGGCAGAGACGCTCCGGCAGGGAAAGCAAGTGCTGATTATGGTGCCGGAAATTTCTTTGACAACACAGTGGCTCGGGCGGTTTGAACGCCGTTTCGGCGTGAAGCCGGCCAAATGGCATTCGGCTTTGGGAAACCGCGAGAGGACGGAAACGTGGAAGGCTGTTGCGGAAGGGCAGGCGCAGGTTTTGATCGGAGCGCGTTCGGCCTTGTTTTTGCCTTATCAAAATCTGGGGTTGATTGTGGTTGATGAAAGTCACGATCATTCTTTTAAGCAGGAAGACGTGGTTAATTATCAGGGGCGCGATATGGCGGTCGTGCGGGCAAAATTGGAGGGCTTTCCGATTGTCCTGTCGACGGCGACGCCTGCGCTCGAAACGCTTAATAATGTGGAAGAAGGAAAATATGACTGTGTGAAGCTGACCAGCCGTTTTGCCGCCGCCGAACTGCCTGAAATTAAGGTGATTGACCTGAAAAAAGACAAGCCGGTCAAAGGAAGCTGGGGCGTTTCCTGGCTGGCGCCGAGCCTTGTGGCGGCCTTGAAAGAAAATCTGGCAAAAAACGAGCAATCAATGCTGTTTTTGAACCGCCGCGGTTATGCGCCGCTGACAATCTGCCGCGATTGCGGACATCGGATCCAATGTCCGAATTGTACATCCTGGCTGACGGAACATCGGACGCAGAAAAAACTGATTTGCCATCATTGCGGTTTTTCCATGAGCATGCCTAAAGAATGTCCGGAATGTCATTCGGAGGAGGGACTTACTGCCTGCGGTCCGGGTGTGGAGCGGATTGCCGAAGAGGTAAAAGCGCGTTTTCCCGATGCAAGGATAAAGATTATTTCCAGCGATATAACTTCCGGTATGGCGGAGGTTTCTGCCGTTATCAGAGAAATGGAGCAGGGGCTGGTCGATATTCTTATCGGAACGCAGATTTTGGCCAAGGGGCATCATTTTCCGACTCTGACTTTGGTAGGCATCGTGGATGCGGATTTGGGGCTGATGGGGAGTGATTTGCGTGCGTCCGAGCAAACGTATCAGCTGCTTTCCCAGGTTTCCGGACGGGCGGGGCGAGGAGAGAAAAAGGGAACGGTTTATTTGCAGACGCTGTATCCGGAAAATGCGGTTTTGAAAGCTCTGATTAATAATGACCGGCAGGAATTTTTGAAGCTGGAACGTCAGAGCCGCAAGATTTTGAAGATGCCGCCTTTCGGCAAGCTGGCGGCGTTGATTGTGTCGGGAACGAATCAGGAAGATACCGAGCGGGTTGCAATCTGGCTTGGGAATACGGCGCCGAACAATGATTATATTACGACTTTGGGGCCGGCGCCGGCGCCGATTTTTATGCTGCGCAACAAATATCGTTTTCGTTTGCTGCTTAAAACCTCGAAGAACATCAGAATTCAGGATGTTATTCGTGACTGGCTGGCGAAGGTTCAGTTTTCTTCAAGAGTTAGGGTGGAGGTGGATATCGATCCATACTCCTTCATGTAAAAAAATTTGCAAAAGGCTGGTCATGCTTGTTCCTTTTCTCTTCGTGTACTTTTTGTTGTATACGTCGAATGCTTGACAAAAGCTTTGAAATATGGCATTTTTCTTTTGAAAATATGAATTATTAAGACAAATTTTTATGGAAAGAGAAAAGTTAATTTCAGCATTGGCCGCAAATGGCGGCAAAGGGCAGGTTTTTCCGGGCGGCAGTTATTTGTTTGGCAATAAATTGCTGACTTCAGGCGGTAAGGTTGTTGACTTGGGAAAAATCCGGAGTTGCCGGGTTTATGCAAACGGCTGGTATCTTCTGCAAAAGGCGCAAGGTGCGTTTTTATATGACGGGAAAGGTGAAACCGTTTTTCAGGGAGCATGTGTTTCGGCTGTTAAGGTTTTTGCCAACGGATGGTATTTTATCAAGTCGGGCAGGGACGGCGTTTTATTTCGGGAAAAAAACAAACCGCTGGATTTTTCTGTTTGTGATGCCGAGGTTTATGCCAATGGCTGGTACAAGCTGAGGGACGGTAAATTGTGGAAACTCTGGAATGCCAAGGGAGATTTGGTTTCTTCCGGCCTTTTGGATACCGGCGTGCTGAACAACGGCTGGTATTGGCTTAAAAGCTCCAAAGTTTGTACTTTGTATCGTGCCGACGGTTCAATTGCCGCCAGTGCAAAAAATATTTGTGCCAATCAACAGGTTTATTATGTTGATGCCGGTGCTGTCCGGTATGTTTATAATTATCAAGATAAGATGCTGGCCAAGGGCAAAGATGCTGCGTTTTATGATGCCGAAGGCAACATTCTGGCTGAAAATGTACAGGCAGTCGGAGTGACAAAATACAATCGTTGGAAGCTTAAAACGCCAAAAGGCTGGTTGTTTTTTGACGCCGAAGGGAAAGCTGCGACTTTTTATCTGTCTGCCGAGTTTGAAAACGGCTGGTATTGTATGGATGAACGGCTTTATGGTTATAAAGACAGGAAGCCGCAAAAATATCTGGTCACGTCACGCGGTCAGAAAATTGCTTATTCCGGCAGGCTGAAGTTGAGCGTTTTGAACGGAGCCTTTTGTCTGGCAGAAAATAACGGCTGTTTTTTTGTTTTACGAAATAACGCACGAATCGGGCTGATGGTTTCCGAGCTGATTGCGTTGATTGAGAAGCAGAAGCGGATTTCTGAGACGGAAGCAGCTTATTATAATCTTTATCTGAACTTTTTGGGGTGCAGGGATTATGTTGTTAATCCCCGGGCATAATGTTTCGGAATTATATACAGAAAGCGTTTCATCGGGAGGTGAGGCGCTTTTTTCTTGTGTCTGGCTTTAAAATGTGATAATAATCTAATGAAAAATAATTATTAAATTTAATCATTATGGAACAGGCTCCTTTTTTATTATTTGTGCAGAAGGCCGGTGCGGATATTTCAAAAATTGGTATTACAAACTTCGTGAGCGTTGAGATTCTTGCAAACGGCTGGTATATGTTTTTTCTGCATGACGGAACGCTTCAGGCTTATACGAAGGACGGAAAACCGATAGAAGACGGTTTGTTTCGGGCTAAGCGGGTTTTTGATAAGAAGTATCGCGCCATTGTGTTGTATTGGAACGGCTGGTATACGGATTATCGCTTGTACCGCGCTGACTTGTATCGCTCTGACGGTACATTCGTGGCAAAGAAAATGAAAATTTGCCGGGTGGAAGAAAATGGCTGGTATTATTTGCAGGACAGATGCGGAAATGCGTTTTTGTATGATACCGACGGTCAGGAAATTGTCAGCGTTAAAGGTGCCGATATAAAAGAGCGCTGGATTGATGCCGGTGTTGTCAACGGAATGCGCTTTACGTATTATCAGGGACGTTTCAGCTGGCAAAAAATTTTATGATTTAAAGAACCCCGAAAAGTTTTTCGGGGTTTTAGCATATCAAAACAATAAAATTATTTTTTTCGGCGAATCGCGGGATGGATTCGCTTTGCGCGAAATTGGGAAATTAAAGCTTGGAATTTGGCTTTTGTATTAATAAATTAGAAATAAATTGATGTTTATTATAACTTCCAGATTGGATTGATTTGGCGAGTATTAAAAATTGAAAAAACGTTCAAAATCTAAGATTGCTTCGATTTATGCCATAGCCTTGTATGAGGCTGCGGCTGAAAAGAAAGCTCTGGCTAAGGTTCAGAAAGATGTGGCGCTGCTTTGGGCTGAAACCAAGGCTTTGCCTGATTTTGTGAAGTTTTTTGCGAATCCGATTATTGAAATTCAGGATAAAAAAGATACTCTTAAACAGATTGCCGGTAAGTTAAAACTGAATCCCGAAACGCTCAGCTGCCTTGATATTTTGGCTGAAAACAACCGTTTTTCGGAATTTGAACTTATTTTGGAAGAGTTTGTGCATTATGCCAACAAGCAGGCCGGTATTGCCGAAGTTCAGGTTAAGGCCGTTAAAGAACTCAAACCGGCTCAGTGCAAAAAACTGGAAAACGCTTTGGAAAAAATGCTCAGTCAAAAAGTTTTAGTCAATTATGAGGTTTGTCCGGAAATTTTGGGCGGGCTTCAAATTAAATTCGGTTCAAACATGATAGATGACACTATTTTGGCAAAACTGAATCGTCTTGAACAAATAATGAAAGGTGGACAATAATGTCTGTAAACGTCAGCGAGATATCTTCCATTATCAAAGAAAAAATCGAAGGTTCCGACATTATGGCCGATGTGGCCGAGGTCGGTCAGGTTTTGTCCGTTGGTGATGGCATTGCACGTGTTTATGGTTTGGAAAAAGTTCAGGCCGGAGAGCTGGTGGAATTTGCCGGCGGAGTTAAAGGCATGGCTCTGAATTTGGAAGAAGACAATGTCGGCGTGGTTATTTTCGGGTCCGACCAGTCTATTCGGGAAGGTGATATGGTCAAGCGTACGGACAGCATTGTCAGCGTGCCGGTGGGCAAACATCTGCTGGGCCGGGTAGTCGATGCGCTGGGAAATCCGATTGACGGCAAGGGCGACATTAAAGCTGCCGAATACAGTATGTCCGAAGTGAAAGCTCCCGGTATTATTGCCCGCCGCAGCGTGCATGAACCGATGCAGACCGGTTTGAAAATTATTGACAGCCTTATTCCGATCGGGCGCGGCCAGCGTGAGCTGATTATCGGCGACCGCCAGACCGGAAAAACTTCTATCATTATTGATACGATTTTGAATCAGAAAGCGGTTAACGATAAAGCAAAATCGGAAAAAGAAAAACTTTATTGCATTTATGTTGCCGTCGGGCAAAAACGCTCAACCGTTGCGCAGGTGGTCAAAACCTTAAAAGATCATGGCGCATTGGATTATACGATTGTTGTTGCCGCTACAGCGTCTGATTCTGCTCCCATGCAGTTCTTGGCGCCGTATTCCGGCTGTGCCATGGGCGAGTATTTCCGCGATAACGGAATGCATGCCGTTATCTTTTACGATGACTTGTCCAAGCAGGCGACGGCTTACCGCCAGATGTCTTTGCTGCTTCGCCGGCCGCCTGGGCGTGAGGCTTATCCGGGCGACGTTTTCTATCTGCACTCCCGTTTGTTGGAGCGTGCCGCCAAGATGAGCGATGAAGAAGGCGCCGGTTCTCTGACAGCATTGCCGGTGATTGAGACACAGGCCGGTGACGTGTCGGCATATATTCCGACCAACGTAATTTCAATTACCGACGGACAGATCTTTTTGGAAACCAACTTGTTCTTCCAAGGCGTGCGTCCGGCCGTAAATGTCGGTATTTCTGTCAGCCGCGTGGGTTCTGCCGCACAGATTAAAGCCATGAAACAAGTGGCCGGTTCAATTAAGCTGGAATTGGCACAGTATCGTGAAATGGCGGCTTTTGCCCAGTTCGCATCGGATTTGGATGCTTCGACGCAAAATCTGCTGGCTCGCGGTGCCCGTTTGACCGAACTTTTGAAGCAGCCGGTTAATCATCCGATGCCGGTTGAAGAGGAAGTCGTGGCTATTTTTGCCGGTGTGCGCGGGTATTTGGATAAAATCGCCATCAAAGAAGTGCAGGATTTTGAGAAAAAAGCCATTGTCTCTTTGAAGGCCAATCAGCCCAAGCTTTTGGAAAATATCCGCAAAGACAAGGTGATTTCGGAAGATACCGAAAAAGCGCTCCGGGAATTTTATGACGCTTTTCAGGCGGAATACCTTGGTGAGGAAAAAGCAGCGTAGAGGAATAAATTATGGCAGGTATGAAAGAGTTACGTACTCGTATTGAATCCATAAAATCGACGCAGAAGATTACGTCGGCGATGAAGCTGGTTGCGGCTTCACGCCTGCGTCGGGCACAGGGTTTGATTGACAAGTCGTCTTTCTACAACAACAATCTGGTGTCTTCCGCCAACCGGGTTTATTACGAACTCCGGCAGGAGGAGGCGGCCAAGGGCGTTAGTTATATTTATCCCAAGCTTTTGCGCGGCACCGGAAAAAACAAAACCTGTCTGCTGATTGTGTTTACTTCTGACCGCGGTTTGTGCGGCGGATACAACAGCAATGTCGCCAAGGCGGCGGCTAAAAGGATTGAGGAGCTTACGGCTGAAGGGACGGAAGTAAAGATCTTGTGTGTCGGAAAAAAAGGCCGGGATATTCTAAAACGCAAATATGCCGCTTTGATTGTTAAAACTTTGGAGGGGCTGGGCAAAAAAGGCGCTAAATATTATGAGGCGACGGATATTGCCCAGTTGATTCTTGAAGCTTATGACAAAGGGGAAATTGACCGTTGCGAAGTGGTTGTCAGCTATTTTATTTCCGCCATTACCCGACAGGTTAAAACCGGGCCGATTTTGCCGGTGATGATTGAGGAGTTTGAATATAACAAACTTAATCTGCCGACCAATGTCGTCAACGGTGCATTTTATGATTACGAGCCTGACAAAATGGAACTGCTGGCCGGCCTTTTGCCGCTGATTTTTAAAGCCAGCCTGTTTCAGGCGATTGTGCATTCTCAGGCTTCGGAGCATGGCGCCCGCATGACCTCAATGGATAATGCGACCCGCAATGCCAAGGATATGATTTCGCGTCTGACCCTGAAATATAACAGAATCCGTCAAACCGCAATTACAACGGAATTGACTGAGATTATTTCCGGTGCAGAAGCAATTTAGTCCGCTTTTATAGAGTATCTAAAGCGGTTTTACGATGGTTCGAAAAATTCATGTACTTCTGTGTACACTAAAATTTTTCTCACATCTGGAAACCACTTTATCTATCTCTCTAAAAACAGACTAAAAGAGGAAATTTAGAGCAATTTTGTTCGGCCTCAAAAAATTCATGTACTTCTGTGTACACTAGAATTTTTTTCGCCTCCGAGAATTACTTTATCTGCTCCTCTAAAACGAAAATTATCAGTCCGCTTTTACAGGGTATCTAAAGCGGTTTTACGATGGATCAGAAAATAAATTATTATAAAAGACAAACGGTTTATAGGAGATGAAAATGGTTGAAAAAACAACAGCAGCAAAAAAGCCGGCAGTCAGAAAAACGGCTGCTAAAAAGACGTCTGCGGTTAAATCGGCGGCAGCAAAATCCGCAGTGAAGAAATCACCGGCCAAAACGGCGCAGAAGATTGTCAACAAGCTTGACAAGGAATATGCTTCGGCAGATGTTGCTCAGGAAAAAAAGGCCATTAAGCAGATTGAAGAAAACGCCAAAAAGGATGTTAAAAAGATTAAGAAACTGGCTAAAAAAGAACGTAAAGTTCATAGTATCGGACATATTTCACAAGTTACCGGCGCGGTTGTGGACGTACGTTTTGACAAGCTTGAAGACATGCCGAATATTTTAACGGCTTTGGAATGTGACAACCATGGAAAACCGTTGGTTTTGGAAGTTGCGCAACACCTTGGTGAAAACGTTGTGCGGACGATTGCAATGGATACCACGGACGGATTGGTCCGCGGTTTGGAAGTTGTCAATACCGGCGAACCGATTGAGGTTCCCGTCGGTCCCGGAATGCTCGGACGCATTATCAATGTTGTCGGCGAGCCCGTTGACGGCCGCGGTGATGTTCAGGCCAGCGACTATTATCCGATTCACCGTCCGGCGCCGTCTTTTGTGGATCAGGCAACAGAAACCAAAGTCCTGACGACCGGCATTAAAGTTATTGACCTGCTTGAGCCTTATGTTAAAGGCGGAAAAATCGGTTTGTTCGGCGGTGCCGGTGTTGGCAAAACCGTTTTGATTATGGAGCTGATTAATAATATTGCCAAAGGGCACGGTGGTTATTCCGTATTTGCCGGCGTTGGCGAAAGAACCCGTGAAGGCAACGACCTTTATCATGAAATGATTGAATCCGGCGTTATTGACCTGAAAGGCGACAAGTCAAAAACGGTATTGGTTTACGGTCAGATGAACGAACCTCCCGGAGCCCGTGCCCGCGTGGCTTTGTCCGGTTTGACTCAGGCGGAATATTTCCGTGATGAAGAACATCAGGACGTTTTGTTCTTTGTTGACAATATTTTCCGCTTTACACAGGCCGGTTCGGAAGTTTCTGCTTTGCTTGGTCGTATTCCTTCTGCCGTTGGTTATCAGCCGACTTTGGGAACGGATATGGGCGCCATGCAGGAGCGCATTACGTCTACCAAAAACGGTTCCATTACTTCCGTGCAGGCGGTATATGTTCCGGCCGATGACCTGACAGACCCGGCGCCGGCAACGACTTTTGCCCACTTGGATGCCACAACGGTATTGTCCCGTTCGATTGCCGAGCTTGGTATTTTTCCGGCAGTGGATCCGCTTGACTCCACTTCCCGGATTTTGTCGTCCGAAGTTTTGGGTGAGGAACATTATACCGTTGCCCGTCAGGTGCAGGAAATTTTGCAAAAGTATAAATCTTTGCAGGATATTATTGCCATTCTGGGTATTGATGAATTGTCGGAAGAAGACAAACTCACCGTTGCCCGTGCCCGTAAGGTTCAGCGTTTTCTGTCTCAGCCGTTCCATGTGGCCGAAGTCTTTACCGGTACGCCGGGAGTGTTTGTCAAGCTTGAAGACACGGTCAAGGGCTTTAAAGGCATTATTGAAGGGCAGTATGACAATATTCCCGAGCAGGCATTCTACATGGTCGGTACTATAGAGGATGCGTTGGAAAAGGCTAAGGCATTAAGTCGCTAAAAGGATAACTAATACAGAAATTGCGGCTCGACTGCTAAGTCATGTACTAATTTGTACCTTAGGCATCTAGGCTCGCCGTGGTTGCTAACGCTTCCCTCGCTTGCCAAGATGTTCCAAAGAGCTTTCAGATAAAAACAACCGGAGTAACGGTTATTTTTACTTAGTGCTCCTGTCGCAGTCGCCCTTATTTCTTATTATTTATCTCATTTATCGACTTAATGTAAGCCGCTTAGCGGAAATTAAGCCGCTTAATGGGAGCCTGGAGCAATTTTACGCTGTTTCAATAAGGGTAAAGTGTCGGGTTAATAAAAAAGGAAAAGAACATGAAAAACGAGATTATTTTCCGCTTGTCGCGGCCGTATAAAATTTCAACGACGGCGGCCGTGTCCAAGGTGGTGTTGCCGGCCGCGAACGGTGATATTACCATTCTGCCGGATCGGGCACCAACGCTTATTTTGCTGAAAGGCGGCCTGTTGCAGGTTTTGGACAAGGATAACAAGCCGCAGGAACGTTATTTTATCAAGAGCGGCGTTGCTGATGTGGCGCGTAACCGTTGTGCCGTTTCGGCGGAAAAAGTTGTTCCGTTTGATAAGATAGATGTTGCGCGGGCGGCAGAAAAGCGGGATGCGGCCATTCATCAGGACGATAAGGATTTTTATCAGATGATTGTTGAAAAGCTGACGTTACTGGCCCGTTGATTTGTTTTTTTGTTAATCTCCGCAGTCTGCGTCTGCGGGGATTTTTTTGTCGCAGAGAGTTGACCGGCGGAAGGCCGGGCGTTATAATCATAAAATAATTTTTGAAAGGCGGAAAAATGAAAAAGAACGGTCGGGTGATTATTTTGATGATGGATTCATTCGGGGTCGGCGAGGCGCCGGATGCTGATAAATTTGACAATGTCGGCGCCAATACTTTTACGCATATTGCAACGATGAACAACGGCCTGAAAATTCCTAATCTGGTGCATCTCGGTTTGTCTGAAGTTTCAAAAGCGGCCTGCGGGTATTTTCCGCCGCTCGGGGTTCAGCCGCCGGCAAAAATGACAATGGATTCAAAGTTCGGTTTTATGCAGGAGATCAGCCATGCCAAAGATACCTCTTCCGGACATTGGGAAATGGCCGGCGTGCCGGTTTTGTTTGAATGGGGATATTTTAATCCCGAGTATCCGTCTTTTCCGCCGGAGCTGGTGACAGAGATTTGCCGGAAGGCCGGATTGGATGGTATTCTCGGCAATAAAGCCGCTTCCGGTACGGTTATTATTCAGGAACTGGGCGAAGAACATATCAAAACCGGAAAACCGATTTTTTATACCTCGGCCGACAGTTGTCTGCAGATTGCCGCTCATGAAAAATATTTCGGGCTGGATCAGTTGTACAAGCTTTGTGAGATTGCTTTTGAGGCTGTTAAGCCTTATCGGATTGCGCGTATTATCGCCCGTCCGTTCAGCGGTGAGAAGGCCGGTGAATTCGTGCGGACGAAAAATCGTCACGACTATTCGGTTACGCCGCCGTCCGAAACAATTTTGGACAAGGTCAAAAATGCCGGCGGCAATGTGATTGCCATCGGTAAAATCGGCGATATTTATGCGCATCAGGGTACGAGCAAAGAGGTCAAGGCCAGCGGACTGGAAGAACTTTGGGACGTGACTTTGGAAGAGATAAAAAATGCTCCCGACGGCAGTCTTGTTTTTACCAATTTTGTAGATTTTGACATGCTCTGGGGACATCGGCGCGATGTGAAGGGCTATGCCGGCGGATTGGAATATTTTGACAGTCGTCTGCCGGAAATCGAACAGGTTTTGCGCGAGGACGATATTGTATTTATTACGGCCGATCATGGCAATGATCCGACTTATGTCGGAACAGACCATACGCGTGAATTTGTGCCGGTAATTATGTTTGGCAAAAAAATTAAGCCGGAATTTATCGGACATCGTAAAACTTTTGCCGATATTGCGCAGACGATTGCCGAATATTTCGATCTGGAAAAAATGAAGTATGGAACATCTTTTCTGGAGAAAAAAGAATAATGAGCTATCGGGCAAAAAATCTGCCGCCGGAACGGCATTGCTTTTTCGGGCGTAAGGGAGGCGTTTCCGTGGAAAAATATGCCAGTCTGAACGTGCGGAAAATGTGTGACGACATTGGTGCAAAAGTCGATGAAAACCGAAAAATTGCGGTTGAAGCAATTGGCGGAAAAATTGAAAATCTGATGGTGTTGAGTCAACAGTCCGGTACAAGCGTCTGTTTTGCCGAAGAAGCTTCAATCGGAAAAATTGCGGCTGACGGGGTGGTGACAAAAACACCCGAAATGGTGCTTTGTTTATTTACGGCGGATTGTACACCGGTGTTGCTGGCGGATTATGAACACGGCATAATTGCGGCCGCTCATGCCGGCTGGCGCGGTGCAGTGCGCGGCGTGTTGGAAAATACGCTGGATTTGATGATTGAAAAGGGAGCGGTTCTTGAAAATATTGCCGCGGCGCTCGGACCTTGCATTCAGCAGCCGTCTTTTGAGGTCGGGATTGAAGTGAAAGAAGAATGTACGGCGGTTAGTCCGTTGTATGAACGTTTTTTTGCCGCAGGAAAAGATGACAGGCATTTTCAATTTGATTTGGAAGGGCTGGTCAGATTCCGGTTGGAGCAATACGGGGTTAAAAATGTTACGGTTTCCGGAATTGATACTTATAAAGATGAAGAAAATTACTTCAGTTATCGCCGGAACTGTCATCAGGGACTGGCAGAGAATCCGAAAGATTTTCCCTGCCAGGCCTCAATGATCAGATTGTGACTGTTTAGCAGCGATAGCAGTTAGGCGGGTAATCTGATGTTCTGGTGCAGTTTGAACCAGGGCTTTTAGTATAAGTCAAGCCAAGCTCTGAACAGCTTTTCCATGTGCAGGCGTCACCATCCCAACAGGTTAAGCCGGGACATGGAGAGACCTCGGGACAATTCCAATATGTAGCCGGAGCTGAATTTAAAGGTCTGTTTAGCCCGTGACCGCTGGTGTAAGATGAGCAAGAGCCACACGAAGATCCACCGCCGGAACCGCTGCCGGACGAACCGCTCCCAGAGCTACCGCCTGAAGAGCAGCCGGAACCACCGCAACGTTCATCACAAGATTGCCATGTTCCGTCGGAACAGCAGTCACCGTGACAAGATCTGTGATAAGAGCACCAATTCGGAGAAGATGAATTGCAGCAAGACGAACATCTTTTGCAAGTTCCGCCGCAGCCGTCAGAAATCGTGTAAGAGCCACAGGAACAAGAACTTGTGGTATCGGAACAGCTCGGCGTGCAGCAGGGTTCATAAGGATAATAACAGGTTTTTGTACGACATCCGTTCTTTGTTGATCCGCCGCAGCCGCCGGGGTTGGAAGTTGAAGTACCCGACGGACAGTTCATGTTACAGGTGTAGTAGCAAGTATACTCGCAGCCGTCTGTGCCGTTAGTTCCGTAAGATGAAGAAGTCAGCGAAGTATATTGAGGACATCCTGACGGCTTGCAGCAAGTACCATAGGATTTGTCATAATCACAACGACCGGATGTTTTTTTCAGCTTCTGTCCGGAAGGACAAGTCTTTGTATAATTGAGTTCTTTACAAGCCCGGTCATTGTCTCTTTTACAACCTTTATAGAGAGAGCCGTAACTGGGGCAGGGCTGGTCAACATAGTTCGGGATAGAACATGATGTTGTATTATATCCGTTTTGTTTACACCAAGTCTGAGCATCACATTTAAGATAATGGTCATCACGGTTACAAGTCCCGACGACGGCATAATACTGCGGACACTTACCGGAAGCATAATAGGTAAAACCTTTGCTTTCACAAAATGCGGTATCTTCGTTCAAATCCATGTTCCCGCCGCCCCCGGCGAGGTCTCCATCAGAACAATCAGGCAGAAAACAAACGCCTGCAAGAGCGGAAGAAGGCGGGAGGAAAGCCAATAATGCGGCAGAGCATACTGCCATTTTAAGTTTCATGTGTAGCATAGTATTTTTCATGGTTATCCTCCCTAAAAAGTTCCAATACTAAGACCACTATACCACAGGAAAACACCAATGTCAAGCACTCGTGAAAAGTTGGGTAGAGATTTTGGGCAGGAGATGGAAAAAGCAGAAGAGATTTTGGCTAATCAGAGAAATGGGCAGCGGAGGAGGGAGGGAAGGAGAATGGAGGGTGAGGGAAAATGAAATAAAGAGAAGATAAGCGAAGAGGGGGAAAGAGCGGAGATTAGCGGAGATTAAATGAATGGAGATGTCTTTATAAAAGGAGATGATCGGCCAGTTATGCTACTATACTAAATTTGTGCTTTATTTTTGAGTGGAAAAGGTATATAAAATAAAGCTATGGATTAACAACAAGCAGATTTTGAATGTCACCATTAGGTAAGTTTACACTGGCAATTATCGGTTTGCGTTTTGCCGGTGCTGTTGGTTTCTTTTGGGGAATGTTCTTTGGGCATATCCTGATTGACAGTACAATCGTTATTAAGAAAATTGAAAAGTTCATTGCGCAGTTTGACGATAATATCCGTTTGCTGCTGCCTTATAACGCCTGCCGTTATTATAACAAGATAGACGGTTATTTCGGCGGAAAGTTATGGGGAGCGGTGTCGGGTTCCCTGTTGTTTGGTTTTTATGGTTTTGTGACGCTGTTTATTCTCGGCCATTTTGTTTTTGATACGCCGCGTTCCCGCCATGCTTCGGCTTTTCGGGCAAAGTTTGATGAATTGTGGCGTTTGAACTGGTGCAAAATTCTGGGGGCGATTATCGGTTTTTCGCTGCAGAACGAAGTGCTTATTTTCTGTGGTGTGATTGTCGGATTTTTCTTTGACGGCTGGTATCATGAAAAAGGTTTTGCCGGAAAACTTAACCGCGGCTGGTTCAGACTTTTTTGGCTGAATGTGAATCCCTTGAAATTTGCACTGTCTTCTCAGGAGGCGAAAAAAACGGCTTTTGTGCGGGCGATGGCCGGTTTGGCTGCTAAAATCTCAAAGGCGGACGGAGCAGTCAGCCCGAATGAGATTCATTTGTTTAAGCAGCTGTTTGAAGTTCCGCAAAAGGCGAATCGGCAGATTTCAAGAATTTTTAACAAGGCAAAGAAAAAGGTTGCCGGTTATGAGCGGTATGCCGCGCAGATTAAGACTATTTCCGGCAATGATATCGAGCTTAAAGAAAGCGTGATGGAAAACCTTTTCAAAATTGCTCTGGCTGACGGAGAGATCGGAGCGCAGGAGCGGGAAATTCTTCAGCATATTGCCGTGATTATCGGGCTGCCGCTCGGAAATTTTAAAGCAATAGAAGAGAACTTTAAGCCTAAACAGCAAAACAGCGGCAATGTGCGGGATTTTTATGAGGTTCTGGGTGTGTTTTGCAATGCCAGCAACAGCGAGATTAAAAAACGCTGGCGGGAGCTGATTAACGAATATCATCCCGACAAGGTTCAGGCTCGCGGTGCAACGGTTTCGGAAATTAAAGCGGCGACCGAAAAAATGGCCGAAATCAACAATGCTTATGAGTCGATTGTCAAACTGCGGAACATTGCCGGAGATGAAAATTGTTTTAGCCACGATTAATGCCCGTTATTCCCATACGTCATTCGGACTGAGATATCTGAAAGCCAATCTGAAAGAATTTGAGACTGACTGCGAAATTATGGAATTTACGCAGGATTTGCTGCCGCAGGAAATTGCCGAGAAAATTATTGTGCAAAAGCCTGATGTGGTTGGGTTTGGCTGCTATATCTGGAATATTGAGGCGATTTTGAAAACGGCGGAGATCGTACGGGCGATTTTGCCGCAGACGGTTTTGGTTTTGGGCGGGCCGGAAGTGTCTTATGAAAACGAAGCGATTTTGCCGCATTGCGATTATCTGATTGAAGGTGAGGGCGAGCTGGCTTTATATCATCTGGTTCAAAATTTGGCTAACGGCAAACGTCCGGCAGAGAAAATCCTGAAAGAGCCGGTTTGCGATTTGAACAGCCTGAAAATGCCCTATTATTTATACAGTGACGAGGATATTGCCCATCGCCTGATTTATGTTGAGGCGACGAGGGGATGTCCGTTCAGCTGCGAGTTCTGCCTTTCTTCTTTGTCGCACGGAGTCAGGGAATTTGATTTGGACAAGTTTCTGGCGGAAATGGATGTGCTGATTGGGCGCGGGGTGCGGCAGTTTAAGTTTGTTGACCGGACTTTTAATCTTAAAATTGACCGGATTAAAAAAATTCTGGGCTTTTTCAAAACCCGCCGGCATGACGGAATGGTTTTGCATTTTGAGATTTTTCCGGACAAGCTGAATGCGGAAATGCTGGAAGAAATCAAAAATTTTCCGGCCGGCGGGCTGCATCTGGAGGCCGGTGTGCAAAGTTTTTACGAGCCGGCACTGAGAGCGATTTCCCGTAAGCAGGACGAGGAAAAAACTTTGGAGAATTTGCGGATTATACGGGAGCAGAGCGGGGCGGAAATTCATGCAGACCTGGTGGCGGGGATTCCGGAAGCGACGCTGAAAACGTTTGAAGACGATTTTAACAAGCTGATTGCCGTGCGTCCGCAGGAATTGCAAATCGGGATACTGAAACGCTTGCGCGGGGCGCCGATTGACCGGCACAGTTCAGAATATGCCATGGTATATTCCAAATATCCGCCTTATGAGATTATGCAAAACAAAGACATGTCTTATGCCGATTTGCAGTTGGTCAAACGGGTAGCGCGTTATTTTGACCTGTATTACAATTCCGGGAATTTTAAAAACTCCTGTGATTTATTGTTGACGGCAAAAGGGTCGGCTTTTCAGTGCTGGGCGGATTTTTCGTCCCATATCTGGGAAAGCTGCCGCCAGACGCATAAAATTTCAATCGGGCGTCAGACACAGATTTTGTTTGATTATTTGTGCCGGTTTGGTAATATAAAGGAAGTTGCCGCGGCGCTGTCGGCGGATTATCGGGCCCAAAACCGCAGTGACAACATTAACTATATCAAAGAGGTTTTGAAATGAAAGAATGCCTGCTGCCGGATTGTTGTGAGCGTAATGCCGAGATTGACATGCTGGTGCTGCATTGCAGCGCTTATCCTGCTGATAAATTGATTGATATTTTTAAAGAATACAAGGTCAGCGCTCATTATATTATTGATGAGAACGGCGAGATTATCCGGTTGGTTGACGAGGCAAAAGCAGCGTATCATGCCGGCGTCGGTTTTTGGCGCGGGCGTACCGACAGCTGCAATATGCGTTCCGTCGGTATTGAGCTGGTGAATATGTCGCTCGGGCAGACGCCGTACAGCGAGGCACAGATTGCAGCCTTGATTCCGTTATGCAAAGAGTTGATGCAAAAATATCGGATTGCGGCGGAAAACGTGGTCGGGCATTCGGACATTAAGCCTTTGGGCAAGGCTGATCCGGGGATGTGTTTTCCGTGGCAGCGTTTGGCACAGGAAGGAATAGGCCTGTGGTATAATCCGGCGGATGCCGAAAAAACAGAAGAAAACAATGTCTCGGTTCTGTTGGCGAAAGTCGGGTATAATACGGCGGATGAAGAAACAACAATTGCTTCGGCTTATGCGTTCCGCCGGCGTTTTTTGCCGGAAGAAGTCCGTATTGACAATGACGTGATGCATCTGGTGGACAATGTTTATCCGGTTGGCGATAAGTCTTTGTTGTCAGGCGAAAAATTTATTAATTGTTTAAAAGCTGTGGCTTATCGGTATGAAACGCTTGAAAATAGTTCAAAAGGTTATACATTAATCAGCGGATGGCAAAACCGTTTATCAAGATAATTTCTAAGTATGTGTAGCGACTAAAATTGTGTAGCAGCAATCGCAAGGTACTGAACCGGGGCAGGTTCGGGCTTGTGTTTGGGTATACAAAACTTAACTTTTGATAAGAGAGAATCAAAGTGGAGAAAATTTTGGTCGATACGGAACTGACGCAGGAATCTATTGTTGCATTTGTCAAAACCGAAGAGGAACTGCGTGATGTCGCAGCCAGTGAGGCTGACGGTTTGATTGTGATTGACGGCAGGGTAGAATTGTCTTCCGGAGAGCCGCTGAAGTTGTTTGAGGGGCAGTGTCTGGTCGGTAACGGGCGGGTTGGACGGAGCGGTGCGTCCGAACTTGTTTTTCATCATCAAAAAGGTTTTAATATTTTGAAAATGGCTGATGACAGCCAGATATCCGAGTTAAAAATCACGGTTGAATTTGAAGAATTCAAGCCGCAAGAAGCTTTGTTTGAGCTGAAAGGCTGTCAGGAAGTCAAGTTTCGAAATTTGTCGGTGGCGCTGATTAATTATTCCGGCCGCGTTTTGGAAGATGTGAGCATTGTTTATCTGGACAATGACGCTTTGCTGGATTGTGAAGGCGATATTCTTATTGACGTTTTCGGCAACAAGCTGAAGGCTTTTGAGGCTGCAAACAACAGCAAGCTTAATTTCCGCGGCAATACGGCATTTGTTTCCGGCGGGCGCGAGAATTATGTTTTGTGGCTGTATAACGGC
Source organism: Alphaproteobacteria bacterium (assembly GCA_017935485.1). GTDB lineage: Bacteria > Pseudomonadota > Alphaproteobacteria > RF32 > CAG-239 > MGBC133411. The sequence goes on along the minus strand of JAGBHO010000018.1, from coordinate 6,042 downwards.
GCAACGGTTAATTTGTTTTCGAATTCCGTTCTCAGGTCCGATTATGCCGACGGTAATATTGCCGGAAACGGCGGAATTTTTAATTCTGACAGCACGGTCAATATCTTTGGCGGTTCCAGCCTTTATTTGGCCGGCGATAAAATTCTGGTGAATGAATTTGATACGATGGGCGGCTTTTTTGTTTATAAAAATGCCGAGATTTCTATTCGCGGTTTGGATTCTGACAAGGCAGACACATGGAAATGTACGCGCTTTTGGCGGCAGCAGGAAGCCACCGGCATCAATTCTTTGGATGCGTATCAGTCAGAATTTGTCAGAATTGAGGAATCAGATATGCCGGAGAGCGTCCAGAAAGCCTTGTAATATGTATGCGGCTGCGGAACTGTCAAGAATTTCTTTGCGGCGCTTGCGTGACATATCAACTTCTTTTATCAGAAAATTTTCCATGGCGCGGGAAGACAGGCGCTCGTCCCAAAAGGCAACGGGAAGGCCGGTTTTTTCCGCGACTTCGGCGGCAAATTTGCGTACTTGTTCCGCCGTTTCGCCTTCCGTGCCGTCCATCTGCAGCGGCAGTCCGAAAACCAAACCGCCGGCTTCTTTTTCTTTGATTATGTTCATAATTTCGGCAATGTCTTTGGAGTTTTCTGTCCGGTGAATGGTTTTGTAGGAGGTGGCAACCATTAAGAGCAGGTCGCTGACCGCAATGCCGAGGCGTTTGGTGCCGAAGTCAAATCCGATAACGGATTTGTAAGGAGGGAGCGCTTGTTTGAATTCTTTGATTTCCATGTTTAATTATTCTTTTTGCTAATTGATTTTTAACGATATTAATATAAGATGTGCGCAAATAAAAGCTTTTTTTGTAATGAGGGTAAAAGAATGAAGTTAAAATATGTTCTGGTTATGGTATTGTGTCTGTTTGCCGCCGGCAATGCAAAAGCCGAGCTGGAGATTGAAGTGGCAGGTGCACAGCGCGATCCGATGCCGATTGCTTTTCCCGAGATGATTCATGACGGTTTTTTTGTGGGGCAGTATGCAAGCCGAATCCGTGACGTCGTGACGGCTGATTTGGAGAGTTCCGGTTTGTTCCGTATTATCAACGACAACAGTTATATTCAGGAATTTACCTCAATGGATCAGGAGCCGAAGTTTGTGGACTGGACGGCGATTAATGCGCATGCGCTGGTTCAGAGTTCTGTGGCGGAAATTCCCGGCAACAAACTGCGGGTTGAGTTTAGGCTGTGGGATGTGCCGGCGGAGAATCAGCTCAAGGGGCAGTCTTTTACCACGACCAAAGACAATTGGCGCAGGGTGGCGCATGTGATTGCCGATGCCATTTACGAGCGCCTGACCGGTGACAAGGGGTATTTTGACACCCGTATTGTTTATGTATCCGAGAGCGGGCCGGTAACCAGACGAATCAAACGTTTGGCGATTATGGATCAGGACGGCGAGAATCACAAGTTTCTGACTTCCGGTTCGTCAATGGCGCTGACGCCGCGTTTTTCGCCAAATCTGCAAAAGGTGGCTTATATTTCGTTTTCTTCTTCTGCGCCCAAAGTTTATATTCTGGATTTGGAAACCGGAAAGCAAGAATTGGTCGGGCATTTTCCGGGCATGACTTTTGCGCCGCGTTTTTCTCCGGACAGTAAAAAGCTTTTGCTCAGTTATGCCAACAACGGCAGAACCAATATTTATGAAATGGATTTGGATCGCCGAACCAGCAAAAAGCTGACCAACAGTTCTGCAATTGACACTTCTCCGAGCTATTCTCCGGAAGGGGAACAAATTGTTTTCAGTTCCGATCGCGCCGGCAATCAGCAGCTTTATGTTATGAATGCCGACGGTTCTGACGTAAAGCGTATCAGCCGCGGGGTGGGCAGTTATGCAACGCCGGTGTGGTCGCCGCGCGGAGATTATATTGCTTTTACCAAAATTTTGGGAGGACAGTTTTATATCGGCGTGATGTATCCGGACGGCACGGGTGAGAGAATGCTTGACAGCGGTTATCTGGTTGAGGCGCCGGCATGGTCTCCGAACGGGCGTGTTCTGATGTATTTTCGTCAGGAAAAAGGTTCTGAACATGTCAAGCTTTATTCAATTGACCTGACAGGCTACAACAAGCGTCAGATTATTACTCCGAGTGATGCGTCGGATCCGGCATGGTCGCCGCTCCTCCCGTAAAAAACGCGTATAATGGTCTATTAATACAGAAAAAACCTTTAAGGCTAAGTCATGTACCACCACGTACACTCCTGTCGCCTTAAAGGTTTTTTCTTATTACTAGCCTCATTCTCCGCATTTTTTATAAAGCTGTGGTCACCTAATACAGAAAAGGAAATTCTAGCTAAGTCATGTATGTCTCTATACACTCCTGTCGCTAGAATTTCCTTTTCTTATTATCTGACTTAGGCATCTAGGCGTGCTGCGGTTGCTCACGCTTTCCTTGCTTGCCAAGATGTTCCAAAGAGCTTGCAGACAAAAACAACCGGAGCAGCGGTTGTTTTTACTTAGCGCGTCTATCGCGGTTTTTACAGTGGCTTGAAGGGGCATTTAGTATAGAAAAAACTTTAAGGCTAAGTTTGGATTGTAATATTCCATAATAAAACTTGTATGAAAAGCGCAGAAACTATGCTTGAGTTTTTGTGTGGTTATGGCAAGATATTCATAAATTGAAATTGCATTTTGTAACGGAGGTCAGTATGTCAGACAAGCTTTTTGGAACAGACGGTGTGCGCGGCAAGGCGAATATTTTTCCGATGACGGCGGATTTTGTCCTTAAGCTCGGAAAAGCTCTGGGAACAATGTTTTCCGGCAAAGTTGCCATTGCCAAAGATACACGCGTTTCTTGTGATATGTTGGAAAGTTCTTTGGCTGCCGGACTGACTTCTATGGGGTGTGACGTGATGATTCTCGGTGTGCTGCCGACGCCGGTTGCGGCAATGGTAACGCCGGGGCTGGGCGTGGCGATGACAATTATGATTTCTGCGTCGCACAATCCTTATTTTGACAATGGCATTAAGTTGATTAAAGCTGACGGGCATAAATTTTCCGATGACATGACGGCAAAGCTTGAGGCATTGGTTCAGGCAGACGAATTTGTACCGAATCCTGATAAAATCGGCCGGATTGAATATAATTCCAAGGCTGTTACGCCGTATTTGAGCAAAATTGCCGCCGTCAAACGCAACAGTTTTCCGCTTTCTGGGCTTAAAGTTGTTATTGATTGTGCAAACGGCGCTTTTTCTAAAATCGCACCGCAGGTTTTTAAAGATTTCGGGGCAGACGTGACGGCAATCGGGATTTCGCCTGACGGTTATAACATTAACAAAGACTGCGGTTCTACCCATACCGAGCTGATGAGCAAGACCGTGGTTGAAGAGAATGCCGATATCGGTATTGCTCTGGACGGCGACGGCGACCGGATTATTGTTTGCGATGACAAAGGAAACCGGCTGGATGGGGATCAGATTATTGCTTTTCTCGGACAATATCTGAAGCAGGACGGAAAATTGAAGGGCAATGCCGTGGTTGCGACAATCTGGTCTAATATGGGGTTGGAAAAGTTCTGCCATTCTTTGGGAATTGATTTTTACCGGACGGCAGTCGGAGAGCGTTATGTGACGGAAAAAATGCATGAAATCGGTTCTAATTTCGGCGGAGAAGAGTCCGGCCATATGGTTTTGAGCGATTTTGCTCCGACCGGTGACGGGTTGATTGCCGGTTTGACGGTTTGTCTGGGGTTATTGAAAACCCGCAAAAAAATGAGCAAGGTTTTTCCGGTTTTTGAGAAATGTCCGTGCAAAATTGATAATTTGCGTTTTTCAACCAGGGAAAAAGTTGCCGAAGTGATGAATGATCCTCTGGTACAGAGTGCCATAGAAGCTGCTAAAAACGAGATTTCCGGCAAAGGTTCCGTGATTGTCCGCAAGTCAGGTACCGAGCCGTTGATTAAGGTTCGGGTTGAGGCCGAGGATGAGGCGTTGGTTCAGAAAATCAGCGCGGGGATTAACGATGCGCTTGCCAAGTTTATGTAAAATAAAGACTTTTTGATATAATCATAAGATTTTGTTTACTTTTTGGCGTTATCTTATTATCATGTCCATCATCTGTATGGGAGAGAGTAATGGGAAAAGTATGGCAGAGTGATTTTTTATCCAATGCTGCAGAACTGGAAAAGACAATCAAAAAACGCGGCAATTTGGCTTTGGTTTCTTCTTATACCAGCAAGGACGGTTCGGTCTTTTCGGCAAAAAAACGTTATATTTGGCCGAATTTCTATGCCGAAAGCAGTTCCCGCCGCGTGACCAAGAGAATTTGGGGCAGGGATTTATAAGCGCAGGGAAGGCTGGTATGATTAAAGGCATTGTGGCGCTGTTTACGTCAGGGGCGATTTTCAACCCCATGATTTTGCTCGGTATTGGGTTTGGGATTTTGTTTGAGGTCAAGATGACCTATGAGCAGATGATGGAGCAGGTTTATAAAAATTATCATTTTTATCTGCTCGCATTGTTGCTGGCGGTGGCGTATAATTTTGTTTTTCATAAAATCTATTGCGGAGAAGACTGTGACAGGCTGGATAAAGGGGCAATGGCAGGCAATGTTATATTTTCCGCGCTTAAATTTGTGATTTCAAGCGTGTTGACGATTGCTTTTATTGAGGTGTTGGCGTTTTAGATTGAAATGTCAACGTTATGGCCGAGAAATTCTGACGGCGGTACAACGGCGGCCGAATCTCCCAACAGGGTTTCCATAACCTGCTGCTGCATTTCAATTGCGTTCTTTATCAGGCTCATTTGCATCTTTTGTACGCTCAGCATATAAGAGCCGATTGCTCCGATTTCTGCCATGATAAAATCCTTTTTTGTTCAAACTGAAATTTATTATAGCACAAATTTATTAAACTTTCACTAAAAATTTAAATGAATAGTCGGGTTTGATATTGACAAAGGGGAAATATGGCAATATTCCTTGTATATCAAACATTTCTGTTGTATTGGGTGAAAAAATGAAAAAACTTTTTTTTATTGTGCTGACAGTTGTTATCTTAATGGTTGCCGGCAGTTTTATTAAAGAGATGTTGCGTCAGCAGGCGGAGAATCAGGACAACAGCGTGGCTCTGGTTGATGGTTGTGATTGTAATGTCGAGCGCGTTTGCGAAGAAGGGGATCAGGCTTGTTTGGACAAGATGGTTGAATGCGGTTGCAATATTGATGCCGAAAACGGTGCCGAAGAAGTTGTGGAAGATCATCCGGAACTGACCAGCGATGAAGATGAAACTATTATTTCTGAATGATTTTGTTTTTGAAAGAGTAAAATCCCGAAGCTTGTTGTTCGCTTCGGGATTTTTTTTGTAAGAGAAACTTTTATCAGCAACAATTGTTTCCGCTGCCTTTGGCGGCTATGCATTCGCCCTGACCACCGTCACCGTTTCCGTCATCGTCATAAAATGGTCCGGCTACGCCGCGGTAGCTGATGCTGATTTGTTTGGTTGAGCCGTCATAGGTTGTGCACATTCTTCTTTTGCCGCAAACAACTTTTTTAGGGCCGCCGTTTAAGAAGTCGCACCAACCGTTACAACTTTGTTCTTCGTAATAATAAGTTTTGCAGTCGCTACCGCTGACATTCAGACAGCTGGTGCACTTATCGCAAGAGTTGTAAGATGAGCATCCGTAAGTACAAGATTTGGAAGTTACGGAACAGTCAGGATTATATTGACATTCGTAACAGCTTGAGCCGCATTCGGTCGAACCGACATAAACCTCGTCATAACCGGAAGAACAGCTGGCTCCGCCACGGGAACCGGAAGAACAGGTATCGGAACAAGAATAGCAGCTTCCGCATTCGGAAGATCCGACATAAGAACCGTTCCAGTAGGTCTTGCCGGACGAACAGTCTTTACACCTGTTGCAGCGCGAACCGCACTCGGTTGTGGAAGCATAGGAACCGGTATAGTTTTTTGACGTTCCGGACGGACAGGTATCATCGCAGCAGCGATAACAGGTATAACCGCAAGTATCGGTACCGGAAGAACCGCGTGCCGGA
>JAGBHO010000017.1 GCA_017935485.1 Alphaproteobacteria bacterium | reverse complement strand
TCAACATGAATGTCAACTCTGACACCGAATGGTGCGAGAACAAAGGTTATACCTATTATGCTTCCGGCAAATGTCCGCAATATCAGGCGCAGGTCGGTAAGTGTAAAAAAGATGATTATTATCTCAAATGCGATCCGGTTAAATGGTGTACTGATAATGGTTATAACACTCAGACCTGCTCTCTGCCGTCCTTTGTTGACGGGCAATGTCCGAACGGCAAGCCTTATTACAAACAATGTAAAGAAGACAGGCCGCGCGCTTGTCGGGAAGCCGGATATGTCAACTCCTGTTCTCCGGGGCGGCTTTATGCCACAACAAACCGTTGTCAGTGGGACAGTTCCTACGGCAAGTGTTGTACGGCTTCACCCTCGGCCGGTTGTCCGTCCAATTACGGCGTATCTTGTACCGGCGGCGCCAATGGCAAAGACACTTGCGGATACACTTGTTACAAATGTTGTGACGACACCTGTCCGGGACGCTCGGAAAAATATTATTCCGGAAGCAAAGCCGGAAAAACTGAATGCGGAACGCAGTGCTATTATTGTAAAGACTGCACTTCCGGCGATACTTCTTACTCCGGTTCTTATGCCGGAACTTCGGAATGTGGTACCTGTTATTACTGTTCCGATACCTGCCGTTCCGGCCAGAAGTCCGTGTCTTGTTCTTGGGATGAAGACAAAGTCCGTGTTTCTTATACCGAATGCGGGACATCCTGCTATAAATGCGAATATAACACTGACTGTTCCGCAACAGATAAAGATTGTGATTATGGTTGCGCTTATACAAACTCTTGCGGTAAATGTACATCCTGCAAGGCCAAACCGGCTGTCAACTGCTCAGGAACTCGTTGGGCCACATTGCCTGGAAGCCCTGCCGGCTGCGGTAACGGAGGTTCGATCCAAGGGAAATACTGGATTGTTACCCAAACTTCAACAGCAGAAGAATGCCGTTGTGGAAGTATCACCAAATCCCTTAGCGGAGGAGTTCCCGGTTATCAATGCGGAACAGCTAATTATAGCCAATATACATCTTGCGATGCCGCCAAAGCAGCAACATCATGTCCCAGCGGCACATTTAACACCGGACAAAGCTGCAAATGCTGCTAAGATTGACTGTACTTCTAGTACTACCGCTTCTTATGGCGGATATACACGAGGTATCACCAATAGCACATGTTCTTCTGACGGCACCACATCAGATATATGGTTCTAACTTTATTTACAAAACATCCCTGTTATTTTGTTAACAGGGATGTTTCTTTATTCGATAAGCTCAAAATTTTAACAATTTTACAGCTAAAATTCCGCTTTCACTATCTCGCAAAATAATCACGCAGATAATTGGGCAAATCTGCGACATTAACGCGGTGCTGTTCCATGGTATCGCGGTCACGGATTGTGACGCTTTCCGGCTGTTGCTCAATGGTTTCAAAGTCTACCGTAATGCACAGAGGTGTACCGACCTCATCATGACGGCGGTATGCTTTACCGATGTTTCCGGTATTTTCCAGAGCAACGCGGCCTATTCCCAGCTTTAACAAATTCTGCTTGATTTCATGGCATTTGGCCATAATCTGCTCATTATTCTTTTTCAGCGGGATAACCGCAACCTTTATCGGAGCCAAATGCTTTTTGAGTTTTAAGACGATGCGGGAATTTCCCTCGCCCAAGTCTTCTTCCTCATAAGCTTCGGTCAACAATGCCAAAACGCCGCGTTCTACACCCATTGACGGCTCAATGACATAAGGAATAACCCAAGAATTGCTGTCATCATCGCGAATACATAGTTTGGTGGTTGACTCTTTATTTTCGTGAACATGAGCCTCAAGTTTGAATTCTTCCTGACCTTTGGTATGGTTGCCCAGATCATAATCCCGGCGGTTGGCAATACCTTCCAGTTCTTCCATACCATGCGGGAACTGATATTCAATATCATAACAAGCTTTGGCATAGTGAGCCAGATCATCTTTCGGGGTAGTATAAATATTCAGGTTTTCACGCTTCAAGCCCTGCTCTTCCCACCATTTGATACGGGCTTCTTTCCAGATTTCATGCCATTTTTCATCTTCGCCCGGCATTACGAAAAACTCAAGCTCGGCCTGCTCAAACTCCCGCACACGGAAAATAAAGTTGCGCGGCGTAATCTCATTGCGGAAGGCTTTACCGATTTGGGCTATACCGAACGGCAGTTTGCGAGAAGTCGAATCTACAACATTCTTAAACTGGGTAAAAATCGCCTGAGCGGTTTCCGGACGCAGATAGGCAATATTATCCGGGCTTTCTATCGGGCCGACAGTTGTCTTGAACATCAAATTAAACGGCCGGGGTTCGGTTAAATCGGTTGAGCCGCAGTTGGGGCATTTGCCGTCTTTGATATGATCCGCGCGAAAACGGCCTTTGCATTTGCGACAATCGGTCATCGGGTCGGAAAATGTGTCTTCGTGCCCGGAATAGTGTAAGACTTTGCGGTTGGTAATAATGGCGGCATCCAGACCTTCAATATCATCGCGTTCATAAACCATTGAACGCCACCAGGCCTGTTTGAGATTGTTTTTCAGCTCAACGCCCAGAGGACCGTAATCGTACACACCCTGCATACCGCCATAAATATCTGCATTCTGAAAGATAAAGCCGCGACGTTTACAAAGTGAGACCAGTTGGTCCATCGTTTTTGCTACCATTTTATTTTCCTCTTTAACTCATAATTAAATTTTAACTTATTCTTTGTATAATGTTTTTAGATTTAAAGCAAGTGGAGATAATTAAAATTATGGCAAAAACTAAAGTGGCATTGATTTATGACTTTGACGGCACGCTGAGCACAACCGACATGCAAAATTTTGCGCTGATTCCGGAGTTCGGAATGACGCCCAAAACCTTTTGGCGGCATGCCAACCAGTGGTCTGTTGACAACTGTGCCGACCAAGTTACGGGTTCAATGTATTACTTTGTTAAAATGGCGAGGGAAAAAGGCATTAACCTGACCAAAGAGAATTTTTGCCAAACCGGAAAAAATATCGAATATTTTGAAGGCGTTGAAGAATGGTTTGAGCGGATTAACGAATATGGGCGCATGCTTGATCTGGAAGTCGAGCATTATATTATTTCCGCCGGTTATGAGGAAATTATCGCCGGTTCCAAGATTCAGAAATACTTTAAAAATATTTTCGGCTGTTCCTTTGCTTTTGATGAAGACGGACATCCGGTCTGGCCGGCCCGCGTAGTGAATTATTCGACCAAAACGCAGTATCTTTCCAAAATTAATAAAGGGCTTGGAAAACTTGAGGACAAGGCTGTCAACGAATATATGCCGGATGAAGAACGCCCTATTCCGTTTCGCAGAATGATTTATTTCGGAGACGGAATGACCGATATTCCTTCAATGAAGCTGACCAAAGAACGCAACGGCATTGCTATTGCCGTCTACCCGCCCAAAAGTAAGAGCAAAAAGAAAGCTATTGCCCTTTTGCGGGACGGACGCGTTAATTTTGCCCTGCCGGCGGATTATCGTGAGGGGAAAGATTTGGACAAGGTTATTAAAACCGTTTTGGACAAGATGGCTAAAGAGCGCGATTTGGAAGTTTTGAAAGCCAGAGAAGAGAAAAAGAAAATTCTGCCAGCTCCTAAAAAGAAATAAAAAAATTATTATTTTTATAAAAAAAGACTTGCAAATGGCAAAATTTTAACGTATCTATAGGGCAGATATATTTCTGAATAACGCTTGCCCGCATTATTTAGTATTATCGAGGCTGCCGGCTGTGCACAAGACCGGCAATTTTTTGGGATGTCGCCAAGTGGTAAGGCACCGGTTTTTGGTA
>JAGBHO010000016.1 GCA_017935485.1 Alphaproteobacteria bacterium | reverse complement strand
GTTTTTCATCGGTCTCCTCCCGAGGCGAGCGCGCCTCAGCGAACAATTGTCAACAATGTGCCAAAGCTTGCGCGTTGCTCTTTTCTTTATCTGGGCAACCCAGTGCCCAGAATGGTTAATAAAAATTCTTTCCTTGTTGTCATTCAAAGCACGTTCTTCGTCATATTTCAGTCGAAGCAACGCGTTCTCTGAATCACGGCGCTGGCAACTCGCCGCGCACCTGCCGTGCAGGTCATTCTCGGGCTGCGCCCCGAGAATCCATCTCACAACCGGCACGTTGCTTATTTCTTTATGGATTGCCGGATCGAAGTCCGGCAATGACATTGTTAATACTATACCACAATAAAGCGCAAGAGTCAATACATAATGAAAAGTTGGGTGGTTATTTTGGGCAGGGGGATAGGAAAAGCAGAGGGGATTTTGGCTAAAGAGGAGAAGGAAAAACAAAGGAGTTTGGGGAGAGAGGTGTGGTTGAGTGGAAGGAAAGCGGGGAAAGAATGGGAAAAGGAAGTGTGGGCAGAGAGGGAAGGCTTTTGTTATACTTTGTAATATTTTTTGAAGCTCCGGTCAGACAAGAGGGTGATTTTTTTGTTGCAGAGCAAAAAAAATATAATATATTAGCGCTGAGTTGTTTATTAATGCACAAACAGTGCTTATATCATTTACATAAAGCTTTTTATTCAGACCCTTCGGGGCAAATGTTGTTTTGTGCAATTTTGGTTGGACTGTTTCTGAACAAGAAACTTTGTATAGGGAGAAAAGATATGAAGGTAGGTATTATCGGTGCCGGAAGTGTCGGAAGTGCGACGGCTTTTGCTTTGATTATGCGTGGTGTTGCCCGTAAAGTGGTTTTGATTGATGCCAATGAAAAGCGTGCAATGGCAGAGGCTATGGATATTGCGCATGCCACGCCGTTTGCTTATGCCAATAAGGTGAAATACGGCACTTATGAAGATTTGGCCGGTGCCGAAGTTGTGATTATTACGGCCGGCGCCAATCAGAAACCGGGCGAGACCCGCATTGATCTTTTGGGACGCAATGTTAAAATTTTTGAGAGCATTATTCCGCAGGTGGTTGCCGCTGCTCCGAATACTACTCTTTTGATTACCGCTAATCCGGCGGATATTATGACAGAGGTTGCCCTGAAGCTTTCCGGTTTTCCGAAAGAAAGAGTTATCGGCAGCGGTACGGTTTTGGATACGTCGCGTTTCAGAACATTGCTGGGGTATCACCTAGGCGTTTCTCCAAAGTCTATTCATGCCAATGTTTTGGGCGAGCATGGCGACAGCGAAGTTCTGATTTGGTCCAACGGCGATGCCGGCACGGTGCAGATTGAAGAACTGGCCAGACTGGAAGGCAAGCCTTTTACGGCGGAAGTTAAAGCCGAGATCGACGACTGCGTCCGTAATGCCGCTTATAAAATCATTGACGGCAAAGGGGCGACTTTTTACGGTATTGCCGGCGCTCTGTGCCGCATTTGTCAGGCAATTACGACCAATGAATATGCCATTTTGACGGTATCTTCCCATCATGATGACGTGGAAGGCGTTAAAGACGTTTGTTTGTCTTTGCCGACGGTTGTCGGAAAGCGCGGGGTTCACAGTGTGATTTATCCGAAGCTGTCTGACAGCGAGCATCATGATTTGAAGCTCAGTGCCGAGAAGATTAAAGAATATTCTGATCAGGCTTTGGAAATTATTGCTAAAAATGCTTAAAAACTAAGCTGTTGTGTTTGCAATTCCTCTTCTTTTGGCTTATATTGCCGAAGAAGAGGAATTTTTTATGGTAGAAGTTGTGACTTTCGGTTGTCGGATGAATTCTTTTGAATCAGAGGTTTTAAAAGAAAAACTGGCCGAACTTGAAAATGTGATAGTGGTTAATACCTGTGCCGTGACCGGAGAGGCCGAGCGTCAGTGCAGGCAGGCTATTCGCAAGCTGCGCAAAGAGAATCCGGAAGCGCGGATTATCGTGACCGGCTGTGCGGCTCAGATTGCGCCGCAGAAGTATGCCCGTATGCCCGAAGTTGATCTGGTACTCGGAAATAAAGAAAAGGCCGAGATTGAAAAGTATATCGGCGGGGAATTGACGGAAAAATCCGTTGTCGGCGATATTTTTGATTATGACGGTTATGACAGATATCTGATTACCGGCTTTGAAGGTAGGCAGCGAGCCTTTGTGCAGATACAGCAGGGGTGCAATCACCGCTGTACTTATTGTATTGTGCCTTATGCCCGCGGCAATAACCGTTCGGTGGCGGAAGCTGACATTTTGTCGCAGATTGCAGAACTCAGAAAGCAAGGTTTTGACGAGATTTGTCTGACTGGCGTTGATGCCTGCTCGTATCAGCCTTCTTTCAGCGGGCTGGTGGGAAAAATTTTGCAAACTTTTCCCGATTTGCCGTCTTTGCAATTCGGTTCGCTTGATCCGGCGGCGGTTGATGACAATTTTATCAGCCTGCTGACGGAATATGCCAATATTCATCCGTATTTTCATTTCTCGGTTCAATCAGGCGACAACATGGTTTTGAAGCGGATGAAGCGCCGGCACAGCAGGGAAGACGTTATTGCATTGTGCGGAAGAATCAGAAAGCTGCGGCCGGAAGCCGTTTTCGGGGCTGATTTTATCTGCGGTTTTCCGACGGAAACCGAAGAACAGTTTGAGAATACGTTAAAGCTGGTGGATGAAGCCGGTTTGTCAAAACTGCATGTCTTTCCGTATTCGGAGCGTTCCGGCACGCCGGCGGCGTTAATGCCTCAGGTTCCGGTCGAGGTTCGGCGTGAGAGGGCAAAGAGGCTGAGAGAAAAAGGCGAAGCTGCGGAAAAAGTTTTGAAAACGCAAGGAGAAAAAAAGTGAGCGGATGGTTGGCAAAGCTCGGTATCGGTCTGAAAAAATCTTCTCAGAAAATTTCCGGCGGCATCAGCGATATTTTCGGCAAAAGAAAAATTGAAGCGGCGATGCTGGAAGAACTCGAGGAGCTTTTGATTACGGCCGACATGGGGGTGAAAGCATCGGCAAAAATCGTGACAGCCTTTGGCAAAAAACGTTTTGACAAGGAGCTTGAGGACAAAGACATCCGGCGTGAGCTGGCGGCAGAGATCGAGCAGATTTTGACCCCTCTGGAAAAGCCGCTGATTGTTGATGCCGTGCAAAAACCTTTTGTAATTTTGATGGTCGGCGTGAACGGTGCCGGCAAAACAACGACAATCGGAAAACTGGCATCCAAGCTGTCTGCTCAAGGCAAAAAGGTTTCAATGATTGCCGGAGATACTTTTCGGGCTGCCGCGGTTGAGCAATTGCAGGTTTGGGGCGGGCGTTGCGGTGCACGGGTTTTTGCCAAAGAGATTGGCGCCGATGCCGCAAGCGTAGTTTATGAAGGGCTGCAGGAAGCAATTAAGCAAAGTGATGACGTTGTTTTTATAGATACTGCCGGACGACTTCAAAACAAAGCAGGCCTGATGGAAGAATTGAAAAAAGTGGTTCGGGTGATTAAAAAGATTCTTCCGGACGCGCCGCAGGCGACATTGCTTACGATTGATGCAACGACCGGACAAAATGCGTTGGCACAGGTTCTGGCTTTTAAAGAGATGACAGAGGTCAGTGGGCTGGTGGTTACAAAGCTTGACGGTTCGGCCAAGGGCGGAATTCTGGCTGCCATTGCCGAAGAAGCCGGCACGCCGGTTCATTATATCGGCGTCGGCGAAGGAATTGACGATCTGGATGAATTCAGGGCGGCGGATTTTGCCCGTAATCTTTTGGACGTGGATTAGAGATGGAAGATTTGATAGATTATATTGAAGCAACGCAAAAAAAAGAGCTTCCTGAATTTTCGGTCAGTGAGATATCTTTTGAAATCAAACGTTTTGTTGAAACAAATTTCAGCAAAGTCAGGGTGCGCGGCGAGATTTTTGGCTGCAAAAGAGCTGATTCCGGTCATTATTATCTTTCTTTGAAGGATGAAAATGCCGTTTTGTCGGCAGTGATATGGAAAGGCGTGGCGATGCATCTGCCGCTTAAGCCCGAAGACGGATTGGAAGTCGTGGCGACCGGAAAAATCACGACTTTTGCCGGCAAGTCGTCTTATCAGCTCGTGATAGAGCAAATGGAGGTTGCCGGTACCGGAGCGTTGTTGAAGCTTTTGGAGGAAAGAAAACAAAAATTTGCTGCGGAAGGGTTGTTTGATGCGGCACATAAGAAAAAAATCCCGTATCTGCCGCAGACCATCGGCGTGGTGACGTCGGCCAGCGGAGCAGTTATCCGCGATATTATTCACCGAATCCGCGACCGTTTTCCGCGGCATGTTTTGTTGTGGCCGACACCGGTTCAGGGAGAAGGGGCGGCGGAAAAAGTTGCTGCAGCCATTGCCGGATTTAATGCCATGCCGGAGAATGGGCCAATTCCCAAGCCGGATGTTTTGATTGTGGCGCGCGGCGGCGGCAGCCTTGAGGATCTTTGGCCTTTTAATGAAGAGGTTGTCATACGGGCGGTTTATGCCTCGGAAATTCCGTTGATTTCGGCGGTGGGGCATGAGACCGATACGATGCTGATTGATTATGTTTCCGATATGAGAGCGCCGACGCCGACGGGAGCCGCGGAATTTGCCGTTCCGGTACGGGCAGAGCTTTTGATGCAGACGGAGAATTTGCAGAATCGCCTTAAAAACGGCATGTTCCGTTTTCTGCAGGAAAACAAAAACAAAGTGGACGGTTTGGCGCGGGGAATTCCCAAGCTTTCGCAAATCCTTTTGGAACAGCAGCAAAGGCTTGATGACCGTTTTGAACGTTTGAAAAACGCGTTCAGACAGATGGCTGAGGGCAAAAAATCTCAGGTGGCGCAGGCGGCTTTACGCCCGTATTATATTTTAAATATTTTTGAAAAAAAGCAAGAAAATTTAAAGAATTTAGCGGTTAGATTGGAAGCAGTTTCAATAGAATCCGTTTTGCGGCGAGGGTTTGTCTGGGTACAAGACAGCCGCCGGAAAACGGTTTACTCCGCCGAACAGGCCAGAAAAGCCGCCGGTTTGGAAATTAATTTTGCGGACGGAAAAGTTAAAACAAAGGTAGTTGTGGATAAAAATGAATTGCAAATGGATTTGTTTGGTTAGTTTGGGACTGCTTTGCACCGGTAATGTACAGGCAGTCGAGCTTTGCGGCAAAGCGGCGCAGGGCGAGATTTTGCGCGGGCATACGGATTATTTTACCAAGGTTATCAGCAACGGCAAAACACACCGGGTATCTCCTTACGGCGAATTTATTCTGGCTTTTGGGCGTGATGACGCCGAAAATCAGGAGATTGTTATTAAAGGCGAGAACGGCAAGTCGGTTAAGTTTAATCTGAAGCTGGCCAAGACGGCATGGGATGTTCAGAATCTGAAAGGCGTACCGCAGCGAAAAGTAACGCCGTCAAAAGCCGATGAAGCGGCGATTTTGGACGAACGCAGGAAGATTGGCGACGCTTTGGCGAAAGATATGGAAAAATCTTATTGGAAGCACGGTTTTATTCAGCCGGTAGAGGGGCGTATCAGCGGTCATTTCGGCGGGCAGCGGATTATGAACGGTAAAAAGATGAATCCGCATGCCGGAATGGATATTGCCGCGCCCGAAGGAACAGAAGTCAGAGCTGCGGGAGATGCGGTTGTGACGCTGAATGCCGATGATTTGTTTTATTCCGGAAATGTTATTGTTTTGGATCACGGCTACGGGCTGCACACCATTTATGCCCATTTGAGCGAAATGAGCGTTAAAGTGGGGCAGAAAGTGAAAAAAGGCGATATTATCGGCAAGGTCGGAAAGACAGGAAGAGTGACGGGTCCGCATTTGCATTGGGGAGCCAGTCTTAAGGGGATTAAATTTAATCCGATGTCTTTGTTGTCGTTAACGAATAATAATGAATTTTGTTTTATTTTATAGAAAATAAAATTTAATACTACTGACGGGAGCAGTTGAGATGAGTGAAAATGCAAATAAGAGTATGTTATGGGAAGCAATTAATTGTCTGATTGTTGATGATGACAAGTTTTCCCGAACTTTTATGAAAACTGCTTTGCATCAGATCGGGATTAAGACCGTGCGCGAGGCGGTTGATGTGGAAGAAGCGCGTGAGATTTTGGCGGATTTTAAGGTTGACGTGATTTTGCTGGACCAGCAGATGCCGGGGAAAACAGGTTTGGATTTTGCCAGAGAACTGAAGCTTCACCATGAGGCCGGAGACAAAGAAATTCCGATTATTATGGTGACGGTTGACACGAAGGAAAAAACAGTTCTGGATGCCAAAAATATCGGGATACAGGAGTATCTGGTAAAGCCGATTTCTCCGTCGGCTTTGAAAAAGCGTTTGTGTACGGCTTTTGGAATTAAACAAGAGAGAGTTTAAGACGTGACTGATTTGCATATCGTATTGTTGTCCGTATTGCAGGGACTGACTGAGTTTTTGCCGGTCAGTTCTTCCGGGCATTTGATTTTGTTTTCGCAATTTACAATATTTCCCGATCAGGGATTGGCTTTGGACGTGGCCGTACATCTCGGATCTATTATCGCTGTGGTGATTTATTTTTGGTCCGATGTCTGGATGGTGATTAAAGGAACATTGAAGACCTTTTTTATTCCGGATTTTAAAAATCCGGGGAACCGTCTGTTTTGGCTGATTTTTCTCGGGACAATTCCGGTGGTCTTGTTCGGCTTGTTTTTGCGCAGTATGGGGATTGAGTTTCGGGATGAAGAAGGATCACGTATCATCGGATGGACGATTTTAGGTTTCGGTTTGCTTCTGTTTGCGGCGGATCGTACCGGTATGACCATTCGAAAAGTTGAGCATTTGGGGGTTATTGACGCCTTGCTGATCGGATTGGCACAATGTCTGGCTCTGATTCCCGGTACCAGCCGTTCAGGCATTACGATTACGATGGCGCGTTTTTTGGGTTTGGAGCGGAAGGAAGCTGCCAAGTTTTCAATGCTGCTGGCGATTCCTGCAATTGTCGGGGCGGCCGGCCTGATTGGATTCGAATTGTACGAATCGCGCGATTTTCAGGAGATGATTTTGGCAGTTGACGGTGTGACTTATTCGTTTATTGCATCAATTGTGGCCATTTATATCATTATGTGGTGGCTGCAAAAGTCAACTTTTCTGCCGTTTGTAATATATCGTGTCATTTTAGGTACAATTTTGTTATTAAATTCGTACGGATATATTGACTTATTAAAAAAATGAGTTTATAAGTGTTTTCGAATTACGGTTATGCCCTGGTGGCGGAATTGGTAGACGCGCATGCTTCAGGTGCATGTTGGCTCAGCCAGTGGAAGTTCGAGTCTTCTCCAGGGCACCAATCTTGACAACCTCCTAAATTTGATAGGAGGTTGAAGTTTTTTCTCATTGAAATAACTGGATTTTTCCCTTCCATAAAAAAGTTCGCAAAAACAATATTTAAAATTCGTCTTTTTTCTTCAATTTGCGAACTTTTGAAAATCTCATAAGAATTTTGACTAAAATTCAATACCTTATCAATAGCTCTCTCCACAGAAGTATCAGGAGCTTGCAATGATTGAATTTTATTTTGTAAGTCAATCTTTTGCATTTCATATTCAGCATTTTTACTACGATATACTTCAGCAGATATAGTTTCTGCAATTAACAAGTCTAAAAGTTTCTTCTGTTTTTGTTCAACATCAGACAATTCATTTTTGCTTTTTTCTAATTGATAACTTGTTCTTCCGTGAGTTATCTCATATTGTTTTTTCAAACGAGTTGCTAAGCTAGCCTTTAAATCATCATCAAAACTAATGGATAAAAGAGATTTATGAACTTCGTTCAAGATAATTTGCTCACTAACATTGGTGCAATGCTCACAATCTTTCAGTTCTGTATGTCTTAAATAAACATACTTACCTTTTTTAGTGTATGGAGAAAGTAAGCAACCACAATATTTGCAACGGACTAATCCTCTAAAAATATAGGGTTCTTTAGTATGTTTTGAAGTTCTTTTGAATTTTCCTGTTCTTATTTCTGTGCATTTGTCAAAAAGCTCTTTAGAAATAAGCTTCTCATAGATATGAGGAAAAAAAGTTTTATTGTAAAACATCACACCATAATAGAATGGATTTTGCAAAACACTTGCAAATTGTGATTTTGTCATTGGGTTTCCACTCTTACGATTTTTTAATCCCCATTGCTTAGATTTTTTAACCAATTCATCCATTGAGAATAGCCCAGTTGAGTATTCCTCAAACAATTTTTTTATTATAGGTCCTCTTTCAGGGTCAATAATAATTGTTTTCTTTCCCTTTTCATCTCTCACATTTAAATAACCAATAGGTGCAGGACCGGGAAGTAAACCTTCTTTAAGCATTCTTTCCTCAGACCTTCTTACATTATCTCTGGTTGAATTAACAAACATATTTGCAGATAAAATTTGCATTTGCCACATTGCCAAATCAGAACTCTTAAAGTTCTTATCAATCACAAGTCCTTCTTTGAAGAAATGAAGAGCAAGTTTTCCTTTCTTCACAAGTTCTAAAAGCATTGGGAATTCATTAAAAGTTCGTTGAAGCCTATCAACAGTATCAACTACAAGAGCTGTTAATTTGGTCTGATGTTTGATGTAATTGACTGCTTCATAAAATTTAGTCCTTTTTCCGTGGAAAGAACTTTCCACAAAAGTAAATTCTTTTGCTATTTCCAGACCTTTGATTGAGCAATAGTTTCGTAATCTATCCAGTTGAGCATCTAAAGAGAATCCATCCTCTTGCATTTCGGTGGATACACGAGCTAGAACAACAGCTTTCATATCCATTCTCCTAATTTACCTGTTTATGCATTTCAATTTCTAATAATATCAACAATAGTTGGAAAACATCATCCCCAACTTCAGTTATTTTTTTTGAGTTTTTATTTTGATAATTAAGGCAATCCATAGCACACCTTCAAATGAAAGTTGAAACTATAATTGCTATTTTATGGATATGTAATTTAAGGGTTAGAGGATAAAACCACCTCATTGAATGACGAGATAATATATTAAAAGTTTTTAAAAGTCAAATTTCTGCAAATTTTTTTTATTAAGTAAAAACAGTGTGTTATTCTGATTTGAAAAAATAAAAATTTTTCTGGCATTTTTAATAAATAAATTTAGCAGAATAATTTTGCATATAGAAAATCAAATATGATACTATAAGAATAAATGACATACCAATCACAGATTTCATAATCTGTGCCACAAAAACGGGGAAACAGGCTTTTTTATGAGCACCCTCAAGCAGGGAACAAACTGAAAACCTATGAAGACTTGCCCATTGGTGTAAGCACCGCAAAGTAACTCCTCCAAAGACGGTCGGCGGAATATAAATAGGACACGGCTGATGATGTCAGTTAGAAAAATGAGGCTCTGTCTGTGCTCCTTGACAACCTCGGCATTGTAGAATTTAGTTCTTGTTTGGATTTTACAATGTGCCAACCGAAAAAGCAGGTGGAAGGCTCATATTGGCGGTGTATGAGTTGTAAAGAAATTTACTATAACCAAAACAAGAAAGCAAACTCAACGAAAATGCTATATTTTTTTACCCTCGTAAGTTGGGTAAAAAGAGCAAATCTAACGAAAATACTGAAATACATTAATTAATCTAAAAAAATAAATTAAAAAAAATAAAACAAGCAATCTGTGATTGCGAAGTTTCTAGCTAAAACGAAACGTAGTGAGTTTTGGCTTAAGAATATGATAAATACATTTATCACAAATAAGGAAATAAATGAATAAATCAACAATGAATAACCAACTTAATTTAGTCATAGATGTAGCAAATAATTTAATCAAAGAAGGAAAAATAAATAGTTTTCGTGAATTTAGCTGCAAATATTTAAATAAATGCAGTAATTACCTTGGAACATTAGTTTACCAAAACAAATATCCAAGTATAGCATCTATTTTAACCTTATATCTTAAATTAAATCAGGAAAAACAGATGTCAAATTGGCAAAATAAACTGCTAGGTATATTAAAAAATTCTATTATTAAGGAGTAAAAATGAATGAAGGTAAAGATTATACAAGAAGAATTATAGATAATGCAGTAAGGGAAGATAGAAAAGATATTGGATATTTAGAAGATGAATTAGAGTTAATTGATGTAGATGATTTATCTTATTTTTATAAAGAAAGAGAAAATAACATATTCAACATTTTTTTAACAAGTAAATCATATTATTTACTTCTTCAAATGCTAAACAAAGCAATGTTAAATCAAAATTTGAGAAATGGATATTCTTTAGCATCTGCTGTTGTTTGTAATCCACATCTCCGACAATTTCAAAAAATCATTGTATTAAGGAAAATGCTAAATTTAGGTTTTAATATAAATTGGAGAGATAAAAATAAAGAAACAATTTTATATCAAAGTATTAGACGAAACCTAAAAGAAATTTCTATTTTTCTTTTAGAAAATCAAGCAAACCCCAATATTGGTAATGAGTTTAATGTTACACCTTTAATGATTGCTGGGTATAATGATATGATATACCTATCCTCATTACTAATTTATTATGGTGCTGATATAAATGCTAAAACAAAAATCAATAATTTGAGTATTAAAGATATCATAAGAGAATCAATCGGATTCAATGTAGAAAATTTAATGACTGAATTTAATGATTAGAGAATTTGTTTAATTGATAAAATTAAAGCCTCAAGATTAAACAACCTTGAGGCTTTTATGTTACTGTAAATTTGCAGATACTTCAAATTTTACACTACCTATCTGAATTCTAATAGAATTTGGATAGAAATCTAGTAAGTAGCTATCACAATTCTTAAATTTTTTAATTAATTTATGTAGTAATGCATAATCCGAAATAGTGTATATTGCCCTTAATTTATGTTCTTCACTTATATGATTTAAGACACTTATTGGCATTTCAATGTTTCTATACACGAAAATAATGTTATCTTCATATATCTCAATATAAAGAGTAGATTTTCTACCACCTCTTAAATTTTTAGTTATATGAGACAGCTGTTTGCGTAAATCTTCTCCCAATACTTCAAATAGCATAATAGTTCCTTTTTACTTAAAAACCTTATCTAAATCTTTTTCCAGAGTTCCTTTTTGAACAGAAGGTAAAGTGTCAAATAATCTTAAATTATGTTTATCAATACTCATTTTCTCATCAAAACCTAAAATATAAGCAGTTGCAATACGATAGATAATTTCTGTTGGAGCTAAACCATAAACTTGATTTGCAAAAATATGTTCTAATCTTTCTTGTTCATTTGGATATTTTTGTTTCAAATTACTGCTATTAAATAGTCTTTTTACAATTTCTGTAATGTAGAGACCTGATTTCATATATAAATCAATAAAAGTTCTATCTGAATTTTCAAAACATTCAGGACATTCTTTTTCTAAATTATCAACCATTTCTTTTACAACTTTTTTAGGAGTATAGATTTGGTTTGTTTTTTGCGGTGGAATATAATCAAATATATCTTCTATCTGTTCTTCATCAAAATAATTACTTAATTTAGTTCTTAAATTTAGAAATTCTTTTACAGAATCATTAAAGACTACTGGGTCAAATAAATTTCCAGCATAATGTTTTGTTTCACCTGTTTTATCATCTACATAATCCCCACCATCTCTTAAAAATCTAAATTCATCAAGAGTTATGCTGGTAACTTCCTTAAATACTTCATTTGGAATAATTGTATCAAAATTCTCTAATGTTGTATTTTCGTCTCCATAAGCCATTAAAAACGATGGTATTGTTCTTGAAAAACCTCTTAAATGGTCTCGAACACCTTCTTCAATACTTTGCTTTTCTCTTTGTTTAATGTCTGTTTCTGTTATTTCTACAATGGTCTTACCAGCTTCGTGAACAACTTGGTTAATTGAATTCTTTAATGTTTCAGCTAGATTATTTTCAACAACAGATTTAGTTGTATCAAATTTTTGGTTAATAGCAGCTATTTCTTTTTCATTTTTAGCTTGTTTTATTTCTATTTTGCGGTCTCGTTCAAGTCTTTCAATATCAATTTTATAGGAACCAAATTGTTTTTCAAAAGTCCTTTCGGCATCAGCATT
Organism: Alphaproteobacteria bacterium; assembly: GCA_017935485.1. Lineage (GTDB taxonomy): Bacteria > Pseudomonadota > Alphaproteobacteria > RF32 > CAG-239 > MGBC133411. Next base: position 59,801 of record JAGBHO010000016.1, on the reverse strand, counting down.
TAATGTTTGAACCAATTTCTTTTGAGCTGATTTACTTAAATCCTTTCCATATTCTTTTTTAGCAATTTCAATCATTGCCGAAGTTCCTATATGAAATTTTTCTTTCAAATCTTCTTTAATTTCATCGACTTCTTTTTTACTTTGAATTTCATCTTTTATGGTTTCAACTGTTTTAACTAGTTCATCTTCAATATTATTATATAATTTTTCTCCAAATATATCAGCAGCTTTACCAATAACCATTTCCGATGACAATTCGATTTCTCCCTCAGTATTAATATTGAGTTTATCTTTTGTTTCGTATGTAACACCGATAGGCTCTTTTTGAGGAGTGAAATTTTGTATTATATCAATAACTTCTTTGGGTGCATTAAAAATATTACTGATATTTTGGAATAAAAAATTACACATAAATCCCTTACGAACAACTTCTTTTGCATAAATTTTACGAGGAATGGTAAGAATTTTTTCGGCATCAAGGGTTATCATTTCTCCTTCATCATCTTCACCATACACTGGAAAGAAGTTGATTAGCTCCCTGATGTTTTGCTTGCGTTCATCTATGTTTCCTTTACCTGCAGAAGTTGTTGTATTTAAATCATTAGCAAATTGTTCAAAAACAACTAATGTTCGAGCAGGGTCAAAATCAAATACATAAGCATTTTCTTTACGAAATTGCAGTTGTCCATATTTAAATAAACAAGGATTCTGAGCTCTAAAAGCAGCTTGCATATATAGAGCAGGACTTTTTACATTGCTTAGCATTAATACAGCAGTCCATTCCGGCACAGTAACTCCTGTTGTTAATTGTCCAACAGAAATTGTAATTGTCTTGTCATTTTCTTTGATTGCCTTTACAACTTTATCAAAGGACTTTTGATTTTCTGTATCCTCATCTAAATTACCATCACCAGCAACTAGGACTATTTCATATTCCCTAAATATTGGATGTTCTTTCAATTTCTTTGCTAATGCTTTGGCACTATCAACACGATTTAATAACCAAAAAGTATGTCTTAATTCATTTCTAAGTTCTTCTGTTGAAAATGGAAATTTTGCTTGAGTGGTTAATGCTTCTAAAAATTTATCTACATCAGCATCATATTTGAATGAGCCATTTGAATTAGTGATGAAGAACTCATTTAAATCAAATGCATAGCTTTCTGTTTCTCCATCATCATCAAAATCAGCACCTTTTTGTAGCTTGTCTCTAATGATTTCAGACATTTGATAAGTATAAAGATTTAATTGAGGTAGAGTAGAATAAGGATTTTCTTCTTCTTTTGTTTCATCCCATTCTTTTTTTGCCTTTTGTTCATCAGCATATGTCCAGTTATATACAGCTTTTTCTTCAAATTTTGAATTAGCCAAAGCTCTAAAAGGAGTTCCTGATAAATGAAGAGTATATTTCCTTTTTATATTATCAAAAGCAATATCTGCCCTATATGTATCAATACCTTCGTGAGACTCATCAATAATCAATAAATCCCATTTTAATTGGGCAATATGCTTTAATTTGTCATATTTTCCACCAAAATCTATTGCACCTTTAAGGTCTTGTAATGATATAAATTCTATATATTTTCTTGCTGAGGGTGGTAAATTTTCTCTTTTTACAACACAAGGTTTGTTTTTTAGTGTATCAACCTGACTAACAAAAAAGTAACCAGATTGAGTTCCAAAAAATTTTTCATAATCACTATACCACGAGGTTGCAATAGCTGGACGATGTGTAACTATTAGAACTGTTTTAGCATCTAATTGTTTACATAAATCATATGCTGAAAGAGTTTTACCAAATCGAGGTTTTGCATTCCATAAAAACTCAGGCTCATCATCTGCATATTGTTGAAAATATGATTTTGCTTGCTGCACAGCTTTTTGCTGTTCTGTTCTTAATTTATATTCTATTACAACATCTGTTTGAGCAATTCCTCTATTTGCCCTAAATTCATCGAATCGTTGCTTGGATGTTTGAGGTAGGATATGAAACCATTCTGTTCCTATTTTTCTCTCAATTCCAATTTTTTTCAAATAACAATGAAAATCAGTATCGTGAAAAATATCTCCTGAACCATCATCATATATAGCATTGGCTTTCCACTCTATTTTATACTCTATATCAGCAGTTTGGGTTTGTTGCCTAACACGAGTTTCAACATCTTGTTCTGTAAAGCCTATCTTAGTCCAACCTTCGTGGCTAGCTATTTGAGGAGTAGTATAGGCATAACACATAGGTATTACTTTTTTACTTGTCTTAATGTTGATTTTAGCCATAGTTCTTACTCCATAGGTTTAACTTTTGTTTCTATGAATTGAATTTCTTCTTCTGATAACCCATATTTTTTATAGAGCTGTAAATCTATTTCGTGTATAGATTTAGACCAATCAATATCAGAATTTTCAGTAAAATCTTGAAGGGGGACATATTTCCATTTTTCAGGAGGATTATCTTGAGTGCTTTTTAATATACCAAGCAAAGCTCGTGTAAATTTTGATGAAATATATTTGATTAGTGATTGTGCTTCATATATTGTATTTAAAGCACCTATACCTAAAAATGATTGAGTATATCCTATAAAAGGTTCAGCTATTAATGGTGATGATAAATTTTCTCCAAATGTTCCTGAACCATTAGATTTAGGAATAATTACTTTATATTTAGTATAATTATTTCCTGTATTTATATATTTTTTATTTATATACTTAAAAACTCTTTGATTGTTTTGACGTCCTAATAAACAGCAAAATTCTTCTTTATTTTTAGGTTCATCAACAAAAAGCATAGATAATAAGTCAAATATATTGGTTGTTATTATTTTATAATTACTGAGAATGTTTTTAAGTTCAGGAAAATCACAAAATAATTCCTCATTAAGAGAATATGTCGAATAAGGATACATTATAGAAGATAGACTGTCGTAAGATTCTCTTTTCATTTTATGTAAAATAGAGTTTAATTTTTGATAAGAAGTAAAAACTTCAATTTTTCCAACTTTCTTTTTGCTATTTCTTATAGATATGATTACTCCACCTTTTATATCTGTATTGGAAAATATTTTTTTACTATCAGGTTCATATCGTAATACATTAAAATATTCATCATTTAACATTTTTTTGTTCCAATGTTTATGAGTTCGTCCTGCATTAAATAAGAATCTTGCTGGTGTAATTAACTCAACAATTTTCGCTAATTTATATGCTTCATCCATATATCTATCATAAACTGGGCCATCAGAAGTATTTTCTCTGGTTTCCTGATATGGTGGATTTCCTATAATTACATCAAATTTCATTTTTGTTTCCTTTCTTTATTTCTTGGAAATAAAAAACTTTATCGCTTCGCCAATCCTTTATTTTGCAAAGCATTGGTTCTAAAACTTTTGGTAAATCGCTAAAAAGCTCTAATTGACTGTCATCTTCATTGGAATCGCTAAAAGGAGCTGTATCTGTAAGCCCATCCATCTGCCAAATGTTCCACGCAATTACATTGGCTATTTGTTTGATTTGTGTTAGTGTTGGTTGTTTTTTGTGTTTGAATTTAAAATTATCAATAAATGTCCAAAGAAGATTTTCTCTTGCTAAAAGCAAGTTATCTCCTTGGTATTCATAGCCATAAGTGGCTTCATATGCTCGTTTTGCCCAATTAAACCAATCTGTTTCATTTGTTGTATTTTCATTAACTATGCGAAGTTTTCTATCTAAAAGACCAATTCTTTTCTCTATTGGCAAAAACTCTCCGGTAGTTGTGTCATATCTGGAAACAAGATAAGGTGCTTCACCACAGGTTATTTCTAATCTTTTTGAATCAACATATTTCATCCAACCTTCTTTTTTGCTTTTCTTATCTTCTGCAAATTGTATAGGTTCTGTTGTTGGTATCCAATCGTGACCATTTGGGGTATTAAATACATTGGAATAACCAAACCATTCTTCATCACAATGGTTGTTCATTTCATTACAAATCCAAGAAGGAGTAAAAACCTCAGCCGATTTACGAGTTCTGTTTATTTGTTCATCTTTGGTTTTTGATATTCTTGGTTGGATTATTCTAGTGTTATCTTTGGTAATAAGTTCCGGAAGTATTTCTTTTTCAGCAGTATAGGCTTCTCCATATTTGGCATATTCATCACAAGCAAAACGAATGTATTTTCCAGTTGTCTTATCTTGAAGCAAGATTTTTAATAAAAAAGGACTAAGTTTTTCAATATCTTGCTCTAAAATGTCAATATTTTCATCATTTGATGCTGTTATATCTTCTTTATAATCTTCTAAATTGTAAATTTGAGTATGTAAATTCCATCCCTTTACTTGAGTATTTAAAGGTATTTCTTTTTCTGATAGTGATATATTATTTATACATTCTAACAATGGGCTAATTCACCAATTAACCCACCCTATTTTAGGGAATATTCATTTAAAACATTAATTTTGCTAGAATATGCTTATTTTCAAAGCATAATATAAGATTCTAATTGATTATTTTAGATTAATTTGTATGATATCAAAAGCGAGATAATTAATTGGTGAATTAATTATCTCGCTTATTTTTTTATGTATTTTTGTTCAATCTGATAAATATTTTAAAAGGATTGAATATGATATATGGATATATAAGGGTTAGCACACAAACTCAGGTCTTAGAAAACCAAAAATTAGCAATTTCAACATATTGTGAAGCAAATGATATAGAAATTAATAAGTGGGTAGAAGAAAAAATATCTTCAAGAAAACCTCTAAATGAAAGAAAACTCGGCAAATTACTCAAAAAATTAAAAAAAGGAGATGTTTTAATTGCATCAGAACTAAGTCGTCTTGGTAGAAATCTATTAGAAGTTATGGGAATATTAAAAGAATGTTTAGAAAGAGAGTGTCAAATATGGACATTAAAAGAGAACTATCGTCTTGGTTCAGATATCCAGAGTAAAGTTCTTGCTTTTGCTTTCAGTTTAGCTGCAGAGATAGAAAGGCAGCTCATCTCTGAAAGAACAAAAGAAGCTCTAAAAAGAGTTAAGGCAGAAGGAAAGCACCTTGGTCGTCCTTTTGGTCGTAAAAGTGCATTCAATGATTTAAAGAAAAACAAAGAACGAATCCTACAACTTGCTGAACAAAATATCCCTAAAACCCAAATAGCCAGAATGTTTAAGGTTGATAGAAGCACTATTAGAAGATTTATAAATCAACATAAAGATTAGAGAAATAGTGCATTAACCATCTTTTTTCAAATAACTGTAAACTGTAGGTCTAGTGATTTTAAATTGTTTTGCAATCCAAGAAATTGGCATTCCTTGATTATGCATATTATTTAATTCAGTGATTTGCTCACTACTTAGTTTGTTTTTTCCACCTTTGTATTTCCCTTTAGCTTTTGCTATTGCAATACCCTCTCTTTGTCTTTCTAATAGAATAGCCCTTTCAAGCTCTGCAACAGCTCCTAACATAACCATCATCATTTTTTGATAGGGGTCTTGCTTTTCATTTCCCTTAAAAGTCAGGTTTTCTTTATGAAAAATGATAGTAGCTCCTTTTGAGGTTATTTCTTCTACAAGATTTAATAAATCACGAGTGTTACGAGCCAAGCGACTCATCTCGTGTATGTTAATGATATCGTTTGCTCTAATATTTGCCAGCATTGCTTGTAACTGAGGACGATTGGTATCTTTACCACTAATTTTTTCTTCATACACTCTGTCACAAGTGACATCTTTTAGTTGTCGTTCTGTGCTTTGCTCAATTGAAGAGACTCGTATATAATTAAATATCATTGCCATACCCCTTGATGTAAAATCTATATTTAAGAATATATTTTACAGCTGTAAAATCGTCAAGCAAAATAATTTAGATTTTACACTTTTGTAAATGTAAAAATAGGGTATGCTCTGATGTTATAGTATATAAGAAATAAAACATATAAGTATATCAAAGTAACATTTTCTACTTGTATTTGTTTTATTTTATGCTTAATCTCGTTTGTAGTTATTACAAATAATATGAGTATATAAATGGTATATGTGGTTACATCAACAGAAAAAACGAATCAATCTGCTTCTGAAGGGGAAACTAAGGCATTACTTTATCTTATGAATTTTCATAAAGATTCTGACCAAATATTCTATTTTGTAATTGATTTTTTTAATGATGTAACTGGTATTCATCGAATGGGAGATAGAGCTTGGGATATTCAATCAAAAGCAAGTAAAAATTTAAGAGGAAAGCAAATTGGTGAATATTTAGTAACTCTCTATAAAAATTATCAATCAGATTTTAATAAAAATTTTGTAAATTATATTTTATTTACAGGAGGGTTTGCCTCAACAATATTAAAAGATAATACAATAAAAACATTTAATATTGAAAATTTTAATGAAGAATCCAAAAAATCAATCATCGAAGGATTGAAAAAGGCTTGCATAGAAAAAAAATATATTGATGAAACAAGAATAACAAACGAAAGCATAGATGATTTTTTATTAAAAGTAACATTTGTAGGTGAAAATAAAAACAAGTCAGATTATATTAAATCAATAATAAAAATTAAATCTTCTACTATAATTAACAATGAATATTTAGATAAAATATTTGATGAAATTAAAAAGCATCAATCGGGAAAAAAATGTGAAAACAAGGAAAACATAACAATAAATATTATGAGAGAGTTTGATAAACATAATCGTCACGTGACATCAAATGAAATAAAAATGTTAGTTTTAAGCAGACTTCTACACAGAAGTAATATTGCAGAAGGAACTCCAAATTGTTTTTCGCCTGTTTTAGACGGAAGAGAGTTAAGTGATAGAAAAGAAATAATTGAAGAATGCAAGAATGAAATTTTTAGAATGTTATTTGATAAAGCCAATGCATCTTCATATTGGATTTTGTTTGAAGAAATTCATTCTGCAGTTATTAATAATAAAAATTTCAGTGTAGTGGAAATATTTGACCTAATTGATAGGCAAAAAATTGAAGCAATACCTCATTTAACATTTAACTCAACAATGTTTTTTATTGCTCTTGTCAAAGATTGGATGGAAGAATGATATTTAAAAAATTATACATAGGAAACAAAAAAGAAGCTTATATTGAAAAGCAATTAGAACCAAAATTAAATATCATTTTCAGTGATGATAATAATAAAGGTAAAACAATTGTTGCTCAAGGATTATATTATGTTTTAGGTAACGAACCTATTTTTCCAAGTGGATTTGAATATAAAAATTATTATTTTATTGCAGATATAGAGCTTGATGATGACAACTTCTCTATTTGTAGAAAGGATAAAACATTTATTGTTAAAAGAGGTAAAAGTTTTAATATTTATGATAGTGTTTCAGACTTTAAAAGATTTTTTGATAAAAATATATACAAACTTCCTATCATTTTTAAAGATAATAAAGAGAAATTAGCTGAACTAGATTTATTCATTCAGTTATTTTTTGTTGGACAAGATGGTCGAGATACTTCCAAAATATTTAATAGCTCATACTGTAATAAGGACGATTTCATAAATATGATTTATTCATATATGGGATGTGGTTATAAACCATCAGAAATTGACCAAGATAAGCTAAAAGAAAAAATAAATATTTTAAATGAAGAAAAAAAGCTTTTAATAACACAAAATAAGATTTTAAAAAAAGACATACCTGCAATAAGAACTGCCAGCTATACTCAAGATAGGGAAGCTTTATTGAAAAAAATTTCTCAACTAGAAAACAAGAAAAATGAAATCATTGAATTAAAAAAAGAACGTAATAGATGTTATAATAAAAAACTTAAAAATGAAAGTTTATTAGAAGAGCTTGGTTCATTAAATCGTAGTTTTTCAGAAGGTAGTGTTGTTTGTTTAGATTGTAATTCTAGTCATATTGGGTATCTTAATAAGAAAAATGATATCAGTTTTGATGCATCTGATGCAGAAATAAGAAAAAATATTTTAGCATCTATTGAGGCTAGAATTGATACAAATAAAGAAGAAATTATAAAATTAGATATTGAATTGAAAAAAAAGCAAAGTGAACTAAATGTCTTACTTCAAGAAGAAGATGTAAGTTTAGAAAATTTATTGCTTTATAAATCCGAGCTTGTAAGTGTTAGTGATGTTGATGCAAGAATTGAAGAAATCGATAAAAACATTGCTAATTATAAAAATATTATATCCTCAGCTAAACTTAAGCAGGAAGGAAACAGTTCCTCAAAAAGAGAGATTTTAAATAAAATATTATCTGAGATGAATAAATTCTATAAGGAAATTGATATTGATGGAAAACTAATATTTGACCAGCTATTTACCATTAAAAACGAAGTATATTCCGGCAGCGAAGCTGCAGAATTTTATTTGTCAAAATTATATGCTTTAGCTAAAGTTTTAAATCATAATTTTCCTATTGTTATGGATGCTTTTAGAGATGGTGAATTATCAACACCAAAAGAGAAAGAAGTAATAGATAAATTTAATACTCTTCCAAATCAAATTATATTTACATCCACCTTAAAAGAACAAGAAAAAGGAAAATACGACGATTTTGAAAAAACTAACAAAATAGATTATTCTTATCATAAAACTTGCCAAATTCTTACACCTAATGATGTTGCAGAGTTTTTAAATAAAGTTGAGGAATTTTCTTTTGTGCTATAGATGGCTGTTGTTGTTAGCCTATTACCTCCTAACAAAATCTCTCATTGCTTCAATTAATTCATCAAAATTGGTAGATGGTCTTATTCTCCAATCACCTAATTGGGAGTTGTTTTTTCTCAACCTTTTAGCTCTTACTATGGCTTTATCCTCATTATTATCAACCAGCATCAAAGCTATATCAAACTTTTTGTTAGTTTTTGCATTGTATTGAGGAAGATATGTTTTTAATTCTTTTTCCAAATCATTTTTTGTGGTTGGAGTTTTATCTGAAAAATGCATCAAAGCCCATAATTCAACAGACCGATTGGAACAAATAACTTTGATATTATTGTCTTTTGCTTCCTCAAAAGCCTTGTCAAAATTCTCTTTATCTTTCCCTCCTATGCTTCTATCATCTTCATCAAACACAGCATAAAAAGTATCTAAATAATTTTTTGCTGGATTCTTTGCTTCAATTAAATTTTCAACAATTTTTAAGGGTTCTGATTCATATTTTGAAGCCACAATTTCAAATTTAGTCATAGCTTTAATATGATTTACACCATTTTTAGCAGCAAAATTTCTAATCCAATCAGTTAAATATTGAGGTTCAGTTACATCACCTTCGGTAAAAATAACCATTTTGGCAGCACTTCTTTCTTTTCTATTGTGCCTATTTTTTCTATCTAAACTAACCATTAGCTATTCCTTTGCTTCCAAAATATTAGCTAATTCATTAATATCTCCCAAATATGGAATTGCTCCGAATCTGCCCTCTAAATAGCCTTTTTCATAATTAAAGCCTTCTCTGATAGCCTTAAATTCAGTTAGAGGATAAACCTCAGAGCATCCTTCTTCATTCTTTTCAACAAACCAAATTTCATCTCTCTTGAGAATATTTGATTTAAGGATGGAAGTATTATGAGTGGTAAAAATAAGCTGTGCCCCACCAATATTAATATTGGGGTTATTAAACATCTCAACAATTTTAGCCAGCATCATCGGATGTAACTTTTCTTCAAGCTCATCAATAATATAAATTCCACCACCAACTAAAATTGGAACAAACATAACCAAGTATTTTGCAAACTGCCCAGTTCCCCAGCTTTCTGAAGAAATAGGTAATTCATACTTTTTATTGTTTACCCCAATATGTTCAAAGTTAATTTTATAATGTTTTCCGGTTGGAGAGGTAGTAAAAGGTAGTGCAGATGAATCTTTTTCTTCTTCAACTTTAATATCTGTAATTCCCAAATCTGCATATTTAATTAACTCAACAACTTTCTTATGCAAGGATTTGTCCTGATAAATCTTTTCTGCCAAGCTATCCATATTAAACATTGTTTCTAAGATATTTATAAAAGTAACCTTACAAATATCTTTTAAGGCCTCAAAAATATTATGAATATAAGAAATTCCTCTTGTATCCAAAATATCAAGAACAAGTAAATCCTGTCTTTTGCCTAAAGAATCTTCTATATATTTAATATCAAATTTTGATATAATTTCTTTGTATGGTTTGTAAATATTGCTTTCAACTCTATCATAAATGACTTTTTTATTTTTATTCTGATATTCTGTTAAGTTTTCTGTCAGTATTCCTGTTTTATCAAAGCTAAATGATAAAATATATCTAATATCATCAAGACAGAAGTCTATTTCTATAGATGATGGTCTTGATGCAGATTCGTCATCTAATAAAAATGGCTTATAAAATTCAAATGATGGTTTACTATCTGTTTTTCCTAACAAAGGCAAGACAATATCATTAAACACTTTAACAATATTGCTCTTTCCGGAAGCATTGGCTCCATAAAATGCAGTAACAGGAGTAATCAAATCATCTCCAATAGCATTAACTCTTCTAATATAAGATGTCGGGGTATTGCTATATTTAGATTCCGCTGTAAAAAATATTTCCTGTTCATCTTTAAACGACAAGATATTTGCAAATTTAACTCTTAATAAATTTACTTTAGCCATTTTTTTGCTCCGGCAGTTGTTGTTTGTAATCAAAATATAGAAATAAAAAGCAAAAAAATCAATACTTTTATTTAAAATTCGTAAAAAAATTACAAATTTTTATAAAAAAGCATCATTTTTTTTGATTTTATTTTTGCAAATACTCTTAAAATAATGTAATATACAAAACATAAAATAACACTATTTATTAGGAGAAAAAATATGTCTGAAATTAAAACTCAAGAAGAATTTGAAGCAAAAATAAACGATATGGTTGATAAAATTAATAATGCTCCAACCTCTTTAATAGGTGATGAATTATTGGAATTATGGGATGATTGTAATAGAATGGCTCGTTTTTTTGTTGATGATGATGGTTATGGTCCTTTTTATACAGATATTTTAGTCCGTTCACGAGATAATGAATTTTCTGAAATGACGGTGAAGATAAAATCAGAATATTATCTGTTTTTGGAATTGAGAGATAATCTTGTTTATAAGCCAACGTCATTTCTAGAAACACTAAGCTATGTTTGTGATGAATATATGGAATATTTAAGGGAAGCTACTAATTTAAGAGAGGCTCTTGAAGCACAAGAAAAAAAAGATACACACAATTAATATAGAGCACAAATATAAACTACGCAAAATTTGCGGAGAATATGATGATTATTCTCCGCAAGTTATTATATTTTAATTATTGCCATTCATTTATTTTTCTTGTTTCATCAACAATCGAGTTCAACAATTCATCAACTTTGGTGCACCAAAAAAATCTCTCTTCGGAGAGATTTTTTTTTATGCCCGGACACGGCGTTCAGCTCAGATAAGCTGAACTTGTGAAAGACTATGCCGTCAAAGATGTAGGGCGCGCTGCGGTTGCGTTTGTCAGTGCAGGCTGTGTTGCCGGTGAAGCATAAAAAAATTTGTCCTTAAAAGTTAAGGACAAATTTTTGTAAGAGGTCAGGAGCTTAACGGATTCTTTGGCCGTTAAATTCAACAGAACTGAGGTGTCCGCGGAGATAGAAAATGTGTAATTTATCTCCTGCTTTAGGCATTGCATTGTTTTTGCAGCAAAAATGTATCATTCCGCCTGTGTTGTCTTGGGCAATGATGCCGAAATACCCGTTTGCAGCCTTTGAAGTTACTTTTTTTACAGTTGTTTCCATAACCTGATTGATTTAGTTAATAATATTTTGTAAATCTCAATGAAATAATAATTAAATTTTCCGTTTATTATAATGTCTTTTTTTATAAAATCAATTTTTTTTGTATGATTTTTTTGCGGATATTTTAACTGAAGCAAATGCCTGTGACTGAAATAATGCCAAGGACGAGGGCGATGACTTTGCGGAAGGAGAATTTATCCATTTTGAACCAGACTGAAAGTAAAAATATTAAGAAAATCCGCATTTGTTTGATTATTATTACAGTTGTCGGAGCGTCATGTGCAAAGCCGGCGGTTTTAAAAATATAGTAAGTATTTTCTAAAATGCCGAATAATCTTTTCAAAAAGATAAATTGTTTTGACATTTACCGACGACGGGGTAAAAAGAAAGCAGAAACGGAGTGTGTATGGCAAACAAAGTTGAAAAAGAGTTGAGACGGCTTTTGCTTGGCTGGTATGAGCAGAACGGGCGCGATTTGCCGTGGCGCGTGAAAGGCGGGGCGCATCCTGATCCGTATGTTATTTTGGTTTCCGAGCTGATGTTGCAGCAGACAACGGTTAAGACCGTTATTCCGTATTTTTACCGTTTTATGGAACGATTTCCGACAATTCAGGCTTTGGCGGCGGCATCTTTGGATGATGTTTATTGCTATTGGCAGGGATTGGGATATTATTCCCGCGCGAGGTCGCTGCATGCTGCGGCAAAGATGATTGTTCATGATTTTAACGGAAATTTCCCGCAGATACGATCCGAGGTGTTGAAGCTGAAAGGAATCGGGAATTATACGGCATCCAGCTTTTTGGCGCTGGCTTTTAATCGGCCGGAGACGGTTGTTGACGGCAATGTTATCCGGATTATCTGCCGGATGTATCATTTGAGCGATCCGGTGGTGGAAATTGAAAAGGAAATTGAGAAGAAAGCGCAAGCTTTGACCGATGTTGTCAATCCTGCAGATTATGCTTCGGCGATTATGGACTTGGGGGCGATTGTTTGTACGCCCAAAAGTCCGAAGTGTCTGATTTGCCCATGGCAGAAATTTTGCCGGTCGGCCGGACAGAGTGACGTGGAGAAAATTCCTTTGCGTAAGAAGCCTGAGAAGAAAGAAAAGTACGGCAAGGTTTTTTTAATCAGCAATCAGGCAGGAGAAATCTTGATCCGTAAGCGGACGGAAAAAGGGCTGCTGTCCGGATTGTATGAATTCCCGTGGCAGGAAGCTGCGGAGGTTTGCTGCGGCGCCACGGATACCGGTATTGAAGTTTCGCATGTTTTTACGCATTTTAAGCTGGTTTTGAGAATTTATATCTGGAAAACGGAAGAAACCTGGTATAGCGGGCAGTTTGTTTTGCCGGAAAGAATGGAAGATTTTGCAATGTCGACACTGATGAAAAAAGTTTATGCCGCCGGCAGAAGAATCCTTGATAATAAAGGATAAATGTTGTTTGCAATTTTCCGAGCCGGCTTATAACATAAAAGAAAAAATTTTTTTTAAGGATATAAGATATGCGCGTAAAGACAATTACCTGTTCCGGTGCTAATGAAAACACTTCTGTCGGCGGTTTGCTTGATTTGCTGTCCGAATTTCCGATGGCGGAAGCCGGAATCCAGATTTCGGCGGATAAGTGCCGGAACGGAATGCCCAGATATCATTGGATAAAACAAGTGGCAGCCGAGGCGCGGAAGCTTGCAAAACCGGTGCAGCTGGCGTTGCATATTAATAAAGACTGGGTGGAGGATTTTTGTAACGGCGCGGTTGCACCCGAACTTTCTGAATTTATGGCATTGGCTTATGCTGACGGCAGCAGGATTTTCAGGCGGTTGCAGCTTAATTTTAAAATCGGGCGGGAAAGGGAGCCGGATATTGATACCGTGGCGGCAATGGTTGCGGCTTATCCCGCGCATCGTTTTGTTTTTTCTTATAATCCCAATAATGCGGCGATTATTCGGGAGCTCTACCGGCGCGGCGTGATGTTTGACAATTTGTTTGATTCCTCATTCGGTGAAGGCGTGATGCCGATTTGCCGCGAAGGAATTGTCTTTGAAGACCGGCTGCAGGGATATGCCGGCGGTTTGGGGCCGGAAAATATTAAGAACGAACTTGATAAGATTAATGACGTCAACCTTTTATCTGCAATTGTTTATGTGGATGCCGAAGGGCATTTAAAAGGTGAGGACGGAAGCATGAGTCTGGATAAGGCGCGTGACTTTATCTGCAAAATACTGCAATGGGAAGACGCTAATGTATGATGTTTTGGGGATTGGTATGGCAATGACCGACAAGAGAATCCGATTTGTGCCGGAAAGTCCGGTTATGCGAAAAGTTTTGCCGTACAAAGGGCGTTATGCCAGACTGAGTTATGAGGATTTTTATGCCCTGTCGGATTTTCCCGAACTCAGCATCGGCGCCGGTGGGTCGGTTGCCAACAGTCTTCGTGATTTGGGGCGTTTGGGGGCAAAATGCGCTTTTATCGGAAAAAACGGATGTGACAGAGAAGGGGAGTATTTTCGGTATTCTTTGCAGGATTGCGGGGTTGAAGCGGTTTTGAGCGTTGTGCCGGGTGGGCGCAGCGGTTCTTGTGCGGTTTTGATTCATGATGACGGTGAAAAGACAATCTGCGCCAAAGCGCTGGCGGCAAAGACGCTTGAGGAAAAAGATGTTGATTTTAATTTGTTGAGGCAATGCCGTGTTATATTTATTGAGGGATATCTTTTTGACCAGAATCCGCAATTGATCAGAAAACTTGTTGCGGAAGCCTGCTGCCGCAGTTGCCGTATTTATCTGACTTTGGCCGATGTCTCCTGTGTGCGGGAGAATAGGGCTTTATGGTCGGAGATGTTGCCGAAATGTAATGTTTTGTTTGGCAATGAAGCGGAGTTTGCCGAGCTGGCGTGCGATGAGAGTTTGTTGCCGCCATTATGCGTGATGACCAAAGGGGCGTCCGGTTGTGCGGTTTGGCATAATGAAAAATGGCGGGGATTTACGGCAAAGCCTGATGTAAAAATCGTTAATGCCAATGGCGCCGGCGATGCTTTTGCCGCGGGTTTTATTCGTGGTTTGCTTGGGGCCTCCGAGATTGAAGAATGCGTATCATCGGGTAATGAGATTGCAGCAGCAGTTTTATCGTCTGCGGAATCTTATTTGCAAATTGTTGTATAACGTTTTTTAGCGGCGTAATTTGTTGTATTGCCTTTTGGCTCTTTCTTGTTTTAGCGCTATGGCTTTGGAAATTCTGGTCTTTATATCAGAATTGGGACCAAGCTGCCGACAGTCTGCATCCCATAAAGCCTGACCGTTGGGCTTGATTTCATATCCTTTGCCTTTGTAGCTTACAAAACGCAGTCCGTTTGTCTTAATAATTTGGACTCCTTGAAATTCCTGTGCAAATAAATCTTCAGCGTCATTGTCGTTTAAAGTTCCGAACTTGTTGGCATAAATTTCTGCCTTTTTGTCGTAATACATTCTTTTGTTGCTTTCGACTTTGATGTTCAGATTCTTATTGTCGACAACATCCATAAAGTAAAGCATTTGGGGTAACAATCCTAACATTTTTTTGTATTGTTCAGGGTTTTTTATTGGAGAATTGGTAATGACCGGTTTTGACGGTGCTGTTGCGATTTTTTTATATGTTGATGCTTTTTCAGTTTTGTTGCCGTCTTTATAGTTTTTCCATTCAATTTCTTGTTGTTTTTTATAAGCTTCAAATTCAGTACGATTTGCCTGTTGTTCTCTACGGAATTCTTCTTCATCCCAGTTCTTTTTTTGTGCCTGAGCAGGGCTGCCGCTGAAAAGTGTGCCGAAAGCAAAAGTGCTGATAAGCAGATTTTTTAATTTTTTTCCAAAAGATTTTTTTGTCATGATTTACATCCTAAAAATTATAGTAATCTTATATTTATTATTGCACAACATGGCAGATGATACAATAGAAAATTGTGTATTTCTGGAGGAAGGCATATTAGGAGAATTAAACATTCCGTTTTATAAACATATTGTTAAGTTTATTATGCTATTATGCTTGTATAACAAAATATAAGCGCTATATTATTATCATAACTCAACAACATTGAAAGGAGGGCGGAATGGATTATAATGATAAACGTTCTGAGGCAGGAGTTTATAATTTTATTCGTCCCGAATGCGTTGTCCGTGAGGAGAATCTCCAGCTCTGGGAGGACGTAATCAAACTTGAACAAATCAGAAAGCAGAAAGTTAAGGCACAGCAAGACGCTATTTTGCGGGCTAATTTGCAGTTGATAAGAAAATTTTAAAAATAAATATTATTTTAATAAATCCTCCGGATAATAAACCGGAGGATTTTTTTTGCAAAATTTAATAAAAATGCTTGATTTTATAAAATTTTGTTTTATACATTCAGCTTGAATGTATGCGTAATTTCAGGTGATGTAATGGTAAGAAAAACAAAAGAGGAAGCGGAGCAGACCCGAAATGCCATTCTTGGGGCGGCATTGGACGTCTTTTGCACAAAAGGGTATGCACGGACAACTTTTGATGATATTGCAGCAAAAATAAATCTGACAAAAGGTGCCGTTTACTGGCATTTTAAGAATAAACCGGATTTGCTGATAGAAGTTATCAAGCAGAATTTTTATGACAATCATTGTAAGATTAAAGAATTTGCAGATAACGTTAAAAGTTTGGAAGATTTGTGCGAAGTTCAGGTCAAAATTGCAAAAATGGTGGTTGACGATGCCAATTACCGCCGCTTTTTGTTTTTTGCCCGTTTTCATATGGAATGGTCAGAAGGGATTGTGAAAACTGTCGGCAATGCCGTCAGGGAGATCAGGGATATCCCGCTGAAAGAATTAAAAGAATTGTTGACATCTTTTCAAAAAAGTGGAGAAATAAGGCCCGATTTGGATGTTGACGATTTGGCTTTGATTTTGATGTCTTTATGGCAGGGAATATTATCGGAAGTGCTTTCCAACGATTCCGAGCTGGTTCGTTTTCCCGCAATGGTCAGAAAGAGTTTTGGTTTGATGATAAAGAGTATTAAGAACGTGAGGTAATGAGATGCAAGTTGGTAAGTTGAAAAACAGAGTAATTATAAAAAGAGTGGTTGTCTTTTTATTATGCGGTGCGGCGGGCTGGTATCTGAAGGGTCGTCTGACGCCGCCGGCAGCTAATATGGCCGCAATGGGCGGCGGGACTCCGTATGTTCTGATTCAGCAGTTGGAGACGCGGGATATTTCTCCGAAAAAGACTTATATCGGCCATGTCGAGCCGATTAAGAGTGTTAATCTCATGCCGCAGATTACCGGTTATGTGGAAAAGGTTTTGTTTGAAGAAGGCTCTTTTGTGAACGAAGGCGACATTTTGTTTGTGATTGAGCAGGAACGTTATATTGCCAATGTGGAGCTGCGTCAGGCCGAGCTGGAAAGTGCGGAAGCGAATCTGGTAAAAACCGAGCGCGATTATAAAAGACAGTCTTCCCTGAGCAAGCAGAATTATGCTTCCAAAGCAACGCTTGACACGGCCGAAAGCAGTTATTTGCAGGCCAAGGCAGCCGTTGCTCAGGCCAAGGCCAATCTTGATCTGGCAAAAATTGATTTAGGCTATACCGAAATTAAGGCGCCGATCAGCGGCCGTATCGGTAAGGCTTTGGTGACCGAAGGTAACTATGTGTCTTCCGCGACCCAGACTTTGGCCCGTATTGTTCAGACCAACCCGATCCGTGTTGCTTTTTCCGTAACAGACCGGGATATGCTTGACATGCGTCAGATGTATGACGGCAAGGCCAGCCAGCTGTTGACCGAGCTGGTGCTTTCCAACGGAACGGTTTTGGTTAATAATCTGCAGTCCCGTTTTACCGATAATGAAGTCAATACGGAAACAGCGACGATTGCAGTTTATGCCGAATATAAAAACGATCAAGATTTGCTGATTCCCGGAAACTATGTTGATATCCGCATCGGCGAAAAGCAGCAGCAACTGGCTGTTTTGGTTCCTCAGGCCGCTTTGGCTCAGGATCAGCACGGCAATTACGTCTTTACCGTGAATGAGGATGGAATTGCCGAGCAGAGACGTGTTGAATTGGGAGATGTTTTTGAGGATAAACAAATTGTTCTGGACGGTCTGAGCTCTGATGACAAAGTTATTATCCAAGGCCTGCAAAAAGTTCGGGAAGGGCAGAAAGTGAATGCTCAGCTGGTTTCTGATACTGCGGAGGTAAAGTAACAGATGTTTTCGAGAATCTTTATTGAGCGCCCGCGTTTTGCGATGGTTATTTCCATCGTTTTGACGTTGGCGGGCGTTATTTCCATTTTCTCTTTGCCGATTGCTCTTTATCCCGAGATTACGCCGCCGGAAGTGGTGGTTTCGGCGTCTTATCCCGGAGCCAGTGCGGAAGTTGTGGCCAAGACCATCGGTATTCCGCTGGAAGAAGAAATCAACGGCGTGGAAGATATGTTGTATATGAGTTCTTCATCCGAAAACTCCAGTTATTCCCTGACCGTTACTTTTAAAGTCGGCGTTGACCGCGATATGGCGCAGGTCAAGGTGCAAAACCGTATTCAACAGGCTCAGTCCAAACTTCCGACGGAAGTGACGCGCCAAGGCCTGACGGTTCGCAGCCGGTCTTCCAATATTCTTGGCTTTATTACCATCGGTTCTCCGAAAGGAACGCACTCAACTCTGGAACTGGCCGACTATGTGCAGAACAACATTAAAAACAATCTGGCGCGCGTTTATGGCGTGGGTGAGGTTAATGTTTATTCTTCCCGCCTGAGTATGCGGGTTTGGCTGGATGCTGATAAAATTACGGCTTTAAATCTGCCGCTTTCGGCCGTGACGGCGGCAATTGAAAGCCAAAACTACCAGCCTTCGCTCGGAAGCGTCGGCGCCATGCCCGGAGACGGACATCAGCAAATGGTTTATACGCTGCAGACTTTGGGGCGTATTAACGAGGTGGAGGATTTTAAAAACATTATTGTCCGGACGGCTGAGCAGGGCGGTTTGCTGCGTCTGAAAGACATTGCCCGCGTCGAGATCGGTGAAGAAAATTATCATGCGACTTCCAAATTTAATAATGCACCGAACGTTGCCATTGCCATTAATCAGCTGGCCGGTGCCAATGCTCTTGAAGCCATGGCTGCCGTTAAGGCTGAGATTGAGAAGCTTTCGCAGAATTTTCCCGAAGATATGACTTATATGATCGGGTATGATTCAACGGAATATATTGAGGCCTCAATCGAGGAAGTTGTCTTTACTCTGATTTTGACTTTTGCTCTGGTGGTGTTGGTTTGTTATATCTTTTTGCAGGACTGGCGCTCTACGTTGGTGCCGACCCTGACCATTCCGGTATCTATTTTTGCAACTTTTGCCGTGATGCTGGCGTTGGGATACAGTATTAATATGCTGACGCTGTTCGGTCTGGTTCTGGCCATCGGTCTGGTGGTGGATGATGCGATTGTGGTGGTCGAACGCGTGCTTTATCTGATGGAAACGGAAAAGCTCACGCCGAAAGAAGCGACGATTAAAGCGATGGAGCAGGTTTCCAGTGCCGTTATCGCTACAACGCTGGTGCTGCTTGCCATCTTTGTTCCGGTCGGATTTATGGGCGGGATTACCGGTCGAATCTATCAGCAGTTTGCCGTGACGATTTCGACCTCGGTTTTCTTCTCATCAGTGAATGCTCTGACTTTGTCTCCGGCTTTGTGCGCAACAATTCTGCGTCCGCTGAAAAAGATTACGCATGGCCCGTTGTTCTGGTTTAACCAGACGTTGAACAAAACCAGAGATACGTATGTGGCGATTGTGGCGATTGTGGCTCGTAAGGTTTCCGTGATTGCCCTGTTGTTCGGTTTGATTGTTATCGGGGTTTATGCGCTGTTAAGTATCAGCCAGACTTCGTTTATTCCGAATGAGGATCAAGGTGTTATCATGGTCAATATTCAGCTGCCTGAGGGTGCAACGCGCGAACGTACGCAGAAGTTTATTGATGAGGTTTATCCGTTGATGAAAGAAGAGCAGGGGGTTGACAGCGTTATGATTGTTGCCGGCGTCAGTATGATCGGCGGTTCCGGCGAAAACGTCGCTCTGGGCTTTATTACCCTGCGTCCGTGGAATGAACGCAAAGGCGAGGAGTTGTATTCAACCAATATTTTGAACCGTATCCGCGCCAAACTTGCCAATAAGCCGCAGGCCGAAGTTCAGTTGTTTGAACCGCCGGCGATTATGGGGCTTGGTATGAGCGGCGGTATGGATTATCGTTTGTTGTCGACCAACACGGATAATCCTCAGCAGATTGAAGCCGCTTTGCAGAATATGCTGTTGCAGGTTAATCAGGCGCCGGAAGTTTCTTATGCTTATACGACTTATACTGCCAAGACGCCGAATATTTATCTGGATATTGACCGGCAGAAAGCTGAGGCAATGGGTGTGGCAATCGGTGATATTTTTGCCGTTTTGCAGAATTATCTGGGGTCAAGCTATATAAATGACGTTAACTTCGGTACGCAGGTGAACAAGGTTATGATTCAGGCTGACTGGAAGTTCCGTAAAGACATTGACAGTATCAGCAATCTGCATGTTCAGAACAAAAACGGCGAAATGGTGCCTTTGGGCAGCGTGGTTAAGTTGCGCAAGGTTTTGTCACCGCGTGTGGTTACCCGTTATAACCAGTATCCGAGTGCTTCTATTACGGCGGTTCAGAACAATTCCGTCAGTACCGGCGAAGCGATGGCTTCTCTGGAACAGCTGTCTAAAGGATTGCCGCGGGGCTTTACGTATGACTGGTCAGGTATCAGTTATCAGGAAAAAGCCAGCGGCGGCCAGATCGGCTATCTTTTGGCGTTGGCGATTACTTTCGGCTATTTGTTTCTGGTTGCGCAGTATGAAAGTTGGCTGACGCCGCTGCCGGTGTTGACATCGGTTTCCGTGGCAATGCTTGGCGCTTTGGCCGGTTTGTTTATTACCGGACTGCCGTTGAGTATTTATGCCCAGCTGGGTTTGATTCTGCTTGTCGGTTTGGCCAGTAAGAATGCTATTCTGATTGTGGAATTTTCCAAAGAAGAGCAGGAACGCGGTACATCAATCGTCCGGTCGGCGTTGGTCGGAACCAAAGAGCGTTTTCGCGCGGTGCTGATGACGGCCTTTACCTTCATTTTGGGCGTTTTGCCTATGATTGTGGCGACAGGCGCCGGTGCCAGCAGCCGTATTGCCATTGGCGTTCCGGTATTTTACGGAATGTTATTGGGTACTTTTGTCGGTTTGTTGGTCATTCCTTTATTGTATGTGTTGTTCCAAACTATAAAGGAAGCCACTGTTAAATCCCGCTAAAGGCTAATCATGCTAGGAGATTTCTTGCTCGTGTACTTTTTTGTACACGTCGCTCGAAATCTCCGTCGCAGCATTAGTCTTTTTCGGAATTTAGTGTTTGCCGCTTGAAACCTTTTTCACAGCATAACAATTTCTTGTCTTTTAAGTATTAGCGTCATCAAGCTTGAAGGTTTCTTGCTCGTGTACTTTTTTTGTAGACAAAGCCTGAGCGTTACAGTAAATTTAACCATAGGTAACAGATTATTATTTTAAATTTTTATGGTTATGAATACGTTTTATGAAGAGCAAGGTTATTCCTTTGGTTACGGTTCTTTTCTTTTGTTATCCCATGTCAGCGGTTTGTCCGGCAATATGTGCGAGATTATCCGGCAGGCTGTTGCTGAGGGATGTGGGTACATCGTAGCTAAAAAAGACAATGAATGTGTTTTTCTTGGATGGATTTATCAAGAGGAAAACAGGAGCAGTCTTGCATGTCAGCATTTGTCTGCGGGAGATGAAGTTTTGCGGAAATATCCTCAGGAAGAGCGTTTTTTGCTGACGATAAGCCATGGAAACCTTGAAGTTATTCCGGCCGGTGCTCTTACTGATGTTCGGAGAATCAGTGAGGAAGAACTATTGCAGGCCATAGTTTTGTTTTCAAGGCGTGAGGTTTGTATAGAAAAGTCCGGAAAAGCTCCGATTGCCAATTTGAAAGTCCGGCGTTATTATTAAAAACAAAAAAACCGACAAGCATGAAGCTTGCCGGTTTTTCTTATTGATCGGGAATTCTATAATTCAGGACCGTATACCGTACCATCGATGGTTATTGTACCATCGCTGTTGGTATTATATGATCCTAAACGAGGATCGGATACTCCATAGGTGTTGCAGTTGGCTGCAGACATCTGCGAATGTGATGCAGATCCGTCAGATGACTGATAGAGCCAACCTTGAGCCAGACTTTCTTTATCCCATCCTTTGGCAATAATTGTTGCCGGATGCCAAGAGCTGTCACCGCTTGTTGCAGAAACTTCTCCGGATGTTGAAGCACCTACCCATGTATACTCGGTACCATCTATTACTGCAAAGACACCTTTTTCGCATTTAATCGCCAGACAAGTTGTTCTGTCGCCGGCATTACCGTTTCTCAGAACAATTGTTTTCTGAGCGCCGATAATTTTGCCTAAAGTGCTCGGAATAACAACATCCGGCTGCTGAGGCTCATTTTTGGTTACCTTGATGGTAACATCCTGAGTCTTATTGCCCAAAGAACCCTGATGATATGCACAACTATAATTCAGATGCGTCAGATAGCTCGTGGTATTACCGCTGGTGCTTCCGCTTTCCTGATTATTATTGACATATGACGGGGTCAAATCCGATGCCAACATTTCCAAATCTTTTCCGGCAATGTGCAGAACGGCAGTTTCATTTACCGTCGTAACGGGGTGAGAGAAACCATCGAATGAAGACTTGTAAGTCTTTGTCGTTGTTGTCACTGTGAACTTGCCTTCCGTACGGGTTGAGGAAGAAGAGTTGGTTTGAGAGATTCCCGTATGAGAAACGCTGTTGTCGGCTTTGTCAACCTCAAACGGATTTGCCAAACTCCAACTCAGCTGATACTGGATTTCGTAATTCTCTTCTCTGGTTTCACCTTTGCTGTTTGTGATAATCACAGTAGCAGAAGATAATCCGGTATTTGTCAAATTACGAGTTTTGAATTCAGCGTTCACATCGGTTACAGGTTCGTCAGCTTTAACACGGATTGTACCTTCCTGAGTTTTGGAAGATGAACCGGTGTTATATGAACAGGTATAGTTCAGTCTGGTCGGATAGCTGGTTACGCCATTGCTGGTCGTGCCGTTATCCTGACTGTAATCCTTGTAACTTACCGTCATATCGGCAGAAGGCATTGTCAGCACTTTACCGGCAACAGTAATTGTTGCTTTTTCAACCTCAGTATAAATCTTGTGGCTGAAACCATTGAACGAAGCGGTCTTCGTTGTTTTGGTCTTGGTAATTCTGAATGCATCCTGCGTTCTGGTACTGGTGGAAGTTGTTCCGCTGCTGATACTTGAGAAGACAACAGAATTGTCACTCTTTGTCACGTCAAACGGATTGTCCAAGCTCCAAGAATTGTTGTACTGAACTTGTACAGAAGAATCACGTTCCGCACCTTTATTGTTGCGAATTGTGATGATTGCACTAGCCAGACCATCATCTGTCAGGTTGTCAGATTTAATCCAGGCATCTTCATCATAAACAGGGTCTGGTTTCGGATCTTCTTTCTTCACTCTGATAACGCCATTCTGTGTTTTTGACGTTGTCTTATTGTTGTAAGAGCAGTCATACTTCAGATGGGTCGGATAAGAAACAAGGTTGTCAGCCGTTGTCGGATTATCCTGAGTGTAAGATTTATAAACCGGAACCAAATCAGAAGAAGGCATTGTCAACACCTTGCCGGCAACTTTAATTGTTGCTTTCTCGTTCACCGTAGTGATTTTATGAGAGAAGCCGTTAAAGCTTGAAGTTTTTACGGTCTTGATTGTCTGGATCGTAAATGCTCCGCTGGTACGTGTTGAAGTATTGCTTGTTCCGTCAGAAATGCTCTGATGAGAAACAGAATTATCAGCCTTAGTGACATCGAAATCAGTATCCAACGACCAAGAAATGTTGTATTGGATTGCGACTGTTGTGTCTCTTTCACCGCCTTTGTTATCTATGATAGTAATGGTAGCGTGAGACTTATTGTTGTCGTCCAAGTGACTTTCTTTGATGTAGGCATCGACGTCTTTTGTCGGATCGTCAGGATTGTTCGGATCATCCGGATCAATCGGAGTTTTCTTTTTCCATACTTCATACAAAACGTTGAACTGTTCGTTTTCGCCGCTGGTGTTGCTGGCAGTCATCGAAATTGTTACCAGATAAACCTGATAAGTTGTTCCGTTTTCAGTTTTTTCATACTGGCGTTCAGCCTTATATGTATTGTAACTGATGTTGTTGAAATAATGGTAGGGAAGCTCAATTGTCTGGCCGCCGAAGCTGTAAGTTGCCTTTTCCCAATAGCTGCTGATCGTAAAACTCTGGCCGCCGCAAGTGAACTTGAAGTCCTTTGACGTTGAACCTGTGCTTTCCGAACTGGAGCCGGTGCAAGAAAAGTCCAAGCTTTCCTGATATACTTTCTGTTTGCCCGGGAATTCAAACCATGCGTTGATGGTACCTTTCTTAGAGTCCTGCTTTACAGAACCGTCATTGTAATACTGATTGATAATCCAATTCCAAGTATCGATATACTTGATGTATTTGGACTGGCGGTCATATTCACGCGTGAACGTGGATTTTTGCTGATCGGCCTCAATCTTATCCAATGTCGGGTCAACAGGAGTGTCACCGCCTTTGGTGATAACCAGTTTTACAGGGATATATACTTTATATACCTTGTCCGAGTTTTCCAGCTGCTTTACACTTCTTGTTGCCAAAAAGCGCAAAATCGCGTTGTAGCTTTCGACTTCTTTGCCGTCAACCACTTCCGGCGGAAGCTTTTTGTATTCCTGTACGCCGTTGAATTCAACTTTTGTGAATTCGAAGTACGGAAGTTCGAGCTTTTTGCCGTGGGCTTCAAGCACCTTAATTCTTGATTTGGCGTCGAGCGTCAGGCTCTTGCCGTTCTCAAAATTGAAGGTGTATTGTTGCCACTTCATGTTAACGCTGTCGGTTTTTTCGACTTTGTTGACATTTTTCTGGCTGATGTTTTTGGAATCAACGTACCAAACCGGATCGGTCGGGTACTCAATGGAAGCTGTCGGGTTCCATACGATAGAGGAATCTTTGCTGGTCTCGTCTTTATACAGCAAGATTACGCGCCCTTCACCTTTATCGGTGAAGTTTTTAGCACCGGCAACGGAGTCGATGGAGATGTTTTTCAAGCTCCAATCGGCTTCAGCGAGTTCAATGTCGGTTACGGGGTTGGATTTTCCGTCTCCCAAACCGTAAACTTCGCTGTCTTCGCAGGCGTTAAACACACATGCCCAAAGGGCGAGCATCAAAATTGTGATGCTGTTCCGAAATAGATTTTTCTGTCTCATCTTTAATAAATTTTTGAGGTTATTAATCTTTTGAAAAATTATTTGGGAATTTGGACAAATATTAGCGTGTTCATCTCTGTTTTATAAGAAAAGATTTCCCGCTCAATAATATTCCATCATAATTTTGTCCCATAATAATTTTTTGTTGAATTATAATATAGTACATTTTGCGGTAACTTGCAAGTAAAAAATGCAAATTTTTTGAGGAAAACGTAAAATATTTGTCCAATATGGAATTTTGGCGAATCTGTGGGCGGCGAGTTGGAGAAAAGGAGGGCGGAGAGGTCGGAGAAGGGACGGAAAAATAAGAGAAGAGAGGGGGAGAGAGGAAGGAAAAATGACAGTTATTCTGAACGGAATGAAGAATTCAGTCAAATAAATTAGCTTTATTTGTCATTGCCGGACTTCGATCCGGCAATCCATCTCACAGCCGGTACAGTGCCTGTTTCTTTATGGATTCTCGGGTCGCAGCCCGAGAATGACAGTGCTATAACATACCGTCATTTCGACTAAGCGGAGCGTGTGGAGAAATCTTTTTAATAGATCCCTCGGCTCCGCTCGGGATGATAGTAGAGGGTAGGATGATGACAGGAAAGGCAGGATGACTGAAAGGAAAAGAGGGGAAAGGAGGGCGAGAAGAAAAAGGTTGTGAAAGAAGAGGAAGGAAAGAATGGTAAAAAAGGAGGAGAAAAAGAAAAAAAGGGAGAAAATGGCGGAGGAGGGGGAAGATGAAGATGTTTAAAATGGAAAGAGCCGCAAACCGTAGTTTGCGACTCTTTGTGAGAGAACTCTTAGAAGTGATATCTAAGGGCTATGCGAACGCTATGTCCGAAGTCGTGTAATTCTTCTGACATAATGGTTCTTTTGGCATTTTCTCCAACTGTTTCTACCAAAGCGGGGCGATCGTTTTTATACGATTTCTCGCTTGGATAGAACGTGAAGCGGTAAGAAGCTTCCAGCTGCCAATGCGGGGCAACTCGGAAAGAAACTCCAGCACCGGCTGTTGCCTGGAACTGGAACTTCCGGAGAACGTTTACACCCTGGATTTCTCCAGTGCTTTCATTCTCAATCAACTGGAAACCAGTTGACTGTTTTCCGGCACCGGCACCCGCTGTTAAGAACGGGATAACGCGGCCTTTAATCAGGTCAACATTAACCAGCCCCATAGCGGACGGGTTTTCCTGGCTCCAAGTACCCTCAGCTTCAATGCGAACTGCATTGATACGGATACCAACGGCAGCGCCACCAAGAGCGCCTTTATCGGTCAGATCATATCCGCCGATAATTTTGCCGTACCACGATGTGTTGCCATCGATTTTTAAATATCGGCGGCTTTCACCATTGGTTTGGTAGCTTCTTTCCGCAGTGGTCGTAATTTTACGACTGTCGCGGTAAGTTGCACGAGATTGTGCACTTACGAAGTTAACTACTGCCATTACCATCATCACTACTAATAAAATTTTATTTGTTCTCATTTTAATAATTTTTGTGCCCCACCCTCCAAGGTGTTTTTTTAGAGGAGAGTGAAGCGGATTAAAGACTAAATTTTTTTGTTGCCGAGGGGTGCTCGGCAGAAATATCTTGTGGCTGAAAGATCGGGAAAGCCCCAATCCCTCAGCTCTTAGTTTATTAGCAATTAACGGATGCCGTAAACAACACCGTCAATTGTGATTGTGCCGTCAGCATTTCCGCTGTAAGAACCCAACATCGGAGTTCCGCTGGCGAAAGTGATGACCATTGCTTTGGATACCTGTGTCGCACCATTGCCCATATACAACCAGCCGTCATTGGAATTGCTTCCGTTGAACCACTGGATGTCAGCCGGCTGCCAAGAACCGTTTCCGCTTGTAGCAGAAATAGCGCTTGTACCCATCCATGTATACCAAGAACCGTCGATGTTTGCGTAAACACCGTTTGCGCAAATGATAGAGAGACAAGTTGTCTGACTCTTTACATCGCCACCGCGAATAACGATAGTTTTAACGGCTGAAATGATGCTGCCCATCTGAGACGGAACATAAACATCAATACTTGGCTGTGCCGGAGTTTCGGGCTCTTCAGGAGTTACCGGAGTTTCGGGTTCCTCGGGAGTTACCGGAGTTTCAGGTTCCTCGGGAGTTACCGGAGTTTCAGGTTCCTCAGGAGTTACCGGAGTTTCAGGTTCCTCGGGAGTTACCGGAGTTTCAGGTTCCTCAGGAGTTACCGGAGTTTCGGGTTCCTCGGGAGTTACCGGAGTTTCAGGTTCCTCAGGAGTTACCGGAGTTTCAGGTTCCTCGGGAGTTGGAGTAGGATCCGGGGTATCGGGTACGTTGGGCTGATCAGGCTCAACATAAGCACCTTTACCGATCTTAACTGTCATGACAAAGCGATGTGCATCACCATTGTCATAAATAGCCAAACACGGAATTTCTACAAACCAGCAATCCATCAACTTACCGCTGACAGCTTCCTGAGCAAGCTCAGTATAGCTGATTTCATCTTCCAAAACCTTGATATCCACACATTTTACTGTGGGATATGTAACTTCAAAACCTTCAACTTTAACATTTTCCGGCATTTCGGTGCGAGCCTTAACATCAAAGCTAAGGTTCTGATCGAAATTAACAACAGCGTTGATGCCGTTGCTTACCGGGTTAACAGTTACTCCCTGCAGAGAAATCTTCTCATTCTCGCGAATGATAAATCTCTCAGGTGTCCAAGACAAAGTTGTGTTGAAGTTCCAAGAGAACTCGTCACTTTTCTTGGAAGAACCATCCTTTAATTCAAACCACCAGAAGCCTTTGCCTTCATATTTGAAGGAAGCGCCGGCTTCGTAGTCTGTTGAATCAACACAAACTAAAGAATAGTCTGCATCGATAGTTACAGATACGATTGTATCAACCGGAGCAATCGGTTCAGAAGGCTGAGCCGGTTGTTCTATTATTTTTTCATCTAATCCGTAAACATCGCTGTCTGCGCAAGATGTGAAAAATACAGCTACCAGGGCGATCAGCATGCTGACCAAAATCCCTGTAAAATTAATTTTTTTATTCATAAGATGAAATTTTTTTTAATTAAACAGATGAGAAATCGGTCAGGAGCATAAACTAAGGTATTGATATTTCAAAATTTAGTTTTAACTGAAAATAATAAGAAATGATATGTAGAATACCATTCGCTCCAAAATAGTATGAAAATATAGTAATATGTTTTGTCAATATTATTTATACCATAAATCCGGACTCCTGACAAGTGAAAAAAGTATGCGAATCGATAAAAAATATAAAATTTTGTTAATCTTCCATTAAGAAGAGAAACGGTTCTTCATTGCTTCTATGTGACAAAATTGTTGAATTTTGTGTCGGAAGCGTTATAGTAACGGTATTACGAATCGCAAAGAGGCTCCAATGATTGAACAAAAGATTTTCAAAAGGCTGAAAAAGCCTAAGTTTAAGCGTCTGCTGCTGACGGCGGCGGCAACGGCTTTGGTCTGGGGATTCAGCTGCAGACACCAGCGTTCGGCTTATCAGGATGAAATTGACAGGCTAAAAACCGAGTTTTTGCAGAAAGAAAACAAATATCAGGAAGAAATCAAGCTGCTTAAAATCAAGGCAAATAAGTTTCGTTTTTACGAATATGACGCCTCCGGACTGAAAGTCAGCGAGATTGAAAAGGTCAGAAATGCCCGATTGGAGGATAATCCGGGGGTTGCTTTTGAAAAATTCCGCCTGCGCGAGCCTAAAAGTATTGATGCCCGAAAGCTGGCAGCCGGTTGGAAAGCCGGACACCGCCGCTTTTCCCGTGTCGAAAGAGATTCTCTGGACAAAAAATGCAATGAGATGAAAGATTTGCTGGCGGATTCTCTTTCAGCTTATGCTGATGAGGGATATTTGCGCAATGTAAAAATTTTTCGTGATTTGGTTGTGGAAAAAGTTGCGCGGCAGGCTTATCGTTACGGGACAGAGCGAGCGAACCTTTTGGATGAATCCGACTCGGATTTGGAGCGCAGAATTGCAGAAATCCCGTCTGCTGCCAAAGACAGTTACTGGGGAAGCCGGCCGTACTATCGCAAAGACAACGAGGCTTTCCGCCTGATGTCAGATATTTTGCAAATGAGGGAGTTTGTGCGTTACAATAATGCGATGATAGACGATATCAAGCTTTCATACCGGCAGATGTTTGAAGCTTCTAAAGAGCCTAAGATAGAACATATGCGTGATTCTGCCCGAAATGCCGCCAAAAATAAAAATTATGCCGCCGAATTTTTCGGACAGTTCCTCTGGCAGCAGGTCCGCGGCCGGTAAGCTTATTTTATGTCAGCATTTTCTACTTGGGCGTGGATAAGGGCAATCATTTGGTCCGTTGTGATTTTTCCGCCTTGTGCAGACAGCCGCTTTTGTTTGCTGTAGATGATGAACGGAACAGAATTGGCTGATATTTGTTCCGAATCATGATCTCCGAAGATAAAGAACAGTGAATCTTCGGGGCTTTCTGTTATCAATTTTTTTAGCGCCTTGTCGACGAAGTTTATGGCGTTGTAATAATTTTCGACAGGCTCTTTGGCGTTGGGCAGTAACGGCTCAGGGTTGTGCAAGAGGATGAAGTCTGCGTGCGAGCTGACCGTGATGATATAAGTAAACAGAGCTTTATCTGATTGTCCTTTTTGTTTTTTCAGAATAAAGTCTGTCAGGTCTTTGTCGGAATATCCCCAGAGTTCTTCCTGATATCCCAGGTTATCCATCTCTTCGGAAAAAAATATGTTCTCATATCCCTGGCCGGTGACGTGAGGGCGGCGGTTAAAAAACGTACCGAGGTAGTTGTGGTAAAAGAACGTGGAAAACCCTTTTTTTTGAGCTTTTTGCGCTAATGTTTCCGTATAAGGATAAATGTCTTCCGGCGCAATTTGTTCATAAAAAACATTGTATATATTGTGGTTGATAAAGCCTTCCGGTATCGGCATGCCGAGGTTGACCGCAAAATCTGTGTTGGCGCTGGCGGTGTGTTTGAATTCTTTTATGTGATAAATTTTGCCGTTTTGTGACAGGCGATTTAAATAGGGTGTGATTTCCCGTCCGTCCGGAAGTCTTTTGTTGAGCACGTCATATACCAGAGTTTCAACCTGAATGACATAAACATGACGGCTGGCCGTCGGAGCTGCCGGTACTGCGGGCGGAAGTTTGTTTAGTTGTTTTATAATGTCTTCCGTTTTGTTTTCGTATTTTATTTTGCAGGCGAGCTCATGAAGCCAGCAGGTTTTGTAGCCTAAATATTTGCAGGCATCTTCATCAAAGGCAATCGGGCGGAGAATGCCGGCAATGTTGAAGACGAAAAAATAGAATAAGCTTAGCGGAATGAGAAAATAAACGGCATAGATTTTACGAATGCGGCGGGATGACAATAAGTAAACCGCAATATTTACAAGTCCCATGCCCAAAATCAGCCATAAAACCGGAGAGCTGAATGTTTCGGTTGATTTTTTTGCAAAATCCAGACCGACCGAAAAACGCTGCCATAACAGTTCAAACGGCATGGCATCTTTGAAATATTTGTGCCAGATGAAGACGATGCCGAAAAGAACGGATTGAAAAAGCAGAAGCAATATATAGGCAAAACGCGGAAGGAACAGCAAAGCCCCCCAAAACATTGCGCCAAGAGCAGATATCAGCCAGAAGAAAAAGTTGTCAGCCGTTTTTAAAACCGTTTGTCCGAGGATGCCGTCTTGTATTCCCAGAAAAAACAAAAATGCTGTGGTGAGCAGAATGTTTTTATATTTTGCCATTGTTATTTCCTATTGAGCCAGATAAAACTATTCTATGTTACGAATGTTTAGAAAAGTATTAAAAGTGAGAATTTTTATACACATTGCCGGATGAGTGGTTGCAAAAGATGCAGATTGTCCTTATAAATAAAGCAGGATTCAGGGAGAGATTTGTGCATGCTTTTTTCAAAATTTGAACGTTTTGTGGCCAAAAGGTATTTGCGGGCCAAGCGCAAAGAGGGCTTTATTTCAGTGATTACCGGTTTTGCTTTTACCGGAATCGCGCTCGGGGTGGCAACGCTGATTATCGTGATGTCGGTGATGAACGGCTTCCGGCAGGAGCTTTTGTCCCGTATTCTCGGTTTGAACGGCCATATCGGAATTATGTCGCCGGCCGGCTATCCTTTTAACAATTACAAAACGGCCGTTAAGGAAATCGGCGAGTTTGAGCATGTGAAGTTTGTGATTCCGATGATTGAGAACCAACTGCTGGTTTCAGCCGGAAAAGCGGCGGAGGGCGCTATGGTGCGCGGAATCAGCCGGCAGGATCTGCTTCGGCGGCCGGTGTTGAAAACGGCGCTTTCTCTGGTGAATATGGAAGAATTTGAGGGCAACAGCGTGATTGTCGGTTCCCGTTTGGCCAATAAAATGGGAATTGTGCCGGGGGATGAAATTACGCTGATTTCTCCCAACGGCAAAGTGACGGCTTTCGGTACCGTGCCGCGGATGAAATCTTATAAGGTGATCGGCACGTTTGAGGTCGGAATGTTTGAATATGACGCCAACTATATTTTTATGCCTTTGGAGACCGCGCAGACTTATTTTGGCATGAAAGGCGCCGTCAGCCATATTGACGTGACGCTGGACGATGAAAATATGCTGCGGCCGGTAAGGCGTGCCATTGAGGAAAGTATCGGCGGAGGGGCTTATGTCTTTGACTGGAAGCAGACAAATGCCGCTTTCTTTAATGCCATTGACGTGGAAAGAAACGTGATGTTTTTGATTTTGACCATGATTATTCTGGTGGCCGCTTTTAACATTATTACCGGACTGATTATGCTGGTGAAAGACAAAGGGCGGGATATTGCCGTTTTGCGGACGATGGGCGCCGGCAAAGGTTCCATTATGCGGATTTTCTTTCTGGACGGCGCGTTCATCGGCGTGGTCGGGACTATTTTGGGCGTGATTTTGGGGCTGCTGGTTTGTTATAATATTGAGACCATCCGCCAGTTTTTGGAAGGACTTTCCGGACGCGAGCTGTTTTCGGCCGAGATTTATTTCTTGTCAAAACTGCCGGCAAAAGTCGATGTGACGGAAGTGTCCGTGGTTGCGTCAATCTCTTTGTTGTTGTCTTTTCTGGCAACCTTGTATCCGGCTTATCGGGCCGCAAAATTTGATCCGGTGGAGGCGCTGCGTTATGAATAAACAAATGCCGACTTTAGAACTTAAAAACGTGGTCAAAACTTTTAAGCAGGGTTCTGCCAAGCTGGAAGTTTTGAAAGGTGTGGATTTTGCCATTGCTCCCGGGGAGATTGTGGCGCTTATCGGGCCGTCCGGTTCCGGGAAGTCGACGCTGCTTCAGATTGCCGGCCTGTTGGAAAAGCCGACAAAAGGCGATGTTTGGCTGGACGGGCAGAAATGCAGCAAGCTCGGCGATAACGCCCGTACCGGTTTGCGGCGGGACTATCTGGGATTTGTGTACCAGTATCATAACCTGCTCGGAGATTTTTCGGCGACCGAAAATGTGGCGCTTCCGCAGCTGATTGCAGGCGTGGGGCAGAAAGTGGCCAATGAAAAGGCCAAATGGCTGTTGAACCGGTTGGGTTTGGGCCGGCGTCTGGCACACAGGCCGAGCGAGCTTTCCGGCGGAGAACAGCAGCGGGTAGCGATTGCACGGGCTTTGGCGAATTCTCCCAAACTGCTGTTGGCGGACGAACCGACGGGAAATCTGGATCCGCGGACGTCGGAAGGGGTTTTTCTGGAGTTGTTGTCGATTGTGAAAGAAACAAAATTGTCGGCGCTGATTGCAACGCATAATTTTGAGCTGGCTGACAAGATGGATCGGAAAGTCACCCTTAAAGACGGCAAGCTGATTGATATGCGGGCGTCAAGCTTTATCAAAAACGAGAATTTTTATTAAGCGGAGAGAAAATGAAAAGATTTTTTCTGATGTTGGCGGCCGGTGCGGTTTTGTCGGGAGCATTGTTCGGGCAGGCCGTTGCCAAGAGTTATCTTTCCAAGTCTTATGAAGACAAATATCAGCGTCTGGGTGACAGGGAAACCAAGTCCATGATGAGGCGGATGGGAATTTCCGGCGATGATAAGGAATTTACGCTTTCCGATTTGAAAAATCTGAAGCTCAGCCGGCGGGAAGAAAAAGAAATCCGCGCAGCCAAAAAAAACGGAACTTACAAAACGCCGGAAGAACAGTTTAAAGAAATGGACACCAATCGCGACGGCAAGGTTAACAGCGCCGAACTGCAGGAATATTATGCCCGTCAGGCTTATCGCGAAGAGCCGTCCAGAAAAGACCGCAATCCTGACGTGGCACAATACGGCGAGCCTTTGCCGGTGTTAACGCCGGAGCAGGAGGCCTTGCATGACGAGATGATTGCAAAGGCAGTGGCGGCGGAAGCCGAAGTTAAGGAAATTAACGAAAATCCGGCCTTAACCTCTTCAGAAAAAGAGGAAAAAATTAAAGCGGTGAAAGAAAAATATTATCCGGAAGAGAATACCGCTCCGGCTAGTGAAAGCGTTTCTGCAGATGAGGTCGGCGGAGACGATATGCAGTCTGAAGGCAGGGATAATGCCGCCGAAGCGGAAGGCAAAAGCAGCCCCGCTGAGGATGAAGAACCGGCGGAAGACGGAAGTATGACGAAGGCT
This sequence comes from Alphaproteobacteria bacterium, assembly GCA_017935485.1. Classification (GTDB taxonomy): domain Bacteria; phylum Pseudomonadota; class Alphaproteobacteria; order RF32; family CAG-239; genus MGBC133411. The sequence continues at coordinate 26,080 of JAGBHO010000016.1, read as the reverse complement.
GAAGCCGGAGCCGGAGAAAATGCCGGCGCAAATGCAGAAAAAACACCGGAAGGCGACGGTCTGCAGGAGAAAGACGGGAATGCGGGGAGCGAGGCGTCTGACGGAACGGAAGGGCAGGGGTTGTAACAATCGTTTATAATATGTGTTTGAGGTTACCGGTTCGGGAGACTTGACGTTTGAATTAAAGATGTTATAGTTCCCGAACATTATTTTATTATCATTTAAATTATTTACATATGAAACTGAGTACAGAAAAAATCAGAGAAAGCCTTATTGCATTTTTTGCAAAGAACAAGCAAAACGGTTTGTTTGAAACGGCAGGGGAATTAAATCTTTTCCGTAAGGACGGGTATTATGTGTTTGCGGTTGAGGTTATGAAGTCTGACGGCAGCAAGTCTTTTTGGGTCTGGCGTCCGGATACGAACGAAAAGCAGGTTCTTCCCTATATTGACGGCGCCGAACAGTTGCCTAAAGGGCCTGTGGTTTTTGATAAGGAATATGTTGAAAACGGGTTTCTGCGTTTTACGATCAGAAAGCGTCTGGGCTGTTACCGGTTCTATCTGGATTATAAAGAAGACTATACTTTTCCGGTGAACGAACAGGCGGCACTGCAAAAAGCTCAGGCCTTTTTGCTGACCGAGAAGGACGGTGCGTATTGGGATGCGGTCTGGCGCGGAGAATTGAGGCTGCAGCCGGGGCTGTTTAATGATTTTCCGTTTTACGGCGTGTTTGAGAATTCGTATCTGCGGCTTTTGACCGGTTTGAATTGCCAGTGGGCGGCCGGAAAAATATTTTTCGAGCTGCACGAACCGCAGACAATCCCTCTGACAAAACAAAATGCCGTTGCAAAATTTGACGGGCATAACTTTGTTTTTGAGCGAAACAGTTGAGTTTCCGCTTTTGTTTAAGAAAAACGGTCTGATCATGCGATCAGACCATTTTTTTGTATCTTGTGAGAAAAAGTGCTTGCAATTTGGGAAAGTTGATAGTATAAAACCTCGTGAACAGAGTGGTTCGGGCGTTTTGGCATGCCTGACGACTCAAAGAAAAATCCAAATATTTTAATTAAGAAAGGGATTGAAATGCCTAAATTGAAAACTAAAAGTGCCGCTAAAAAGCGTTTCAGCGCTACCGGCACCGGCAAATTGAAAAGAAATTTTGCCAAAAAGAGACACTGTCTCTTCTGCAAAACCCAGAAAATGAAAAGACAAGCCAGAGGTACTACATTGGTTGCTGATGTGGACGTCCAGATTGTTAAACAATTTATGCCGTATTTGTAGGAGGAATTTGATATGTCTCGTATTAAAAGAGGTATGACCGCTCACGCACGCCACAAAAAAATTATTGATATGGCCAAAGGTTACAGAGGTCGTTCTAAAAATGTATTCAGAGTTGCCGTTGAAAAAGTTGAAAAAGCTTTACAATATGCTTATCGCGACAGAAGAGCCAAAAAGAGAAGTTTCCGCGCTTTGTGGATTCAGAGAATCAACGCTGCTACTCGTCTTAATGATATGACTTATTCTCGATTTATGAGCGGGCTCAACAAAGCCGGCATCGAACTCGACCGAAAAGTCCTTGCCGATATTGCTTTGAAAGAGCCTGCAAACTTCGCCAAACTGGTTGAAGCTGCCAAAAACGCTCTCTCTAAATAAATAGTCGGGCAAAATCTATGGAGAAAGAGCTAACTCGTTTTCGGGTTAGCTCTTTTGCAGTTTAAATGCACTGAGATTGAGGAAAAAATGGAAAATATTGAAGAGTTAAAAAAGTCACTGACGGCCGAAATTAATCAGGCCGGAGATATGAAAGCGCTGGAAGAAATCCGGGTTGCCGTTTTGGGAAAAAAGGGCCGGATTACCGAAATGATGAAAGGGCTGGGCGCTTTGCCGCCGGAGCAAAAGATTGAAACGGGCAAGAGCCTGAATTTGCTGAAAGGTGAGATTGAGCAGGTTTTGACCGAGCGCAAGAGCGTTTTGGAGGCCAAAGAACTGAATGATAAGCTGGCAAAGGAAATTGTTGACGTCACGCTGCCGGTCCGTCCGGAAAACCAAGGGCGGATTCATCCGGTTTCACAAATTTATGAGGAAGTTGTGGCCATTTTCGGGCAGATGGGCTTTTCGGTTGCCGAAGGTCCGGATATTGAGGACCAGTTTCATAACTTTAATGCCCTGAATATGCCGGCAAACCATCCGGCGCGCCAGATGCAGGACACTTTCTATATTCCCAATCCCGACAGTGCTGATTTTGATGACAGTTATGTGGTTCGGACGCATACGTCGCCGGTGCAGATCCGTACTATGGAAAAGAAAGAACTGCCTATCCGCATTATTGCGCCGGGGCGTACTTATCGTTCCGATTATGACGCGACGCATACGCCGATGTTTCATCAGGTAGAAGGCTTGGTGATTGACAAGAATATTACCATGGCTCACCTTAAAGGCTGTTTGTATGACTTTGTTAAGGCGTTTTTTGAGCTTGACGATGTGCCGGTACGCTATCGTCCGTCGTATTTTCCGTTTACCGAACCGTCTGCCGAAATGGATATCGGTTGTCTGAAAACCAAGACCGAACTGAAAATCGGCGCCGGTACCGATTGGCTTGAGATTTTGGGGTGCGGCATGGTCCACCCGAAGGTTCTGGAAGCCGGCGGCATTGATCCGAACGAGTATCAGGGTTTTGCATTTGGTGTCGGCATAGACCGTCTGGCCATGCTGAAGTACGGTATTCCCGATTTGCGCACTTTCTTTGAATCGGATGTGCGTTGGTTGAAGCATTACGGCTTTGTGCCGCTTGATTCAGCTTCAATGACCGGAGGACTGAGCAATAACGGAGGAGCAGCAAGATGAAATTTACATTATCGTGGTTAAAAGAACATTTGGACACAAAGGCATCGGTTGATGAGATTGCCGAAATGCTGACCAAGATTGGTTTGGAAGTGGAAGAGGTTATTAATCCGGCAGCGGCTCTCAAAGATTTTATTACAGCCAGAGTCGAAACTTATGAACGTCATCCGGATTCCGACCATCTCGGTTTATTGTGCGTCAATACCGGAATGGAGAAGCTGCAGGTCGTCTGCGGCGCCCCGAACTGCAAGCAGGGACTGGTCGGCATATTTGCGCAGGTCGGCGTTACCATTCCGTGTTATAACGAGAAACTCAAAGTGGGAAAGATCCGCGGCGTGGAAAGTTTCGGCATGATGTGTTCCGAGAAAGAACTTGGCATTGGCGAAGATCATAACGGCATTATTGAACTGCCGGCCGATACGCCGATTGGGGTTTCTGCCGCCCAAGTTTTGAATATTGATCCGGTATTTGAAATTTCGATTACGCCGAACCGCGCCGAGTGTCTCGGCGTACGCGGCGTGGCCAGAGATTTGGCGGCTGCCGGCCTCGGTACTTTGAAACCGTTGAACGTCAAAAAAATCGCAGGCAGCTTCAAAAGTCCGGTTACGGTATCAATTGAAGCCAAAGAAGCCTGCCCGACTTATGTCGGCCGCTATATTAAAGGCGTTAACAACAAAGCCGAAACGCCGAAATGGATGAAAGACCGTTTGTGTGCCATCGGGCTGCGTTCGATTTCGCCGCTGGTGGATGTGACCAACTATATCAATTATGATATGGCGCGTCCGCTGCACGTTTTTGATGCCGACAAGCTGAAAGGCAATATTACGGTCAGAATGGCAAAAGACGGCGAGAAGTTTGTTTCGCTGGAAGAAAAAGAATATGCTTTGGACGGCCAATCGCTCGGAATTTGCGATGACGAAGGCGTTCAGTGTCTAGGCGGCATTATGGGCGGCGCAGAAAAAGGCTGCTGCGAAGAGACGAAAAACGTTTTTCTGGAATGCGCTTTGTTTGCACCGGATTGTATTGCCCGTACCGGACGCAAGTTTCAGATTGATTCCGACTCACGCTATCGTTATGAGCGCTGGGTTGATCCGAAGTCCAATATTCTCGGTTCGGATTATGCCACACAGTTGATTACCGAAATTTGCGGCGGCGAGGTTTCCGAAATTGAGATTGCCGGCTGCGAAGATTGTGCCGAACGGGTTGCCTATCTGCGTCCTGAACGAATTAAAAGCCTTATCGGTTTGGAAGTTTCCAAAGAAAAGATTGTTGATATTTTGAATAAGCTCGGTTTTGTAACATCCGAAGAAAACGGAAAAATCAAGGCTGTTTCTCCGACCTGGCGCGGAGATATTGAGGGCGAGCATGATTTGGTGGAAGAAGTCGTACGGATGATCGGGCTGGATGAAATTCCGGCAGAATCGCTGCCGCATGACAAGTTTCCGAGTCAAACTTTGACGCCGGTTCAGCGCCGCAATGTGACGGTTAAGCATGAATTGGCAGCCCGCGGCATGCTGGAAACGGTGACCTGGAGCTTTACCGATTCAAAGGTTGCGCAAATGTTCCGCAAGGCCGGACAGGAAGCCGTCCTGTTGTTTAATCCGATTGCGTCAGATCTGGATGAGATGCGCCCGTCGGTTTTGCCGAATCTGCTTCTGGCAGTAAAGAACAATATTGCCAAAGGTTACGGCAATGTTTCTTTGTTTGAGGTCGGGCCCCAGTTTTTCGGGCGTAAGCCGAAAGAACAGGCATTGGCTGCCGGCGGCGTACGTTGCGGTATGACATCTAAAAAGGTTTGGACAGGCGATGAGCGCGCTTATGACGTTTTTGACGCCAAGGCCGATGCGATTGCGGCAATTGCGGCAGCCAACGGGCCATGGGAAAATGCCCAGGTGTTCCGCGATGCGCCGGAATATTATCACCCGGGGCGCAGCGGTTCTTTGCGTTTGGGCAAAAACGTGCTGGCTTATTTTGGGGAGATTCATCCGGCAGTAACCAAAAAGCTGGGGATTAAACCGCGCGTAATGGCTTTTGAAGTCTTCCTTGACAATATTCCGGAGCCGCGTGCGGTTCAGGGCAAAGCCCGCAAAAAGCTTGAGCTTTATCAGTTCCAGCCGCTGGACAAGGATTTGGCTTTTGTCATGAACAAAGACGTGAAGGCCAGCGATGTGATTGCCGCGGCCAAAAATGCCGATCGTGTTCATATTACCGATGTTCGGATTTTTGACGTCTATGAAGGCGAAAATCTGCCGGAGGGCAAAAAGTCTCTGGCTTTGTCCGTGACCTTCCAGCCGATTGAAAATACCTTTACCGACAAAGATATTGAAGGGCTGATGAATAAGGTGATTGACGAGGTCAAGAAGAAAACCGGCGGTGAATTAAGAGCCTGAGGCCATAAAAAAAGGATTGCTGAAAAGCAATCCTTTTTTATAATGTCCGCATATTTGACATACGGGACGTTTTTGATTATGGAAATTAACCGAGTCCGAAAAAGTTTTTGACTTTTTGCCAAATTTCTTTCCGCCGGTATTTGCGGTAGGCCTTTTGTCCTTCCGGATGCGTAAAGCCGTATTTTTGACCGTAATATAAAACAAGGGCTTTTCTGTCCGGTTCCTGATATGCCAGAAGAGACTTTTGCAATTCAGAGGGAAGTTCTTCTTTTTCAATCAACATTTGTGTGATTTCCGGATTTCTTATGCTCAATAGGATAAACATTATTCTGTATCCGAGATTTTTGAAATGAGGAAGAAGAGTTTTTGTTCCGTTGACTTTTTTACTTTCTGCAAAAAATACCAATCCGTCCAGACAATAATATTTCTGCGGGATGTATCTCAGGACCTCTTCATTAGCCGTTTTAAACAAAGACCGAACCAGTTTATCATCAAAGTCGTTTAGCTTTTGCAGCATTCCGGCTGTCGGAACCGCCAGTTGGTCAGGATAGAGGTCTATTGCCAATCCTAGTGATTCCTTTTGCGAATCCGTTTTTAACGCAGATTTCACAAATTTTTCGAACAATTCTTCATTTTCGCAAATGTCAACCCAGTCGCATTCGTACATGGTGATTTCGCCGATGTATGATGCAAGATTTGGATCATCCTTTACCAGTTGGTAGCTTACATTATAGTGGGAGGTGTAGGCTTTCATCAGTTCCGGATAGGGAAGAAGTTTTGCTTCTTCATCCGCACAGAATCCTTCAAAATTGCAATTGTCATTGATGTAAAGCAACAAAAGCCGGCGGCTTTGTTCGTCTTTGAGCAACAGGTCAATGTTGTATAGTGCGTCACATTCCTGACAATATCTTTCTTTGTTCTGAACGGTTCCGCGGGTGAGGATGATTTTCTCGGCATCAGCGTCAAGATCGGCGCCAACTTCCAGTAAACGGCCGATATATGCTAATCCGTCCGGCCTGTTGAGCACGATGTTGCTCTCATCGGCAGAAGGGTTTGTTTCGCTGAGTATTGCCGAAACAATGTTTTTTCCGGCGGATTGCAACAGCTTTTTGCGCAGCCGCTCATCGATGTTGATAACTTCTACATATCTTCGGATAAACTCCGGCGGCCAGGTGGCAACCAGCAGATCTTCAATGATGAAGTGCATCGGGTGCATTGTTTTAAGCCATTCGTCAAACTTTTTGTAGTCCTTTTTCAGAACCATTTCCAAGTCATTGCGGAAATCTTCATCTTTGGATACACTGTTCAAAAACAGTTTTAATTCCTGGGGTGACAAAGTCAGATTTTTTTCCATAACGTTATTTTAATAAGTGTTAATAATTTTTTATCAAAAGCAGAGTATCATATTTTTGTCTAATTGTCAATATGTAATAATTTGTAAGATTTGTTGTGTTTACGTCAGGCAAGAATTGTTTATAATGGCAGTATGAACTAATTTTTTGAAAGGGAATTTAATGTCTAATATCCATCCGTCAGCAGTGGTCGAAAAAGGTGCTAAAATTGCGGACAGCGCAATTGTCGGGCCGTTTTGCTATATCAGCGGAAATGCCGTTATCGGCGAAAAAGTCAATTTGATTGCGCGTGTGACAATTTTGGGGAACACCACAATCGGCGATGAAACGGTTGTGTTTCCGGGAGCTGTTCTCGGCGGGGGGCCGCAAGACCATGGTAACGAGTTTCAGCCGGATGCAAAGCTGGTTATCGGCAAGCGCAATGTTATTCGCGAGAATGTAACGATGCAGTGCGGCACGCCGAAAGGACAAACGCCGCCGGAAGACGGTTCCGAGCCGCAGAAGCTGATTACGATTGTCGGTGATGACGGAATGTTTATGGTAAATTCCCACGTGGCGCATGACTGTGTGGTCGGCAACGGCGTGATTATGACCAATAATGCGGTTATCGGCGGCCATACGCGGTTGGGAGACGGGTGTATCCTGGGCGGAAATTCTGCCGTTCACCAATTCTGCCGTATCGGACGCAAGGCGATGATCGGCGGTATGACCGGCGTGGCGCGCGATGTGATTCCGTTTGCCATTGTTACCGGTGACCGCGGTAAGCTGCGCGGACTGAACCAGATTGGCATGAAGCGCGGCGGAATGTCGGAAGCGGAAGTTAAAGTGGCGACCCGTGCTTATATGTTTATTTTCAAAGGCAAAGAAGGCCGTTTGGAAGAACGTGTTGCGCAGGCTAAAGAAAAATTCAAAGACAATGCCATTGTTCAAGAGCAGATCAGGTTTATTGAGATGGCGGTGCATGACCGGCGTAATCTCCTCACCGCAGAGTAAAAAGCTTGCAAAAGGCCGGTCATGCTTGTTTCTTTTCTCCTCGTGTACCTTTTGTTGTACACGTCGTCGAAAAAAAACAGCGCAGCACCGGCCTTTATCAAACTTTTTAGTAAAAACGCGCTCTGTGGTCACCTAGAAAATCCGGCTAAGTTACGTACGTTTATGTACGCGCCTGTCGCCGGATTTTCTTTTTCTTATTATCTGACTTAGGCATCTAGGCTCGCTGCGGTTGCTAACGCTTTCCTTGCTTGCCAAGATGTTCCAAAGAGCTTGCAGATAAAAACAACCGGAGCAGCGGTTGTTTTTACTTAGCACTTCTATCGCGTTTTTACAGCGGCCTGAAGGAATGCTCATGTACTACTTTGTACCTTAGGCATCTAGGCTCGCCGTGGTTGCTCACGCTTCCCGCGCTTGCCAAGATGTTCCAAAGAGCTTGCAGATAAAAACAACCGGAGCAGCGGTTGTTTTTGCTTAGCGCTTGCTTTCTTCACCCTAAAATCTTATTATTTCTCTCGTTCTCCCCATTTTTACAGCGGCTTGTGGTCGGTCAAGTTTGCGTTTCAAAATTCTCATGTACCTTTTTTGTACATGTCGAATTTTGCTCCACAAATAGCCCCGGCCTTTATCAAACTTTTTAGTAAAAACGCGCTCTGTGGTCATCTGATACAGAAAAAAGAATTTTAGCTAAGTCATGTACCACCATGTACACGCCTGTCGCTAAAATTCTTTTTTCTTATTATCTGACTTAGGCATCCAGGCTCGCTTCGGTTGCTAACGCTTTCCTTGCTTGCCAAGATGTTCCAAAGAGCTTGCAGATAAAAACAACCGGAGCAGCGGTTGTTTTTGCTTAGCGCTTATATCGCGTTTTTACAGCGGCCTGAAGGGATGCTCATACTTGTTCTTTCTTCTCGTGTAGCTGGTTGTACACGTCGGCGAAAAAGGACGGCGCAGCACAAGCTCTTATCAAACTTTTTAATAAAAACGCGCAATATGGGCGTCTGATCCAGAAAAGGAAAATCCGGTAACAGTTGCATGTATAAAGTGCTTAGCCGGATTTTTTTTATCTGTTTTTTAGTAAGAATGAAATGTGATGGGTTTTTTTGATAAATAATCTTCTTTGCAGAGTGAAGAGAATGAGATATACTGTTAAGAAAATACAGGAGATTTTAATATGCAGAGCTGGAAGGAAATTATCGAACGAGCTGAAAAACTGGGAGAAGGGAAAAATTCTGCGGCTTATAAAAGCGGCGATTATATTATTCGGGTTCCGATACAGGAACGGGCCAGACGAGGGTATTTGAAAGAGGCGGAATATTCTCAAACATTTCAACGCTCTGATGATGAATTTTTGAAATCCCTTTTACCGGATGTGCAATATATAAAAGAAAACGGATTTGAGGGAGCCGTTCACTTGGAATTGAAAGGAAAAACCTGTATTGACGGCAAAGATCGCAGTGGGGATAATCTTCATTTTGAAGATTTGTCCGGCTTGCAAAAAAGTATTCTGGCTTCTGAGGTCGGACAGTTTTTAGCACATTTGCACAATTTTCCGGTTCAGGGTTTTGAGGTTTCCGAACAGGTAGGGTTTCAGTTTGAAACTTTGCCTGATTTGCAACAGCGAAATGCGGCGTTTTATGCCCAAAAGGGAATAGATTATCATTCTCCTGACAAGAAAAACGATAATCTGGTGGTCTGTCATAACGATTTTCACGGCGGTAATATGGCACTGAATGATAAAGCGCAGAGTGCCGGTGTGTTAAACGGGGTTTTTGATTTGGGGGAAATGGGGCTGAATGTTCCCGCCAAGGATTTTATGACGCTTTATTCCGGTTATGGCAGAGCTTTTGTCAGAGAATGTCTGGACAGTTATAATGAGGTAGCAAAACAAAAAATGTCTATGGAAGAATTGGATTATCATTTTTTGAACAAAATGGCTGAGTGGTATTCTTATTTTGAAAAAGAAAAGCCGGAGAGGCTGGGTATGGTGGAAGACAGGTTGGAAGATTTTTCTGCAGACAAACGGAAAGAAGCTTTGGATAAAATGCAGGTCTTATCGGGGCGGAAGTCGGAAAAGCATAGAAAAGCAGCTAGATCATCGGGAAATGTTTGCCGGCGGAATGTTTTATATGGACGGGAAATGTAAACGCATATTTCTTTTTTATTTTTAATGAAAGAATAATTTTTCTATGTTATAGAGGAGTTATTCTTTCTTTTTATTTGGAATTATGATGACTGAGAATGCAAAAAAATTAGGGATTATTGCCGGCGGCGGGGCTATTCCGAAGATGTTGATTGAGCATTGCCGCAAAAACGGACGGCCGTATTTTGTGCTTGCGATTGAGGGAAATGCCGATAAAGAAATTATGACCGGAGATGTGCCGCATCTTTGGATCAGAATCGGGCAGGCCGGCAGCGGTTTTAAAAAATTCGCCGAAGAAAAAGTGCAGGAAGTTGTGATGATCGGTACCATCCGGCGTCCGAGTTTTTCTGATTTGGTGCCGGATTGGAAAACAACGGCGTTTTTTGCCAAGGTCGGGATGAAGGCTTTGGGCGATGACGGAATATTGCGGGCACTGGTTAAAGAGATCGAATCCGAGGGAATGATTGTGCGGGGGATTCATGAAGTTATTCCCGAACTGTTGGTGAAGGAAGGCGTGTTGGGCAAAATCAGGCCTGATAAACAGGCTGTGGCGGATATTCGGCGCGGAATTGAGGTCGTAACGGAACTCGGACGGCTGGATATCGGGCAGGGCGCGGTTGTTCAGCAAGGGCTGGTATTGGCCGTGGAAGCGATTGAGGGGACGGATAAGATGCTTTTGCGCTGCGGCGATTACAGGCGCAAAGGCGCAGGCGGCGTTTTGGTCAAGTTGCGCAAGCCGCAGCAGGATATGCGGATTGATTTGCCGACTTTCGGCGTGCGCACAATAGAAAATGCACATAAGTCAGGGCTGCGCGGTGTGGCTTTGCATGCCGGAAACGGTTTGATTGTTGATGAAGCCGAGGCAATTAAACTGGCAGACAGGTTAGGGCTTTTTGTTGTCGGCGTGAATCCGGCTGATGATAAGTGGAAGGAGGCGTAATGAAAAAGATTTATCTGATTGCCGGAGAGCCTTCCGGAGATTTGCTCGGATCGCGCCTGATGCGGGCATTGAAAAAAAAGACCGGCGGCGATGTGGCTTTTTACGGTGTGGGCGGAGAGACGATGGAAGAAGAAGGCCTGAGGCCTTTGTTTGATATTGCCGATTTGTCGATTATGGGGCTTATGGAGGTTATTCCGAGTATTCCGAAAGTCTTAAGGCATATTAAAAATACGGTCGAGGACATTGTGCGGGTGCAGCCCGATGTGGTTGTTACAATTGACAGCTGGAGTTTTTCGGCGCGTGTGCATAAAGCCCTGCGCAAGAAGAAAACCGGCATTCCGCAAGTGCATTATGTGGCGCCGCAAGTTTGGGCTTGGAAGAAAAAACGGGCACGGACAATGTATAAATATATTGATCATTTGTTGACACTGCTGCCGTATGAGCCAAAATATTTTACGCCTTACCGCCTGCCGACGGATTTTGTCGGACATCCGGTGATTGAGAGCGAGGCTTTGCACGCTGACGGGGCAAAATTCCGAGAAAAATTTAATGTTCCGGCTGACAAAAGGGTGATTTCCGTTCTTCCGGGATCGCGCAAGACAGAAGTCAGCAAGCTGCTGCCGGTATTTTTTGACGCCGTGCGCGAGTTGTCCAAGCAAAATGATGATCTGTTCTTTGTCATTCCGACAGTCAAAACCGTGGCGGAAACGGTTAAGCTTGAGGCAAAAAAGAGCGGGCTGCCGGTTGTGGTGACCGAAACGCAGCAAGACCGCTATAATGCTTTTAAGGCTTCTTCGGCGGCAATTGCTGCTTCCGGAACGGTGGCGCTGGAGTTGGCGATTTTGGACGTGCCGCATATTGTGGCTTATAAGGTTTCGCCTTTCTCGGCAATGTTGGCACGCAAGTTTTTGAAGATACAGTTTGTAAACTTGTCCAATATTCTGCTGGGGCGCGAGATTGTGCCGGAATTGCTGCAGGAGCGCTGCGTGTCCGGAAATATTCGCAGTTATATCAAAGGGCTGTTGCAAAAAGACGATTTGTATGATAAACAAATGGCCGGTTTTAAAAAAGTCCGCGAAGTATTGGGGCTTGGAGAACAGACGCCGAGCGAAAATGCCGCAGACATTGTTTTGCAATTGTGCGAGAAAAAGAAATAGATGAGATTTATTGACATTGTTGATACAACGGTACGAGACGGTGAGCAGACCAAGGGCGTATCGTTCAAACATGAAGAAAAACTGGTTATTGTCAAACGGTTGCTGGCCGATGTCGGAGTCAGCCGCTGCGAGGTGGCGAGTGCCAAGGTCAGCAAAGAAGAGCAGGTTGCGTTGAGCGCAATTATGGAATGGGCGAAATCTGCCGGCTTTGAAAATGCCGTTGAGGTGTTGAGTTTTACCGATTATAACAAGTCAATCGACTGGTTAAGGCCTACAGGCTGCCGGCGGATTAATCTTTTGACCAAAGGATCGCAGAAACATTGTGAACTACAGCTTAAAAAAACATTGGACGAGCATTTGGCTGATGTGAAGAAAACCGTTGTTTATGCGCAGGATAACGGTTTTGTTTGCAATGTTTATCTGGAAGACTGGTCAAACGGCATTAAAAACAGTTCCGACTATGTTTGGAAGATGTTGGATGCCTATGCCGGTTTAGGATTTAAGCGCATCATTCTGCCGGATACGCTCGGTGTTTTGAATCCGTTTGAAACGGAGACTTATATCAGAGAAACGGTTCGGCGTTATCCGGAGGCAGAGTTTGAATTTCATCCGCATAATGATTACGGAATGGCAGCAGCCAATGCGTTGGCGGCGGTCAGAGCCGGTATCAACGGGCTGCATGTGACTGTTAACGGTTTGGGCGAGCGTACCGGCAATGTGGATTTGGCGCAGGCTGCAGCGGCTATTAACGACCATAGCGATGCCGCTTGTAAGATTAATGAGAAAAAGCTCAAAGACATCAGCATTCTGGTTGAAACGTTCAGCGGCAAGCGGATTGCCGGCAATATGCCGATTCTGGGCAGTGACGTGTTTACGCAGACGGCGGGGATTCATGCCGACGGCGACAAGAAAGGCAATTTGTATGTGAGCAGCCTGACGCCTGACAGGTTTGACCGCAATCGTTCCTATGCTTTGGGCAAGCTTTCCGGCAAAGCCAGTTTGGAAATGAATTTGGACAAACTGCGGATTCATCTGAATGATGATCAGAAGCGGAAGCTGCTGCAAAAGATTGTCGAACTCGGCGATTTGAAAAAGAACGTAACGGTGGAAGATTTGCCTTTTCTGGTGGCTGATATGCTTGGCGGGCAGCGCTATAAGCTGTTTCGGGTGACGAACTGCGTGGTGACAACAACAATGCAGATGAAGCCGAGTGCCAATATTCAGGTAGAATGCCGCGGTGAGGTTTTTGAAGAAACGGCGCAAGGTTCCGGCGGGTATGACGCCTTTATGAATGCCTTGCGCAAACTGGCGCCGAAAATGAAGGTGGATATTCCGAAGCTTTTGGATTTTGAAATTACCATACCGCCCGGCGGAAGTTCAAATTCGCTGGTGGAAGCCACAATCAAATGGGATAACGGCATGGTGACGCACGCGGTTTCTTCCGATCAGGTCAAGGCGGCGATTAAGGCGACGGAGCGGGTTTTGAATCTGGTTTTGTAAAAAAATATCCGGTATTAATTGCAATATCGGATATTTTTTTAGAAAAATTGCATTTTCCGAAATAAAAGATATTGACAAAAATACTGGAATCGGGTATAACGGAACAGTTAATTAGCCACTATTATAAAAATAATTATAGATTATGGATACAAAGATAAAGTCAGTTTGGAATATGGACGAAGCGATTTGTCTGCTCCAAGAATTAGGAATTAAGTTTTTGTATCTGCTGCCGGTATGTGCCAAGCATATTGCCGATTTGCAGAAAGCAGAGGACATGTTCAATACGAAAATGCGTGTTCCCTGTTGGTCCATTACCACGGTTGATAATCAAAAAAAATATCTTCGCATGGATAATGCGGAGTTTATTCCTGAAAAAATAATCAATCGGGTAAATTTAATCTTGCCGGAACAAGGTGTTCTGAGCGAAGTCAAAAACGGGCTTTCTTTCAGAATATTAAAAGAAGAGAGTGCCGGAAAATATTATTGGAAAGATATATCCTATGAAAATATCGGTGGACGCTATTGGGAAAGCATGGTTCTTCCCCGCGTTCAGGTAGGATAAAAGACATATCCCTCATAAGAGGAGATTTTTTTAATTAAACAGAGAGATAAAACTGTCTGGCCGTGAGGTTAGGCAGTTTTTTTGTGTCTTGACAAGAGGATTTGACAAGTTAAAATTACCGCCGGAATTTTTAGTTATTAATTTTTATTATTATAAATTATGGAAAATCAAGAATTATGTGATTGGGTATACAACGTTGCAGAGACTTTTGACGTGTCGACCCCGAAAGACGGTTTGGTTATGTACAGCATCAGCTTTTTGAAAAATGATGAGAACAAACGAAAAGCTTGGGACTTTGTTGCCGACTATGACGGCAAGTTGCTTTTGGAACAAACAAAATGCGGTGAGGCATTGGAGTCTTTGGGCTTTTTTGACGAACCGGAAAAGTTTGAAGAACAAATGCGGGATGAAGTTTGGCGGATTTTTCTGGAAAGAGGAATTGCCGCGGCATCCGGCAATGTTACGGTATTTGTGGATGGAGCGGATGTGCAGGGAAAGTTTGTGGACGTTTGCGTGAAAGCGCTGTTGGCGAATGATCTGATCACAACAATAAATGATTTTGACAAATTTGATTTTATTGAAGAAAAAATCAAGCTGAAACATCGGGGCGTGAATATTGACGAGTATGCACAAAAGATGAGGAACAGGCGTTTGTAAAAAAAAAATTAATTTTTTTATAGAAAATATGTTGACATTTTGGAAATTTTGTCATATAGTGGTTTCTGTTAAGAGAATTAAAAAGATATTATTAATTTTGTCCCAACAGGGGCGCTAAAAAAATAAAAGATTATGAATACACAAGTTTCTTCTCAGAGTGCAGCAACAACAGTAATGAACAACGCAATGGTATTAAAGGCTCCGGTTGCCGGTGCAGTACCTGTTGCAATAGTCAGATATTCGGGACAGGTTAACCTGTACGAATATCACCGTCCGAACGTTACAGCTGTTATTCCGGCTTGGAAATGTCCTGACGGAAGTGTGATTGCAGTTAAGGACGGCAAGCCTGTTACAACAGGAACTGTTGTTTGGGATTTGCATTCCGGAAGCAATTTCCGTTATGACGACGGGTGTCAAATCCTGTTGACCCGCGGTTTGTACGGAAAAAGAGAGTTATTTTTTGTTTCCGGTAAGGAAGCGGATAAGTCTTATATGCAGGTGAATCCCGCTTTCATTAAGGAGATTAAGAAAAAGAACTGGTGGGAAGCTTGATCTCATCACTTCTTCAAAAAAATCAAAAAGTTGTCGTTTTACGGCAACTTTTTTTTGTGAAACTTATTATTATTGAGTATGAACATATTATTGATGAACAATGCTCAGGCGGCGGAAGCTTTTGCCGCAAAGGGCTTTACGGTTGAGAAAGAAAAAGTGTTTCCGGTAATGCTGGCCAGAACGGGGATTAAGAACAAAACAAACCTTTGTCTGGTCTGCTGGAAGATAAAAGGCAAGAATCTGGCCTTATTGCGGGCTGATACGGCCGAACTTATCTGCAAGCCGTTTTATTCTTTCTGCCGCGATATTAAGGCTTTTGAGGGTTTTTTGTTTGAGGACGGAACCTATTTGAACTTGAGCCGGTATTCTCTGGAAGAAGGGAGTATCGAGTTTGATTTGGGCCGGAATGTCAAGGTGGTTTATCGGCGGATTATTGATGCCGATGATGTGTTGATGTATGAAGAAATTGTCAAATCTTAGGATTTGACAATTTTTTTGTTTAATATGGCAAAAGGAGCTTGCTTTTTTCTGATGATTATAATATTCTGAAGACCATTGGAATATGTATCTGTTTATTATTAATCTTAAAAATATAAAAATCATGAAAACATTGATAAATGAAGCAATGGTAATGGAGCTGTTGGCGAAGAAAGGTGAAAGCGCGCATTATTATAACGTTAATCCCGGTATTTTGACGTCTCCGGCTTCGGCAAGAAAAGTTCCGGTTTGGTATGTTTTGACCGAAAGCGGCAGGGAAATTTATTATAAATTCCGCAGCGGCGAAATCATTAAGTTTCCGGATGCCGGCGATTTTGCGGTTTTGAACCAAAAAGGAATGAAAATTGAGTTTCCTGACGGGGAGAAATTCAGGTTGTGTGCCTATGAGCTGGTATATAAAAAGAGCTTTGAACCGGATACGGGAAAAATGTGCGACTGGATATTTCCTCCGTTGAAAGTGTGTGATGATTTTTAGTAATTAAAAAAGGCTGTCAGTTTGTGGCAGCCTTTTGTGTTATTGTTGTTCCTGTTCCTGATTGTATTGGTAAGTATCAATCTCGTCCAGAAGTTCCGGCAGATTAATTTCGTTTTTATTGATGTCCCAAATGTCATTGGGAGCTTCTTCGTCTTTGTTCTTTTTGTTGCGGCACAGGTTATAATAACCGCAGCCGCGTGCCGGACAATGAACCAGAATCTGCCCTTCCGGACAAGATGTCGTGGTGATGCTGTAAGGCTTGGGACAGCTGGAAGAACAGGTTGTTTTGAGGTTTGCCGGATTATCCGTCCCGGCAATGGTGTCTTTGCCCGGTTTGTAAGGGTTGTTTCCGCCGTCCCAGTCGACAATGCTTTTGACTTCGGCATGAAGAGGAGCGGAAAACAGGACTAAAGAGCAAAAAAGAGCCAATGTTATTTTTTTCATGATTTTTCCTCATTAAATATCTTTTATTTTGATGATGACACAAAAAGATTAATATATTACAAATAAAGCGAAAGGGAAAATTATGCTGCAGCATCGTCAAAATTACTGGGTTGAAAATCTGACGGAAGAGCAAAGCCGCTGGTTTTTGTGGACGCCGGTTTTGTTTGCGCTCGGAATCGGGCTGTATTTTGCATTGCCTTATGAGCCGTCAAAATGGTGGTCACTGGCCGTGTTCGAGCTGATTTTGCTGTCGGCGTGGATCTGGCGGTTCAAACCCGGGCGGTTGTGGTTTTTGCTTGGTCTTGCTTTGGCAGTTCTGGGGTTTATCAATATTCAGATGAAGACTTTGTATTTGGCGCGGCAGCCGGTGATTGCCGAAGAGCAGACAGATTACATCCGCGGACGGATTGTGCGGGTGGAACATAATATGAAAGGAAAGCCCCGTTTGGTTCTTGACAGCATCAAAAATTTTGACGGTGCGGAAATTGCGGGGCCGGTCAAGATTACGCTGCGGGACAAAATGCAGGAATGGAAGGCCGGGCAATGTGTGGAAACCGTGGCGAAGATTATGTCTTTGCCCAAGCCGGCTATTGTCGGCGGGTATCAGTTCGACCGCAAGGCTTTTTATGCCGGCATCAAAGGGAACGGTTATGCCGTGGCTTCGGTGCAGCCGCTGGATTGCGATGAAAAAGCGGGAATCGGCTTATGGTTTGACAGTCGGATTAATGACATCAGGCAAAAAATGGTCGCCCATGTCAAGGCCGTTTTGCCCGGAGACGAGGCCGGAATTACGGCGGCGATTATGGCCGGTGACCGTTCCGGAATCCGACAAAAGATTACCCATGATTATCGTGATGCTGGGCTGGCGCATTTTCTTTCAATCTCCGGTTTGCATATGAGTATGCTGGCGGGGCTGATGTTCTTTTTTATCCGTTTGGTTGCCGCTTTAATTCCGCCGTTGGCTCTGCGTTATGATGCCAAAAAGATTTCGGCGGTTTTTGCCATTTTTCTCAGTGCGTTTTATTTGTTGATTTCGGGAGCGGAAGTGCCGACGCAGAGGGCTTTTATTATGACCTTTATTGTGTTGCTCGGCGTTTTGTTTGACCGGCGGGCGATTTCTATGCGGACGATAGCGCTGGCGGCGTTGCTGGTTTTGGTGATTTCTCCGCAGGCGCTTATCGGGGCCAGTTTTCAGATGTCTTTTGCCGCGGTTGTGGCTTTGATTGCGTTTTATGAAAAATATGCCGGCCGTTTGAATCGTTTTTTATGCGGCGACGGTAAACGTCAGCAGAGCAGAATGGCGGCAATTGTAAAGCTGGTTTGGGTTTATATTGCCGGAATTGTAGTGTCTGATTTGGTGGCAAGTCTGGCAACACTGCCGTTTGCGGTTTATCATTTTAACCGGATTGCCGTTTATACCACGGCCGGAAATTTTTTGGCGGGGCCGGTTATCGGTTTGGTGATTATGCCTTTTATGCTGCTTTCCATGTTGTTGATGCCGTTTGGCTTGGATGTCTGGACTTTGAAAGTTACCGGTTGGGGCGTGGAACTGGTTAATCAGATTACGGCATGGGTTGCTTCGTGGCCGAATGCCGGATATCAGGTTTTGTCAATGCCGTTGTGGGGATTGTTGTTGATTGTTTTTGGCGGCTTGTGGCTGTGTTTGTGGGAGCGTAAATGGCGCCGATGGGGTTTGATTGGCATTGTCTGCGGCGGGTTGAGCATTTTTGCAACCAAAGTGCCTGATGTGATGATTAATGCCGATGCCGATTTGATGGCGGTGAAAGACAAGCAGGGCGAACTGGTGATTTTGCCAAGCCGCGGAAATTATTTTGATAAGCAAATTTGGCTGGAACGCACGGCTTCTCATAAACCGGATGAAGAAACTTATGAGAAGCTTAAAGCAATTTATAAAGGGAAAGAAAAGGATACCGATTGGATTGATTTGACATGTGATAAAGAAAGTTGCGTCTACCGTTCCCGGGTTAAGTATATTAAAGGCAAAGGGCTTGAGATTGATGGCAAAACATTTGACGTTCCTGCTTCTTTGGGTGCAGCGTTATATTTCAACGGCGATGATATTCAAGTTCGTACGATCCGCGATTTTATCGGGTGCAGAATGTGGAACTGCCATCAGGAATAATATTTTTTTATGAATTTTCCTTTCTTTCTCTCTGTCTCTGTCTCTTCCAGCCTTTTTCTCCCTCACCCTTGTCCCTTTTGTTTTCCGCTCTTTCTTTTCCACTCTCGCTCTCCCTCCACCGCTCGCTCCTTTTTCTCATTTTCCTTTTTTTATTTTCGGATTTTGTTTTCTGCATAAAGTTGGGATTTTCTTTTCGCTACTTTTGTCATGCTACAAAAGTAGCACAAAAAAGCTAGCCCTGAACTCGTTTTCTAAGTCTTCGTGAAAAAGTTCAGGCCGTCTAAGCACAAGGCTAAGACGGCAAGAAGACACAATGTGCTTTTAATTTCCTCTTTTTCACCAAGACTAAGAAGTACTCGTTAAAGGGCAAATCAATTCTCCCCAACCCTCTCACTCATGAGAGGGGGTGTGACAGTGCTTTGTTTAGGGCTATTCGCAAAGGGTATTCCAACCGTGCCGGACGGAGGCATGGTGCTTTAGGAGATTACATCCGGAAAGTTTGTAATTTAGTCTTTTCTGATTAGCCAAAATCTCCTCTGCTTTTCCTATCCTCTGTCCAAAATCTCCATCCAACTTTTCATTATGTATTGACTCTTGCGTTTTATTGTGGTATAGTATTAACAATGTCATTGCCGGACTTCGATCCGGCAATCCATAAAGAAATAAGCAACGTGCCGGTTGTGAGATGGATTCTCGGGTCAAGCCCGAGAATGACCTGCACGGCAGGTTGTCAGCTCTCTGCTTTAGAGACCGCGATGCTTCGACTGAAATATGACGAAGAACGTGCTTTGAATGACAACAAGGAAAGAATTTTTATTAAGGGAGGAAGCCGATGAAGAATATTAACAAAAATATGCTACACATGAAACTAAACTCTGCGGTGTCAGTCTTTGCTGTTGCCGCCGCTTTCTCGGTTCTCCTCCCGCCTTCCAATGCTTTTGCAGGCGTTTGTTTCCTGCCTGACTGTGGCGATGATAAATTGGCCGGCGATATTCCGCCTAACCCGAATCCTGACACCGAATGGTGCGAAAATAGGGGTTATACTTATTATGCTTCCGGCAAATGTCCGCAGTATCAGGCACAGGTCGGTAAGTGTAAAAGAGACGACTATTATCTTAAATGTGATGCCGTAACTTGGTGTAAGCAAAATGGGTATAACACACAGACCTGTTCATTGCCGTCCTTTGTTGACGGACAGTGTCCGAACGGAAAACCTTATTACAAACAATGTAAAGAAGACAGGCCTCGTGCCTGCCGCGAAGCCGGTTATGTCAACTCCTGTTCTCCGGGGCGGTTGTATAAAGGGTCCAAACTCTGTCAATGGGATTCTTCTTATGGTACTTGTTGTACGGCTTCGCCTTCGGCTGGTTGTCCGTCCAATTACGGCGTATCCTGTACCGGCGGCGCCAATGGCAAAGACACTTGCGGATACACTTGTTACAAATGTTGTGACGACACCTGTCCGGGACGCTCGGAAAAATATTATTCCGGAAGCAAAGCCGGAAAAACCGAATGCGGAACGCAGTGCTATTACTGTAAAGACTGCACTTCCGGCGATACTTCTTACTCCGGTTCTTATGCCGGAACTTCGGAATGTGGTACCTGTTATTACTGTTCCGATACCTGCCGTTCCGGTCAGAAGTCCGTGTCTTGTTCTTGGGATGAAGACAAAGTCCGCGTATCTTCAACAGAATGCGGAACCGGCTGCTATGAATGCGAATATAACACTGACTGTTCCGCAACAGATAAAGATTGTGATTATGGTTGCGCTTATACAAACTCTTGCGGTAAATGTACGAGATGCAAGTCAGCTCCGCCGCCTCCCTCTTGGAAATATATCAGAAAGAAAAGTTATCATACATCTGGTTGGTGTTGGGAAGAATCTGACGGGCAATGGTGGCACATTTGCAGAGCTAAAACTTATTGTGTTAATGGCAGCACGGAAAAGGAGATTTGTGAGTTAAGCTTTGCGTATGGTGTCGGTGGTAAAGCATCTGGATGGAATCCTAATGCCGGTTTTAAAACTGAGGCTGAATGTAATGCTGCTCCAAAAATAAATTGTTCTATTGTCGGTGAGGCGACGCTTGGTTCTTGTGACAGTTCCGGAAATAAAGAGTGTTCTTATTAAGAAAAATCCCCGAAGAAATCAATCTTCGGGGATTTTTTTAGATGACCTGTTCTCTGGTTTTCTTAAGGACGATTTTAGGAAAGTCCTCGCTGACTTTGCCCAAGTGCCATGCGTTGCGGGCCAAAAAGACAAGCTCGCCGTCATGGTCTTCGGCAATATTCATTTGTGAAGCGTTTTTGAACTTTTCCAACTCGCCTTTGTCGCTGCATTCTACCCAGCGGGCTGTGTAATATTGTGTCGGTTCAAAAATTACCGGAATATTGAATTCGTTTTTAATCCGGTCAGCCATAACTTCAAACTGCAAGGCGCCGACAACACCGACAATCCATTCCGAACCGATAACCGGCTTGAAGACGCTGGCGCCGCCTTCTTCGGCAATTTGTTTTAAGGCATTGCCGAGGTGTTTGGATTTGAGTGGATCAATCGAGCGGATACTTTTTAACAATTCCGGCGCAAAACTCGGAATACCTGTAACGTGCAGCTTTTCGCCCTCGGTAAGCGTATCGCCGATGCGGAGCTGTCCGTGGTTGGGAATGCCGATAATATCTCCGGGAAATGCGTCTTCGGCAAGTTCTCTTTCCTGAGCCAGAAACATGACTGGTGTCGGGACTTTTAAGCCTTTGCCGGTGCGCACCTGATTTAAGGTCATGCCGCGTTTGAAGTGACCGGAACAAAGGCGCATGAAGGCAATGCGGTCGCGGTGTTTGGGATCCATATTGGCCTGAATCTTAAAGACAAAGCCTGTGACTTTGTTTTCTGTCGGCTCAATGGTTCTTTCAGCGGCAGGCTGCGGGCGCGGGGTTGGTGCGATGTTATGCAGGCCTTCCAAAACTTCACGGACGCCGAAGTTGTTGATGGCACTGCCGAAGAATACCGGTGTCTGCACGCCGGCAAGATAAGAATCTAAATTGAAATTCGGGCAAAGTTCTTTGACCATAATCACGTCTTCACGCAGTTTGGCAACGGCGTGAGCAGGAAGCAGGCGGTCGAGTTTTTCATCGTCAAGGCCTTCGCAAGTTTCTATTGTGGCGTTGATTTGTGATTTGTCACCTGTCTTGTTCATGAGAATCAAACGGTCGGCCAACAAATCGTAACAGCCGAGAAAATCTTTGCCGCTGCCGATCGGCCAGCTTGCAGGAGTGACTTCCAAAGCCAGCGTTTTTTCGATGTCGTCCAACAGCAAAAACGGATCTTGCCCTTCGCGGTCAAGTTTGTTGATAAAGGTCAAAATCGGCACGTCGCGCAGGCGGCAGACTTCAAACAGCTTTTTGGTCTGGGTTTCAATACCTTTGGCGGAGTCCAGCACCATGATTGCCGAATCGACGGCGGTCAGCACACGGTAAGTATCTTCGGAAAAGTCTTCGTGTCCCGGCGTGTCAAGCAGGTTGAACGTGATGTCTTTATATTCAAACGTCATAACGGAAGAAGCGACGGAAATACCGCGTTCCTGTTCGACTTTCATCCAGTCGGAACGGGCACGGCGGTTTTCGCCGCGGGCTTTAACTGCGCCGGCCTGCTGAATGGCGCCGCCGAAAAGCAACAGTTTTTCGGTTAAGGTTGTTTTACCCGCATCGGGGTGTGAAATTATTGCAAAAGTTTTGCGCGGATTGATTTTGTTTTCCATTCTTTTTTATTCTTGTTTTTATTTGGTTAAAACGGGCTGGAAACCGCCGGAATCAAAGGCTGGGGCTCTACAGCTTTAATTTGTTGCGGTGCAGCCGGTGCTTGCAGCGGTTCTGCCTTGATTTCTTCAATAACTTTGAGTTCGGTCTTTACCACTTCTTTTTTCGGAGTTTCTTTTACCTCAGATTTTTGATCTGTCAAGGTGCAAGGTGCGGATTTGCCGTCCAGTTTGCAAGGTTCGGCAGCGGTTTTGACGCCTTTTTTTGCGGCAGAGGCCTTTTTAACCGGTGCGCGGTTAATGCCGAGATATTTTTCAACGGCTGCTTTTTCGGCCGCTTTTTCTTTGGCGGTAATCAGGTTCAAATCATACAGAATTTCCAGCTTGCGCAGGTCTTTGGCCGCTCCCATGACGTCGCGGGACGGGATTTTGCTTTGCATACGCTGACGCGGATTGGGCGGCAGCAGGGCTTCGATAATCAGATCGCGTTCGGCAGAAAATTCCTGCGGCGTGATGGCACGGCTTTCAACGGCGTCTTTCAAAACCTTTATCCGTTCCAAGATTACATCGGGAGACGGGACGGAGCGGTCAATGCCGTAGGCTCCGGGTTTGTGGGTCAGCGGAAGCAGGCCGCCGACATTGGCCATACGGGCACGTAAAAATTCCTGTTTGGTAATCAGGTCATTTTCGGCCAGTTCTTTTAAAATCAGGAATCGGGAGATGATGTTTTGTTCATTGTCGTTAAACAAAATCTGCACGGCGCGGATTTCGGCTTCCGAACTGGGCTGCTGTTCGGCGATTTTTTGCTGTTCGCGTTTGAACAGGGCTTCTTCGATGGCCGAACGGGTTTGCGCTTTGCCGGCCTGCTTGCCGATGTTAAAAACTTTGGAGCCGTTGTCGTCTTCAATGACGAGGTTGCTTTGTTTGACTTCCAGCAGGCGCAGGCGTTTTTTGGCGACATCGGAGATTTTTTCCGGCAGCATTTGCTCGTTGCCGAGGATTGTGGTTTCATTGCCGTTAATAATGATTAATTCTTCGTAATACTGGCGGGCACGGTTCAGGCGTCCGGTTTTTTCCGACATCAGGGCACCGACAAGGAGAGCCTGTTGCTGCTGAGGGTTTTCAGCCAGAGCCTTTAAGACGTGTTTTTCGGTTTGTGCAAAATCGCCCTGCGAATAAGCAACCGTTGCACGGGAAGCTTCTTCGGCTCCGCCGTCGCTGAACGTGAGCGTGTTATAAGTTTCCGGGCTGGTGTGTTCTTTGACGAAACTGCAGGAAACAGCAAGGCTTCCGGCCAAGGTTAAGACAACAAATCTGCGGGCAATATTCCAAGCAAACACAAGATTACTCCTTATAAAAATCTTTCTTTGCGCTCATCATACAGAATATTAACTTATATTACAATAATTTTGTTTGAATTGTGAATTTAGTCTTGATTTAATTTTTTTTTTCTGTAGTATGCAAGCAAATTGTGCCATCAAAGAGCGGGCGTGGTGGAATTGGCAGACACGCTAGACTTAGGATCTAGTGCCGAGAGGCGTGAGAGTTCGAGTCTCTCCGTCCGCACCAGTTCTTTGAGAATGTTTTATAATCGTTAATTTTTTAAGAGAATTTTCATGAATGTTACCGAAATCAAGTCTGAAGGCTTAAAAAAAGTATTTAAAGTATCTGTTCCGGCTCAGGATGTTGAGAAAGAAACAGATGCCAAAATCAACCAGATTGCCAAAAGAGTCAAACTCCCCGGTTTTCGTCCGGGAAAAGCTCCGGTTGCCATGGTTAAGAAGCAATATAAAGATTCCGTTACCGGCGAGGTTTTGGAAGATTTGGTCAAAAAATCCACCGACAATCTGATTAAGGAGCAGAATTTGCGTCCGGCAATGCTTCCGGATATTAAAATCACGGCTTTCGGTGACGGCAAAGATTTGGAGTTTGAAGTTAGTGTCGAAAATATGCCGGAAATCAAAGTCGGCAGTTTTTCCGACATCAAACTGGACAAGTTTATGGCTGAAGTTCCGGCTGAAGAAGTTGAAAAAGCTTTGAAATATTTGGCTCAGGCCCGTCGCGAGGTTGTAAGAATCAGCGATGACAGAGCTGCTAAAAAAGGCGATACCACCGTTATCAACTTTGTCGGTTCCGTTGACGGTGTGGAATTTCAGGGCGGAAAAGGCGAAAGCTATCCGCTGGAGCTGGGTTCCGGTTCCTTTATTCCGGGGTTTGAAGATCAGCTGATTGGCAAAAAAGCCGGTGAGAAAGTTGATGTCAAAGTTGCTTTCCCGAAGGAATATCATGCCAAAGATCTGGCCGGAAAAGATGCCGTCTTTGCAGTGGAAATTCTGGAAATCCGCGAGCCGAAGGAAGTTGAGATTAATGACGAATTTGCCAAATCTCTCGGTGAAGAAAGTCTGGACAAGGTTAAAGAAGTTATTGCCGGCCGCATTAAAGGCGACTACGAGCAGGTTTCCAAGATGAAACTTAAAAGACAGTTGCTGGATGTTTTAGACAAGGAATACAGTTTTGACGTTCCGGCAGGTTTGGTCGATGCTGAATTCAATTCTATCTGCCAGCAGTATGAACAGGCCAAGAAATATAATCAGCTTGACGAAGAAGAAAAATCAAAATCCGAAGATGAGCTGAAGGCTGAGTATAAAAATATTGCCATCCGCCGCGTAAAACTCGGTTTGCTGCTTTCCGAAGTCGGCAAAGAAGCCAAAATCAATATTGCGCCGGAAGATATTAATAATGCCATTATGATGGAAGCCCGCAAATATCCGGGACAGGAAAAGGCTGTATTTGATTATTATCTGAAAAATAAAGAAGCGGTTGAAGCTTTGAAAGCTCCGGTTTTTGAGGAAAAAATCGTTGACTATATTATTTCTCAGACCAAGGTCAATGAGAAGATTGTTTCTGTAGAAGAGCTGTATAAGTTTGATGAAGAAGCTAAACCGGTAAAGAAATCAGCCAAAAAATCTGCCGAAAAGGCAGAAGCCAAAGCTGAAGAAAAGCCGGCTAAAAAGGAAGCTGCTAAGAAAGAGACTGCAAAAAAGACTGTTAAAAAGTCAGCTTAAATTTTGATATAACAAAAAACCCATTCAAAAAAATTTTTTTGAGTGGGTTTTTTTGTTGGGCTTTTTCTACTTTAAAATTGCCGAACACAACGTGTATGTATTGATTTTGTTGTATCTTCAGGGGCATGGCAACCATATTCTACTGTATTGTTTCATTGTTTGTATATTGATATTTATGTTGTCCTGCAGGACAGCCGTTATCCGAAATCCATGTATATTCACGATGGAAATAACCAAATCTTTTAAGTTCAACAGAAGATGGAATATGCCAATTTGAATTTGGGCAGTCACTTTCTGAATATCTGGTTTGTCCATAAGCTTTCCAAGCCAATGCGAAACAGTTTGATGTTATCCAACCGGCATCGTCTTCCTGAGCGGGAGAGCGTCGTTGAATTTGTGGACAACACTTATAACAAGAACCGGATGTTTGCCCGCAAGAACAAGTTTTTGAAGCAGTATCGGAATATCCGTCGGAACACGATGTTGAATATCCGGCCGGACAAGAATAACTATGCGTGTGCGTATTGCATTTGTAGCAAGTGCCGGAAGTTGCGCCGCAGGAACAGGATTTTGACGCGGTATCATACCCGTAATTACAAGAGCTGCTTGAGGACGAATAGCCG
>JAGBHO010000015.1 GCA_017935485.1 Alphaproteobacteria bacterium | reverse complement strand
GTCTTACATCCTTTATAGAGAGAGCCGTAACTCGGACAGGCTTCGTTTACATATTGCGGAATGGAACATGAGGTTGTGTTATATCCGTTTTGCTTACACCAGGTCTGAGCATCACATTTAAGATAATGGTCATCACGGTTACAAGTCCCGACGACGGCATAATACTGCGGACACTTTCCGGAAGCATAATAGGTAAAACCTTTGCTTTCGCAAAATGCAGTATCTTCGTTCATATCCATGTTTCCGCCGCCACCGTTCATAGCATCCTCGTCCTGACAGTCGGGCAGGAAGCAGACACCGGCAAAAGCGGAGGCGGGAAGAAGAACCGAAAAGGCAGCGGTAACAGCAAAGATTGACACCGCAGAGTTTAGTTTCATGTGTAGCATAGTGTGTTTCATTTTCGGTCTCCTCCCTTAATAAAAATTCTTTCTTTTTTGCTCCCTTAATTAATATATTTTCAGTCAGGCCCTTGACGTTTTATTAAGCAGGGAGCTCCGGCCTCTAAGCCGATGAAAGAAGAGGCCGGAGAAATGAACTCCAAAGAGTATCATCAAAAATTATAATAACATAAAGTGAGCTTGTTGTCAATACTAATTGGGGAATGAGGGGCATATTTCGTCAAAAGCGTGGATTATCAACAACTTTCTAGACGATTAATAGAATATAAAATTGCTAATATAAGCAGAATCTGTGAAATTCAACTTTACCGGACAAACAAATCAAAAACATTTTTAGTTGATTTTTATACAATAAAACTAACTTTTTCAATAAATAAAAAATACCGGAAAACATTATATTCTTTCCGGTATATATGATGATAAAAATAGCATCGCGGGTCTCAGGGCACTGTATAAATAGCGCCACCCGTCGCACCATCTGCAAAACAATATTCAAAGCACAATCTTGATCATATTTCCCGTTGGAGCATCGCGGGTCTCAAGGCACTGTATAAGCTGAGCGCCACCCGTCGCACCATCTGCAAAACAATGTTCAAAGCACAATCTTGATCATATTTCCCGTTGGAGCATCGCGGGTCTCAGGGCACTGTATAAATTGAGCGCCACCCGTCGCACCATCTGCAAAACAATGTTCAAAGCACAATCTTGATCATATTTCCCGTTGGAGCATCGCGGGTCTCAAGGCACTGTATAAATTGAGCGCCACCCGTCGCACGGGTTATTTGGAAGCGCGGATTTCCGCTACCGAACTCCACATTTTTTCCAGATTATAAAAATCACGAACTTCCGGTTTGAAAATATGAACAATCACATCAAACGCGTCAATCAACACCCAGTCAGCTTTTTCTTCGCCTTCGGAAGTTGACGCAAAACCCGATTCTTTAAGCTTCATCTGAACATGTTCTGCCAGAGCAGCTACGTGGCGTTGAGAAGTACCGCTGGCAATAACCATATAGCTGGCAATTGAGGTTTTTCCCTTCAAATCAATTGTCACGACATTGTCAGCTTTGTTGTCTTCCAGTGTATCAACAATAATTTTTAAAACCTGTTCATCGGTATTTTCTGCACTTGCAGTAGTCTTTTTCTTCACGCAATTCACTCCTTAATTAATCCAATGGCGACCAAGGCTTGCATACTTTTTCTTCCGCCGGAACAATATCTTCCGTTTTAGCCTTGCGGTCACGGGAAATAAACTTGCTCAAATCTCTCAGACAGTCGTAAACCCCTTGCTTGGCAACAGCTGAAATATTGAAAACTTTTTTGCCGGCAGCATCTTCCAAAGCCAGCGTTTTTTCTTTAATTTCTTTTTCGGAGAGGGCATCGCATTTGTTCAAGGCAATAACCTCCGGCTTGTTTTTCATTTTGTCGTTATAAAGGTCAAGCTCCTTGCGAATCGCCTTATATGCACCAACCACGTCATCCTGAGTAGCGTCAATCAGATGCAAAAAGGCCGCACAACGTTCCACATGCTTCAAAAAGCGGTCACCCAAACCAACGCCTTCATGCGCCCCTTCAATCAGTCCCGGAATATCGGCAATGACAACTTCATAATTGTCAACCCATGCCACACCCAAATTCGGATGCAAAGTTGTAAAAGGATAATCGGCAATTTTCGGCCGCGCTTGTGTTACTGAAGATAAAAACGTTGACTTTCCTGCATTCGGCAATCCGATTAAGCCGATGTCGGCAATCAGCTTAAGCCGCAGCCATACCCAGCGTTCTTCTCCCGGCCATCCCGGTTCGGCATAACGCGGCGCCTGATTGGTAGAAGTTTTGAATTTGGCATTTCCGCGGCCGCCGTCACCGCCTTTGGCAATCAGATAAGTCTGCCCCGGCGTGACCATATCGACAATGACGGTTTCGCCGTCTTCGTCAAGAATTTCTGTCCCGACCGGAACCTTGATGACAATCGTATCGCCTTTTGCGCCGGATTTGTCCGATCCCATGCCGTTTCCGCCGCGTTTGGCCTTAAAATGCTGATGATAACGAAAATCAATCAGCGTGTGGAGATTGTCAACCGCCTCAAAAATCACGTCGCCGCCCTTTGCGCCGTCTCCGCCGTTCGGCCCGCCGAATTCAATATATTTTTCTCTGCGGAAAGAGACGCATCCGGCCCCGCCGTCACCCGATTTTACAAATATTTTCGCCTGATCCAAAAACTTCATGTTTTTACTTTTTTATTGTCGTTGTTACTAAAGATAACGCCTGTTTCGATAAAAGTAAAGGGGATGTTGTCACACCCCCTCCGCCTTTTGATTATTTTCTTAAAGCTTACTCGGTAACTACGGAAACGTAAGTTCTGTTGTTGGCTTTTTTAGAAAATTCTACTTTACCGGAAGCAACGGCAAAAATAGTGTGGTCTTTACCCATTCCGACGTTAGTGCCCGGATGATACTGGGTACCGCGTTGACGGACGATAATGTTACCCGGCATAACGCTTTCGCCGCCGAATTTCTTAACGCCCAAACGACGTCCTTCAGAATCGCGTCCGTTATTAGAACTACCGCCAGACTTTTTATGTGCCATGATTAATTCTCCTTAAATACTCTTATTTACCACAGATATCGGTGATTTTAACCAAAGTGATATCTTGTCTGTGGCCGTTCTTGCGACGATAATTTTGTCTTCTTTTCTTTTTGAAAACAATAATTTTTGCATCTCTGGCCTGTTTGATAACGGTAGCTTTAACGCTGGCGCCGGCAATCATCGGAGTGCCATAGGTATCGTCCAAAGCTAAAACTTCGTTAAAAACGACTTCAGAGCCTTCGTTACCGGCAATTTTCTCAATTTTCAATACATCGCCGGATGCAACTTTATATTGTTTTCCGCCTGTTTTAATTACTGCGTACATTTTTTTCACCTTATCATTTTAAACATAAAACGTTGATTGCAATATACATAAGTTTTTTCTGCTGTCAACAGAAATCTCAAGAAAATCTCACTTATTTATGATTCTTTTTTTGTTTTTTGAGGATTCTGTAAAATTCCGGCTTCATAAACCGCCCCTGCCAAATGCCTTTTTTGAGCTTTTGGGCAGACTTCTCGGCTTCGTCAAAATCATGAGTGTAACGTTTATAAGCCACGGCATGCCCGTCTTCCACCATTTTCCGGTTGATGTTGACTCCGTCGTCATAACAAATGCAGACTGCGCGGTGATATTTGTCGGTGGTAATCCGGCGGCACTCCAGACGGGCGGAAACCATTTTTTCCAAAGCCCGCCGCGCCAGCTTGCCGCATGGATAAGGTGCATTTTCGGCATCATAACATTCCTGAAAATATTCCGGTGCGTCGATACCTTCAAGCCGGATTTCCGTTTTGCCGATAAAGATGCTGTCGCCGTCAATGACTTTAATGTTTTTTCCTTTGGCGGCAATAATTTTTTCGGGGCGTTTGGCTTTGGGCTCAAAAAACACCGATGCGCCGGTTTCGGAACGGGCCGCAAAATAAGCCAGAAACATCAAAAGGCAAAAGCCGCATTTTATAAACTCTTTCATGAGCCGCAAAATAGCGCCTAAACTTAAATTTTTGTTTAATAACCTGAAAAAATGTTTTGGTTTTTGCAAATGTTTGGCATAAGATACTACCAAAGTTTGTTATTTAAAGGTAAGTAGAAACGTGTTGAAGAAATTGTCAAAGACCGCCGCTCTGGCTTTAATCCTGCTGACTGTCGGCGGCTGCAACCGCAGTTTGAAAGATGTTTTGTCGGGAGATTTCGGTTTTAATGACCGCGAATATCCCGTTGCCGGTCTGCGGGCGCCGAGCTCCATTGTCGTCTGCCGCAGCAAGCAGTGCGCGCCGGCCAAACTCTCCATGTCGCGGGAATATATTTTTAACAGCCTCTTGCACCTTTTTGAAAACAACAATCATCAGACGGCTCTGGTTTGCACGGCCAGTCCGGCCAGCCATACCTGTTTGGAAAACTATGTTCAGGCGCCGATACGGGTTGGCATTACACCGGCTTATATGTATATAGATTCGGTCAAAATTACCGATGTGATTATTGCCCGTGGCAACGAGAAAATCAATCTGGTGCTTAATTATAACCTGACCTATAACGGCCAGTCGCCGGATTGCGTCCCGTCCCGCTCGATTTTGTTTGCCCGCAACGTCAACCACGTTTTGCTGGAAGATGCCGGCTATAACTGCAAAATGACGGCAATCGGCCAGACGACCGTCAAAAACGTTTTTTCCATTGATTATATTGATTTGGACTACGGCTATATCGGCGGCTACTATTCCATCGGCTTGTCCGGTCCGGCTTATGGCGGCGGCACCGGATATATGATGTTGCGCCTGCCGAATACGTCTTATCCGCTGAATCCGGTTTTGACCGAAAAGAAAAATCCCGTCAATGCGGCTAACAGCTATATGAATGTACCGAGTGTTTCCGGCAGCAGCCGTGCAACCGGCGGCTATTCTCAGGGCGGCGTTCAAATTTTCCCGATAGCCAAAAAAGCGCCTGCGCCCTTGCCGGAAGCTGAAACCGGATCTGCCGCGCCATCGGATGTGCCGGCGGAAAGCGCTCCGGCCGCGGAATAATAAAAAATCCCTGCAATCAAAAAGATTGCGGGGATTTTTGTTAATTGCACTTTTTTGCGGCAGCCAGAATTTCGGCATAGGAAACCTGCGTCTTATAAGTTTCAAGCACTTCCGTATTCTGTCCGTTTTCGTTGCCGTAACAGACAAGCGTCAGCGGCTTGAAGTCACCGTTTTCCACCACGTAATAAAGAGAACAATGCGGCATGGCATTCAGTCTTATCCCGTAATAGGTGATGATAATAGCGTGCGGGGCGCAAACGGGACAAAGCGCTTCAATGTCAAACATCCGCTTGTCCAGAAAGCCGACTTTGCTGTATTTTTTGCCCAGACTGACACCGAGTTCCACAAAATAAGAATTCTGATAAAGCCAGACCGTTGTAAAAAAAACACTGTTCAGATCAGCATACAAAAAATTATTATCCAAAGAAGACAAGACCATTTCTTCAGGTTTAACCGGCTTTTTCAGGATTTTTTCCAAAGCGGCGGCAGCTTCCGCCCGATACAAAACCGGCTTGTCGGCATAACCGAGCAAAAGCGGCTTATAACTCATGACCCTGTCGACACGATGCTGCGGATCAATTGCTTTTTGGCACTTTTCCCATGCCTGATAAGCAGCAATTTTCTTGGTGTTTTGTTCCACATGATACGCAATTCTCTGTTCTTGATATGCTTCTTTCAGGCTTGTTGCAAAGAAAGACAGCTTTTTAATAATATGATTCATATAAATTAATAATTTTGGAATGTGATAGAAAAAATAGCACAAAAACAAAGAAAGTCAATGCTCTTGACAAGTCTGCCGCCGCTTTTTATTATGAGCAAAAACAAAACGGGCAAAAAGATGAAAGTAACGATTATCGCCATTGGCAAATGCAAAAAAAATTCTCCCGAAGCGGAGATAATTGCCGAATATGTCAAGCGTTCGGCTTGGCAGGTCTGCATTAAAGAAGCGGACAATTCCACGCAGGCGGAAGAAGCTAAGTTTTTGCAGGGCGCGATTCCTGCCGGAGCCAAGGTTATTGTACTTGATGAGCGCGGTGAAAATCTGAAAAGTCTGGAATTGGCACATAAAATTGAAAATTGGCAGATAAACGGCTGCTCGGAAATTTGTTTTTTAATCGGCGGCGCGGACGGACATCTGCCGGAAACCAGACAACGGGCGGATTTGCTGTTGTCTTTCGGAAAACTGACCCTGCCGCATATTCTGATGCGGGCGGTTCTGGCCGAACAAATTTATCGGATTCAAACCATCATCAATCATCATCCTTATCACCGCGAATAATAAAGTCTTGCAAAATTTCCAGATTCATTTAATATAAATCCCGCAGTCCGGAGACGGACTGTGGTGTCTGAAAAACATCTTACAGATTATCCACCATGAGGTGGAGTGTCCCCACATAAGCGTGCTCGCACGGCGAATAAGGATGACTGTGTCTG
Organism: Alphaproteobacteria bacterium; assembly: GCA_017935485.1. Lineage (GTDB taxonomy): Bacteria > Pseudomonadota > Alphaproteobacteria > RF32 > CAG-239 > MGBC133411. Next base: position 552 of record JAGBHO010000015.1, on the reverse strand, counting down.
TACAGTTTTTCAGCTCCACCGCCAGGAAGGAAACTTCCGGCGGTTTTGTTTTAACAAAACTAGGGAGCTAAAAAGAAATGGGAAAATTTTATTATCATACGACGGCGCAAGACCATTTAAGAAATTTCAACAAGACATTGGGCTTTGCCTTATTTTTTGAACGCCATGAACGGCAGCTTCGGGTGTGGCAGGTATGTAAAAAACTGAAAATAACGGAGCGGGAACTTGACGATATCGAATTAGGGCGCGGCGTTTTGAAATTAAACGTGCTTAAAAAGATGTTGAAATATTATAACCGAAGAATAGAACTGCGCTTGGTTGCACCGGATCCGAATGAACCGGACAATACCGAACCGGAAGAAATCAGCGAAGCACCTGACGACAGCTTTGAAGCTTTGGAAGAAGAGATAGAGGGTTAAATAAAAAGCGGGAGAAAATCCCGCTTTTTTATTTCTCTCTGTTCAAAGCAAAAACTTTGTCCTACTTCCCGCCATAGCACCGCGGTCTCTGGAGCAGTGAGCGGACAATCCGCCGCGCACCTGCCGTGCAGGT
>JAGBHO010000014.1 GCA_017935485.1 Alphaproteobacteria bacterium | reverse complement strand
GAGTTGACATTCATGTTGATATCGCCCTGAACAGTATCGGAATCCTGACAGTCGGGCAGGAAACAAACGCCTGCAAAGGCGGAAGAAGGCGGGAGGAGAACCGAGAAAGCGGCGGCAACAGCAAAGACTGATACCGCAGAGTTTAGTTTCATGTGTAGCATAGTGTGTTTCATGGTTATCCTCCCTTAATAAAATTCTTTTCAAAGCACATGTTCTGTCATACATCCTCACCATAGCATCACGGGGCACGGGGCACCGTACAAACTGACGCCTCACCCGCCGTGTGCGCCGCGCGCCTGCCGAGCAGGTTGCTCTTTTCTTTATCTGAACAGCAGCGTGCCCAGAATGGTTAATAAAAATTCTTTTCATACCGGTCATTGCCGGACTTCGATCCGGCAATCCATCTCGCAATCGGCACAGTGCTTGTTTCTTTATGGATTCTCGGGTCAAGCCCGAGAATGACAATACAGATACTATACCACAAGAAAATACAAGAGTCAATATATAATGAAAAGTTAGGTGAGGATTTTGGCTATGAGAACGGGAAAAACAAGGGAAATTTGGCTAAAGGAAAAATATAAAAACATACAAAAAACGCCTTAAGCAAAAAGATATTTAAGGGATTTTTTTTATATTGCATCAAATATTTTTAACACCAATCTCTTTGTATACAAAATTTTATACAAATTTTTTAATATTCTTATCATTAATTATTGACATTTAAAGAAAATTATGTTACATTGATAATGTTAAGTAATTATTCTGTTTATTATCATCTGTTTCATATTTTTAATTTGAAGGAAACTTCATTTTATAATTATCAAACTGCATATAATATAGATAATTACAAATGTCTAACTTCAAAAATAATAAAGGTATGAAAACAAGTGAATTATTTAAAACAGTGAAAAATAACGGTCGTGATGCAAAGGTTTTGGGTATCTACCCTATCAATACCATGCCAAGGATAGTAGTCTTTGATGGAAGAAACATCGAGCTTTCAATGTTTGAAAACCATCTTAGAAATATACCTGAAGGCACATCAATAACGTTTGGTAGAAAAGGGTTTGGTGCTGATTTTTGGATTGGCCAAGATAACCGCTACTCAAGGATACACTTTGCCATTGTAAAGATTGGTGAAGAAATGTGTCAAGTGATCGACTGTTCACTTAACGGCACGGAGATTATATAATTCGTGCATAAAAAAAGCAGATTCCTTTACAATAAAGGAATCTGTTTTTTTATAAAAAGATTCACCCAAAAGAATAAAAATATATACTATCTTTCAAAAAATTTCTCATATCTGCTTTTCTTCTTCACCATATAAGCCACCATGTTATCCAGTGAACCGGCAAAACGTTTTTCCATAATTTCCGCTCTTCCGGCCTCGGCAAAACACTTATGCTTTTTATGCAGTTCTGCCAGATTGTGATAAATTTCCTGCTTACGCTTAAACTTGTCGCTTCTCTTCCAGTCCAGCCAGTTGACAGCCGCAATCATCTGCTCCATGCAAAGCACCTTTTCTCCGTACCACAACTCGGGATCTTCCAGCTTTTTAGTCATAACATTATACATCACATAAGCCATATTGCGGATTTTTTTAAAAGCCTCGTTCTTTTCCTGCTCGTTCATTTTTTTATATTTAAACGCGCGCGCTGAGGTTTTAAAAGCCTTTTCCAACGGTCCGTGACCGATTTCCGTCACCCTTTTCCCCTGTGATTTGCTTTTTCGCAACCGCGGCGGCAATTCCTGCTTTAGCGTCATTTTCAGATTTTTAAAATCTTTTTCCAAATGCCCTGCTTCGTCAGCCGTCAGATACTTTTTGATTTTCGTCATCTTTTCCAGAGCGCAAAAGGCTTCTTCATACAAAGGATCGGACCGTTGAAAACATTCGTTCATACCATCAGCCCGATAATAATCGTCCAAAGCGTTAAAAGCTTCATAAACCTCAATAAACGGCAAAATGCTTTCATCCTGCCGATTCTTGCGCACAATATAGGCCATTCTGTCTTTAACATTGGTAATTTGTTCTTTTTTCTCCGGCGGCAAAAGCCTTTCCCCCATCAGCATCTCCGCCTCCGACGCCCGGTCAGAAACATACAGCGCGCAAACCGTCTTGAGCAATATCGGATATTTTTTTGCGGATTGGGTCATTTTTACGTCCGCCGGCTAAAGCTTTTTCACCATCTTGGCAAAGGTAATGCCGTTTTCTTCAAAAATATCGCCTTCTTGCACAAAGCCGTTTTTTTCATAAAAATCCACTACCGAAAGCATGGCATGCATGACCAACACCGAATATCCGGCTTCTTTGGCGCGCTTTTCGGCATACTCAACCAACTGACGCCCAACGCCTTCCCCTTGATATTTGGTGTCCACGGCCACCTGCATCATCCGGATAACTTCATTGTCTACCGGTATCAGCATCAGCCCGCCGATCAACCTGTCGTCCAGGCTTTCAATACAGCCGACATGCAGATATCCTGCCTCCTGCGGACGATAGGTATCCAAAAACTTCAGTCCCAGCGGTTTCAAAAGGATTCTGTAACGCAGTTCAACCAATTCGTCATACCGGCTGGAACCGTAATCAATATCAACCAATTTTCTCATTGCGCGCCTCCTTCTGTATTTTTTATATCAGTATAACCGCTTTTCTTGATTAGTACAATCAATATTATATTGCTTAATCTAAAAATTTCATTTATTTTCTAAAACAATAATAATCTACGGGAATAAAAAAACAAAATGAATACAGATTTAAGCTTAATCCGCAACTTTGCCATTATCGCCCACATTGACCACGGCAAATCCACACTGGCCGACCGCCTGATTGAATTTTGCGGCGGATTGGAAAAACGTGAAATGCAGGAACAGGTTTTGGATTCAATGGATATTGAACGCGAACGCGGCATTACCATCAAAGCACAAACCGTCCGCCTGAATTATAAGGCTCAAGACGGCAAAACCTATCAGCTCAACCTGATGGACACGCCGGGACACGTGGATTTTTCCTACGAAGTTTCACGTTCTCTTGCTTCCTGCGAAGGCTCCATATTGGTTGTTGACGCCACCCAGGGCGTTGAGGCTCAGACTCTGGCCAATGTCTATCTGGCCATTGACAACAACCACGAAATCATTCCGGTATTAAATAAAATAGACCTCCCCTCGGCCGAACCCGAAAGAGTCAAAACCCAAATTGAAGATGTAATCGGACTGGATACATCCGATGCCGTTGAAACTTCCGGCAAAACCGGTCTGGGAGTTGACAAGCTGCTTGAAGCCGTTGTTCAGCGCTTGCCCGCGCCTGAGGGAGATATAAATGCACCGCTCAAAGCGCTGCTGATCGACAGTTGGTATGATCCCTATCTTGGCGTTATCATCATGGTACGAATTAAGGACGGTGTCTTAAAACGCAAAACCCAGATCCGCATGATGTCCAACAACAGCACTTATCTGGTTGACAAAGTGGGTATCTTCACCCCCAAAATGCAGGATATTGACGCCCTCTACCCGGGAGAAATCGGCTTCATTACCGCCAGCATCAAAAGCGTCAGCGATTGCAGCATCGGTGACACGATTACGGAACACAAAGTCCCCTGCACTGAACCGCTGCAAGGCTTCAAACCGTCCGTTCCTGTCGTATTCTGCTCAATCTTTCCGGTGGACAGCAGCGAATACGAGGCCTTAAAAGACGCCCTTGCCAAACTCAAATTAAACGACGCCAGCATTGATTACCAAAACGAAAACTCGGCGGCTTTGGGACTGGGCTTCCGTTGCGGTTTCCTCGGGCTTCTGCATATGGAAATCATTGAAGAACGTCTGGAGCGCGAATTCGATTTGGACCTGATTATTACCGCCCCGTCCGTTGCTTATAACATCAACATGACCGACGGTACGCAGATTACCTTGCACAACCCGGCCGACATGCCCGATTTGACCCTGATTAAATCGATTGAAGAACCCTGGGTCAAAGCCACCATTTTGGTACCGGACAATTATCTCGGCGCGGTTCTGAAACTATGTACCGAACGCCGCGGCGAACAACTGGAACTGACTTATGCCGGCAGCCGCGCCATGGTTGTTTACAAAATTCCGCTTAACGAAATTGTATTTGATTTTTACGACCGCCTCAAATCCATTACCAGCGGTTATGCAAGTTTTGACTACGAGATTGTCGGTTACGAAGAGTCGGATTTGGTAAAAGTTGAAATTTTGATTAATGAAGAACCGATTGACGCCTTGGCCTTTTTAAGCCACCGCAGCGATGCCGAAAGCCGCGGCCGCCAAATCTGCGAAAGATTAAAAGACCTGATACCGCGGCATTTGTTCAAAATCCCGATTCAGGCCGCAATCGGCGGACGGATTGTCGCACGCGAAACCATTTCCGCCCTGCGTAAAGACGTGACGGCTAAATGTTATGGCGGAGACATTACCCGCAAACGCAAGCTCTTGGAAAAACAAAAGAAAGGCAAAAAGAAAATGCGCCAGTTCGGTAAGGTTGAAATCCCGCAAAGTGCATTCATTGAAGCCCTGCGTATCGGAGATGATTAAACCAAGTCAACATTGTAAAAAACCGGAATATGACATTCCGGTTTTTTATATGCCTCTCTCACCTATCCCCTCTCTCTGATTAGCCAAAATCCCCTCTGCTTTTCCTATCCCTTGCCCAAAATCCCCAACCATCTTTTCATTACATATTGACTCTTGTATTTTCTTGTGGTATAGTATTTGTATTGTCATTCTCGGACTTGACCCGAGAATCCATAAAGAAATAAGCAACGTGCCGGTTGTGAGATGGATTCTCGGATCGAAGTCCGAGAATGACCGGTACGAAAAGAATTTTTATTAACCATTCCGGGCACTTGACTGTTCGGAAATAGAAAAAGCAACGCGCAAGCTTTGGCACGGCGTTGACAGACGACCGGGTCATTTGTTGCCTCACCCGCTGGGTGCGCCTACTTTGGGAGGAGATCGATGAAGAATATTAACAAAAATATGCTACACATGAAACTAAACTCTGCGGTGTCAGTCTTTGCTGTCGCCGCTGCTTTCTCGGTTCTCCTCCCGCCTTCTTCCGCCTTTGCAGGCGTTTGTTTCCTGCCCGACTGTCAGGATTCCGACACTGTTCAGGGTGATATTAACATGAATGTCAACTCCGACACCGAGTGGTGCGAGAACAAAGGTTATACCTATTATGCTTCCGGCAAATGTCCGCAGTATCAGGCGCAGGTCGGTAAGTGTAAGAAAGATGATTACTACCTCAAATGCGATCCGGTTAAATGGTGTACCGATAATGGTTATAATACTCAGACCTGCTCTCTGCCGTCCTTTGTTGACGGGCAGTGTCCGAACGGCAAGCCTTATTACAAACAATGTAAAGAAGACAGGCCGCGCGCTTGTCGGGAAGCCGGATATGTCAATTCATGTTCGCCGGGGCGGTTGTATGCTACGACAAACCGTTGCCAGTGGGACAGTTCCTACGGCAAGTGCTGTACCGCTTCGCCCTCGACCGGTTGTCCCAGCGACTATGCCGTGACCTGTGATCCGGCACGTGGTTCTTCCGGTACCGATACCTGCGGATATACCTGTTATCGCTGCTGCGATGATACCTGTCCGTCCGGAACGTCAAAAAACTATACCGGTTCCTATGCTTCTACGACCGAGTGCGGTTCGCGCTGCAACAGGTGTAAAGACTGTTCGTCCGGCAAGACCTACTGGAACGGTTCTTATGTCGGGTCTTCCGAATGCGGAAGCTGCTATTCTTGTTCCGATACCTGTTCTTCCGGCACAAAGGGCAGTGTTTCCTGCTCCGGAAACTACGTCTCCACGCGTGTTTCTTCTACTGAGTGCGGAACCGGCTGCTATGAATGCAGATATAACTCCGATTGTGATGCAACCGATAAAGATTGTGATTATGGTTGTGCTTCCACAAACTCTTGCGGTAAGTGCACTTCCTGCAAGTCCTGTTCCAACAGCTGCTCTACAGGATCAACTTCTGTCTCTTGCTCCGGCGGGCAGACGAAAGAGGCTGTCGGAACAACTCAATGCGGAAACACTTGTTACCAATGCAAGGCACCGGCCAAAGGGCATCTCCGGTATAAATTTAATAATGAATTTACTTGCGGAACCTGTGAAATGGCGATTTGCGGAAATTATACTCATACGGTAGTTGAAACAGCCACAGTCTACTGCGTCAAAAACGGCACAGAAACCAAAGTAAGACGCCAGGCCGGTTTTCGGGTAGGCGGATTATATAACAGCCGAGCCGAATGCGAGGGCCATGAAAATGACTTTTCCGGAAACAAGGATTACGACACTTCAGAAACCTGCGATTAACAAATTCCCCGTCTTTAAAACTGTCTTTCTTCCAAACAACGGTTCAAAGGCGGGGATTTTTTTCACTCCAGATAAAGAGAACTTTTTTTGTAATTTTCAATAGCATGGCGAACAAGCACACCGATAATCGCGGCAACCGGCACGGCAATCATCAAACCGAGAAAACCCAGCAGCACACCGCCGGCCAGCAAAGCAAACATTACCCACACCGGATGCAGCCCGACATTATCCCCGACCAGCTTGGGCGTCAGGAAATTGCCCTCAATAAACTGCCCGACCATAAACACGGCCACCACCTGCAACACCGGCCCGATCGTATCAAATTGCGCAAAAGCAATTGCCAGACTGACCACAAAACCCGATATACTACCGACATACGGGATAAACGAAATCAAACCGGCCAAAAAGCCGACCAAAACGCCAAGCTCCAGCCCTACAAAATACAATCCGAGAGAATAAAACGTCCCCAAAATTACACAAACGCTGAGCTGCCCACGAATAAACCCGGCCAAAATATTGTTAATTTCCTTGGCCATTTGGCGGATAGACTTTTTATACAGCTTTGGCAGCAACCCGTCGACCCTGTCCAGAAAAGTATGCCAGTCGCGCAGCATATAAAAGGCCACAACCGGCGTAATCAGCAACAGCGACAACAAGTTAAAAAAGGCAAAACCGGAAGTAACCAGCTTGCGCACAATCGCCAGAACGATCTTAACCCCGTTGGCAAAATTACTGCGCAGATATTCTCTGATTTTATCCGGATCAAGCCCCGGAAAATTGTCTTTCAAATCAATGAGAACCGGCTCAAGCTTTTGCGCCAGCGAAGCGGCATATTGCGGCAATGCGGCAATAAAACGGCCAATCTGTTCGTCAATAACGCTGACCAGCAAAATCAATGCCGGCACAAGAAAAACAACCACCAAGCACATGACAACAACCGTTGCCCATGTCCTGCTCATCCCCCATTTCTGAAAACGCGTTGCAAACGGGTCAAGCAGATAACCGATAATAATACCGGCCGCAAATGGCAGCAAAACCGAACGCAAAACATATACGCAAACACAGAATAAAGCCAGCAGCACCAGCCAAAACATCCAGTTGCGGTTTTCTTTGGAATAATAAACAGCCATGCCTTCACCCTTTTAGTAACGAGATTCAATAACGTAAAAATCACCATGATTGTTCAGCACAAAAAGCTTTTGCGCCAAAGCCTGATTCAAGCGCGCGATACTGCCGGAAAAGACCAGCTTAAACTGAGTTTTTCCGTCCCCTATGGCCTCTTCCTGCACTTTTTTCACATAAGGAATATCAGACAATTGCTTTTGCAAATCCAGCCATTCCCGAATTTTCTGATACATAAACAAAACGGTAATTTCCGTCTGCTTTTGCGCCTCGGCAATATTCTGGCTTTTAATCCGCGCGGCAATCCGGCTCTTCACTCGGCGTACGGCCTCGTCAAACAAAGTCTCGTCGGCAGCACCGTCGACATGAACCGTTTCCTGCAAACCGCCCTCCGGCGAATAAATACGCACATCCATACCGTCGGCAGCAACGGCTTCCAAAACAAAAACATCGCTGGCCCTGCTCTGCCGTGCCAGCCAGCCCAACAGCCGCGTATCCAGACTTAAGGCCTTTTCGGCATCAATAATCTCCATATTCTGATCCGTGGCTTCCGGTATGACAAACTCGGCCATTCCCTCCGACGCCGTATTTTTCTCCCAGCTTTTGCGCCAAAGATTGTCTTCTTCCCACAATTCCGCCGGAAGCGCCGCCGCTTTGCGATACACCGGAATAACCAGAACATTCGCCGCCTTGTCCACCATAAACGGAATTTGTTTTTCGGACATATAGCGCTTGACGACGTCTTCATTCAGCTTAACCCGCAATTCGGCAATATAACGCACGTTGGAAGACTTTTCCGACAAAACGGAAACTTCTTTGATAAAGTTCAAAATCTGATTGTCATTCAGCGTCATAACCTGCGCCACATGTTCCGGCGTCGTAATCTTTTTCAAAATCAGTTCAAAAGCCTGACGGTTGGCTTCCGCCATGGCTTTTTCGCGCGCAACCGAAGCATTAACGTCCGTCACGTCCGCCAAAACCTCAACGGCATACAAATCCGCCGCCGTAACGGAACGTGCAAAAAACCCCAGACAAAACACCATAATCAGCCATAAGTGCCGCAAATTTCTGCTCCTATCCGAAAATCTCTATCCGGCTGAAAAAGAAACTGATTTCTCTTTCGGCACTTTCCAAAGAATCAGAACCGTGAACCGTGTTCTTATCAATTGACAAAGCAAAAGTCTTGCGGATAGTCCCTTCTTCCGCCACGGCCGGATTCGTTGCGCCCATAATTTTACGATAACGCGCAACCGCGTCTTCCGCTTCCAAAACCTGCACGACGACCGGCGCCGAAGTCATAATCTCCACCAGACTCGGAAAAAAGACTTTTCCTTTGTGCTCGCCGTAAAACTCTTCAGCCTGTTCTTTGGAAAGCAGGATTCGTTTCTGGGCAATAATCTTAAGTCCGGCGTCTTCAATCATGGCATTGACCTTTCCGGTAATATTCCGCGTTGTGGCGTCCGGTTTGATAATAGATAACGTTCTTTCCATAATCCTTCCTTTTCAGTCAAATATTATTTCAGTTGACGCTTATCTTAGTACATTATTCCAAATAAGCAATTTTTTTATAATATATTTTCCAAAGATTTTACAATTTTAATAGACTTTTGAAAAATAAGAGAGTAAACAAATAAAAAAATTCATAAAACATAACCAAGGGACAAGAAAGATGCAAAAAGATTCCTATATCGGCGGCCTGATTGCAAAAGCCCGCCGGCACCATAAGACCATTGTTTTGCCGGAAGGCGAAGACGAACGCGTTTTAAAAGCCGCTCACCTTATTCGCGAAGAAAAAATTGCTGAACTGGTTATCCTCGGCAATATTGAAGAAATAAGCGCTTATTTTGCCAAAAACAACTGGAGTTTGGAAGGCATTACGCTGATTGATCCGTCCAAATCCGAAAAACTCGCCGTTTATGCCGACCTGCTGTACAATCTGCGCAAAGACAAAGGCATGAGCGAGGAAGATGCCCGTAAAACAGCGCTGAACCACAACTATTTCGGAACATTAATGGTCAAAAACGGCGACGCCGACGGCATGGTTTCCGGCGCCAACCACTCTACGGCCGATACTGTCCGCCCTGCTTTGCAGATTATCAAATCAGCCCGCAAAGACCGCGGCGTATCTTCTTTCTTTATCATGGTGCGCGACAACAAGCCCTATATCTTTTCCGACTGCGCCATTACGCTGAATCCGACAGACAAAGAAATGGCCGACATTGCCATGGAAAGCATTGAAAGCGCCTTGCAGTTTGATATTGAACCCAATGTTGCCATGCTGTCTTATTCAACTTACGGCTCCGGCAAAGGCGAGTCTGTCGAAAAAGTTCAAAGAGCCGTAAAAATGGCCAAAGAAATGGTTACACAGGAATTTGCCGGCAAAAACGTTAAACTTGACGGAGAAATGCAGGCCGATGCGGCTCTGGCGCCGGTCGTTGCCGCCAAAAAAGCGCCGGGAAGCGATGTTGCCGGCCATGCCAACGTTCTGATTTTCCCGAATCTTGACGCCGGAAATATCTCTTACAAATTAATGCAGCGTCTTGGCGGTGCCGAAGCTTACGGCCCGATGCTGCAGGGGCTGAACGCACCGATTAATGACTTGTCCCGCGGCTGCTTTGCCGAAGACATCGTCAGCGTTGTCGCCATTACCGTTTTACAAACCGTTAAAAAATAAAGGATCAATTGAATGAAAATCTTAGTACTTAACTCCGGTTCGTCCACACTCAAATATCAATTGTTTGATGTCGAAGGCGATAAATATAACGTCATTGCCAAAGGCAACGCCGAACGCATCGGCATCCCCGGCTCTTTTGTCGGCATCAAATATGCCAATGGCGAAAAAAGAACGGTTGACGTCAACCTGCCGACACACAATGAAGCCTTAAGAGAAGTTTTCGCTCTGCTGCTGGACGGCGTAATTGAAAGCCTTGACGAGATCAAAGCTGTCGGACATCGCGTGGTTCACGGCGGAGAAACTTTCAAAAAATCAACGCTGGTTGATGAAAAAGTCATTAAAGAAATCGAAGACCTGTCCATTCTGGCGCCGTTGCACAATCCGGCTGCCGTTTTGGGTATCCGCGCCGTTCAAAAGGCATTGCCGCAAACGCCGCAAGTCGTGACCTTTGATACGGCTTTCCACCAGACCATGCCGAAAAAAGCCTTTCTGTACGGCCTGCCGTTGGAACAGTACACCCAGCATAAAATCCGCAAATACGGCGCTCACGGAACTTCTCATCAGTATGTTGCCGAAGAAGCCGCCAAAATTTTGGGACGCAAAGGCAAATTCATTACTTGCCACATCGGCAGCGGCGCTTCCATTTCTGCCGTAGACAACGGTGTCTGTGTTGATACGTCCATGGGTTTCACTCCGCTCGGCGGCATCATCATGGGTACCCGTACCGGCGATATGGATCCGTATATTCCGTTGCATATCATGAAATACCAGAACAAAACGGCAGACGAAGTCAACACGCTGATGAACAAACAAAGCGGTATGCAGGGTCTGGCCGGTTACAGCGACATGCGCGACGTTGAAGCCGAGTATCTGAAAGGCAACCCGCGCGCCATTGACGCTCTGGAAGCTTATGTTTATACCATCACCAAATTCATCGGCAGCTACATTGCGGCCATGGGCGGCGTTGATGCCATTATCTTCACGGCCGGCGTCGGCGAAAATTCCCCGATTGTCCGCAGCAAGGTTTTAAATAATCTGAAATATCTGGGCATTGAGATTGATGATGAAAAGAACAACATCCGCGGTGAGCAAAATATGATTACAACCCCGAACTCCAAAGTTAAGGCTTTTGTAATCCCGACCAACGAAGAATTGGTCATTGCCCGCGATACCAAAAACCTGGTTACCAAAGAACTGAACAATAAAGTTGCCTGAAAGCACCGCAGTTAATTCATCTGTAAACGCCCCGCATGGGGCGTTTTTTTATTCCGTGCATTCTTCCGTCATGGTAGCGCAGTCTCGTCTCCGTCAAACCAACCATTGCGTTGTCCCCTCAGTTTGCAAGGCAAAAAGCTTACAACTGAGCACCGCTTGCCAGCGAGGCAATCTTGCCAACATAAGACTTGATTGTCTCAACACGGGTCACATAGCTTTCCAGATTTTTCTCCACAAAAAGTTTTTGATCGGGACGGATTTTCACGGCGCCGAATTGCCGGTTGATAAAGTCAATCAGCGCCTCCGGCTTGGCAAAAACATTATTGCGGAAAGTAATCAGAAAACCTTTTGAACCGGCATCAATTTTTTCAATATTCGCTTCGCGGCACAAGATTTTAATCTCCACGGTCTTCAAAAGATTGTCCACCTCGTCAGGCAATTTTCCGAAACGGTCAGTCAGTTCCTCGCGCATATCAATAATACCGCTCTTATCCTTAATCTCGCCGATTCGCTTATACAACCCGAGCCGCACGCCCAAATCGCGCACATAACTTTCCGGAATCATAATCGGAATACCGGTTGTAATCTGCGGCGCCCAATCGCCGATGCCCTGAACCTTTTCTTCTTCCTCTCCTGCTTTCAGGCGGCGGATTTCTTCTTCCAGCATATGCTCATACAAAGCAATGCCGACTTCTTTGATATGCCCCGATTGTTCCTCGCCCAGAATATTGCCGGAACCGCGAATATCCATATCATGGCTGGCCAAAGAAAATCCGGCACCCAGCGTATCCAGCGCCTGCAAAATATTCAACCGCCGTTCGGCAATCGGATTCAGCCTTTTTTGCTTAGGTACGGTAAAATAACAATAGCCGCGCAACTTCGCGCGTCCGACCCGCCCTTTCAGCTGATAAAGCTGCGCCAGCCCGAACATATCGGAACGGTGAATAATCATCGTATTAACCGTCGGCATATCAATTCCCGATTCGATAATCGTCGTCGAAAGCAGAATATCGGCCTTGCCGTCGGCAAAATCCGTCATCACGCTCTCCAGCTGCTTGACCGGCATCTGCCCGTGCGCCACCAGAATCTTCACATCCGGCACCAGCTCGCGCAATTCCTTTTCCACGCCGAAAATGTCAGAAACCCTCGGACAAACAAAGAATGTCTGCCCGCCGCGAAACTTCTCGCGATAAATTGCCTCTTTAATCATTACCTTGTCAAACGGCATCACAAAAGTTCTGGCGGCCAGCCGGTCAACCGGCGGGGTCGAGATAATGCTGAGCTGCTTGACGCCGGTCAGTGAAAGTTGCAATGTGCGCGGGATCGGCGTCGCCGTCAGAGTCAGAACATGCACGTCGGATTTTATCTGCTTGAGCTTTTCTTTATGCGCCACGCCAAAATGCTGCTCCTCGTCAATAATCAACAGCCCAAGGTTGCAAAATTCCAAATCTTTGGCCAACAGGGCATGGGTTCCGATAACAATTTCGATTGAGCCGTTTTTCAGCCCTTCTTTGACTTCTTTGGCTTCCTTCGGCGTCACCAGCCGCGACAACATCCGGACTTTTACCGGAAAACCTTCCATCCTTTTTTTGAAGTTGTAATAATGCTGGCGGGCAAGAAGCGTCGTCGGTACAATCAGCGCCACCTGCGCACCGGAAGCCGCTACCGCAAACGCCGCCCGCAAAGCCACTTCTGTCTTGCCGAACCCCACATCGCCGCATACCAGCCTGTCCATCGGAATCCCGCAGTTCAAATCCTGCAACACGTCAGAAATCGCATTCATCTGGTCATCGGTTTCATTATACGGAAACTTGGCGCAAAACTCGTCATACAATCCCTGCGGCGGAATAAAATTCTCGGCTTTTTTCAAATGCCGTTCCGCGGCAATTTTAATCAGTTTTTCGGCAATATCGCGAATACGCTGCTTAACGCGGGCTTTTTTGGCCTGCCACGCCACACCGCCGATGGTGTCAAGCTGAATATTGTCGTCTTCAATGCCGTAACGCGAAATCACGTCAATATTTTCAACCGGCACAAACAGCTTGGCATCATTGGCATAAAGAATTTTCAGACAATCGTGCGGCGCACCGCCGGCCACGATATTTTCCAGCCCCAGAAACTTGCCGATACCGTGCTCGATATGAACAACCAGCTCGCCGACCGACAAAGACGATACGTCGGCAATAAAATCCTTGGCCGTCACTTTTTTGGTCACGCGCCTGTTCTGCCGCTCGCCGAGAATGTCCTGCTCCGAAATCAGGCAAAAACCGTCGCCCCTGAAACCGTGCGCCAGATTCATCACCGTCAAAACCACATGGCTTTTGGCTTTTTTAACCGCCTCTTCCCAACTGTCGGCAAAAGCCGGATCCTCAAGCCCGTATTCGCTCATCAAAGAGAATACGCGTTCCCGCGATCCTTCGGAATAGCAGCAGATAATCCGCCGGAGCTTTTTGTTCTCCGCCAGATAACTTTTCAGCTCCTCATAAACCTGTCGGGCATTAATGTTTTTGTTATGGGCAAAATCCCGTGCCGGCAAAACGCCCGCATTGACAACTTTGTCGTCTTCCGGCAGATATAGAGGATTAAACACAATCCCTTCCCGCCGTTTGAAAATGTTTTTAATCTCGTCCGGCTTGAGATAAAGCAAATCCGGACGCACGGGACGATAAACGTCTTCTTCCGCCGCCGACTTTATATTCAGCGTATCCAGCCGCGCCTGATAATAGTCAACAATGCTCTCGGCCTTGGCATGTAAAGCATCTTCCAAATTTTTTCCGCTGATAACATAAGCCGAGGGCATGTAATCAAACAAACTCGGCAACGGATCTTCATAAAAAAACGGAAGCCAGTTTTCCATACCCAAATGCTTTTTGCCGTTGGAAACCGCTTCATAAATTTCATCGTCTTTGAAAGCCGCGCCGAAAGCCTCACGATACTTGCCGCGAAAAGATTTTATGGTATTGGCATCAAGAATAACCTCGCTCATCACCTTAAAGCCGTAAGACTTAAGCTCGCCGGTCGTCCGCTGGCTCATTGCGTCAAAAGTCCGGATACGCTCGACCTCATCGCCGAAAAGGTCTATGCGCAGCGGCTCTTCCGTCCCCACGGGAAAGATGTCGATAATATCACCGCGCACGGCATATTCGCCCGGCTCAATCACCTGCTCCACCCGATTGTAGCCGTTAATATTGGCATAATGCAGAAAAGCGTTAAAATCCAAAGTTTTGCCGACAATCACTTCCCTGCGCGAATTCAAAAATATTTTTGCCGGCGGCAGCTTCTGCATGAGCGCACCGGCGCTGGTAAGAACAATCCGCGGCTTTTTGGGCGCCGGATTGACAGCCAGTTCGGCCAGCGTTTCAATCCGCTGCGCCACAATATTGACATTCGGCGAAACCCGGTCATAAGGCACGGTATCCCACGCCGGAAAACGCAAAACCGCAGCATCCGGCGCAATCGTTTCCAACACATCCGCAGCCTTTGCCAGTTCCACGCCATCGCTGAGAACGTATAAAATGTCCTTGTCTGACGTTTTCACAAGCTCGGAAAGCAAAAGCGCGTCATAGCCTTCCGCCACTGCCGAAACCGTCCTGCCTTTCAGGGTTTCAATATCTTTCTTCATGTTATTATTCTTTGTTTACAATTTATGATAAACTATATACAATACAGCTATTATATCAACCCATTTTTTTAGTTTAAGGCATCAAAATGCGTCCGGAAATCCTGTATCCGTTATTTGCCGACATCACGACCATAAACGGCCTTGGCGAAAAAGGCGCCAAACTCGTGGAGCGCCTGCTGGGCGGCAGAAAGATTCTGGATTTGGCATTTCACCTGCCGTCAGGCATAGTCGACCGGAGATACTCGCCGCTCTTAATGCAGGCCAGGCTTGGCGTCGTTTGCACGATTAAAGCCAAGGTTATGGAACACATCGCACCGGCACGCAAAACCCAGCCTTACCGCGTGGTAGTCGACGACGGCTCGGATCAATTAATCCTAAATTTTTTCCGCGCCTATCCCGACAGTATCAAAAAAAATCTGCCCGTCGGCAGCGAACGTGTCATCAGCGGCAAGCTGGAACGCTTCAACCACGCATTGCAAATGAGCCACCCTGATTATATTGTCAAACCGGAAGACATCGGGCAGGTCTTAAAAGTCGAGAGCGTCTATCCGCTGACCGCCGGCCTGACCAATAAAATGCTGTCAAAGTGGATAACACAGGCCTTGTACCGCGTTCCGGCCTTTCCGGAATGGCAGAACCCCGATTTTGTAAAACAGCAAAATTTTCCAAGCTTCAACGAGGCCTTGCAACAAGCGCACAATCCGCAAAAACTGCCCGATTTGGAACCTAACACGCTCGCCCGCACCCGCCTTGCTTATGATGAACTTCTGGCCAACCAGCTGGCACTCGGCATTGTCCGCCAAAAGGTCAAAAAACAGCACGGCAGAGAGATAAAGGGCAACGGCATGCTGCGCAAAAAAATTATGGAAAAACTGCCTTTTGAACTGACAAACGCCCAAAAACGGGTTTTGGAAGAAATTTACACCGATCAGGCCTCGCCTTTCCGAATGCTGCGCCTGTTGCAGGGCGATGTCGGCTCCGGCAAAACAATTGTTGCGCTGCTGACAATGCTTAATGCCGTGGAAACCGGCGCACAGGCGGCAATCATGGCACCGACTGAAATTCTGGCCGCCCAGCATCTGGAAACAATCAAACCGCTTTGCGAAGAAATCGGGATTCGCGCCGAACTCCTGACCGGCCGCATCAAAGGCAAACCCCGTACTAAAATTTTGCAGGATCTGGAAGCCGGAAAAATTAAAATTCTCATCGGCACCCACGCTCTTTTTCAGGAAGACGTCAAATTCAAAGACCTTGCCTGCGTTATCGTTGACGAACAACACCGCTTTGGCGTCCACCAGCGCCTGAGCCTGTCAAACAAAGGCAACCGTGCCGACATTCTGGTCATGACCGCCACGCCGATACCGCGGACTTTGGTTTTAACGGCTTACGGCGATATGGAATATTCCAAGATTGACGAAGTGCCGGCCGGCCGCAAACCTGTCGATACACGCACAATTCCACTGGCAAAAATCAATGAAGTCGCAGCCGCCGTCAAACGCAAAATCGACAGCGGTGTTCGCGGTTATTGGGTCTGCCCGCTGGTTGAAGAAAGCGAAAAATTAGACCTTGCCGCCGCCCAGGAACGCTACGAAAGCCTGCAAAAAATCTTCGGCAATAAGGTCGGGCTCGTTCACGGCAAAATGAAAGAGAAAGAAAAAGATGAGGTCATGCAAAAGTTCAAAGCCGGAGAGATTTCCCTGCTGATTGCCACAACCGTCATTGAAGTCGGCGTCAACGTACCGGAAGCAACGATTATGGTCATTGAACACGCCGAACGCTTCGGGCTGGCTCAGCTGCACCAGCTGCGCGGACGCATTAAACGCGGTTTTGAAGCCTCAACCTGCCTGTTGTTATACAATTACCCGCTGAGCGCAACCTCGCGTGCCCGTCTGGATACAATGCGCAAAACAGAAGACGGCTTTGAGATTGCGGAAGAAGACCTGAACCTGCGCGGCGGCGGCGAAATTCTCGGCACCAGACAAAGCGGCTTCAACCAGTTCCGCATTGCCGATATGGCAATCCATAAAGATCTGCTCCATACAGCCAATCAGGATGCCAAAATGATTCTGGAACTGGATCCGGATTTGCAAACCCCGCGCGGACAAGCCCTGCGTACCCTGCTCTATTTGTTTGAACGCGACGACGCCGTCAAAACCTACCTCGCCGGCTGACCAAAACTTAAAATATAAAAACAGTGCGCCGCCGGTCGTACCGATCATCCTGAGCACTTTTTTATTGTCATCCTGAGCGAAGCAAAGGATCCAGTTCAAACAAATTAGCTTTATTAATCAACCGGATTTTTCACTCCGTTCAGAATGACAGTACGTCTTCTTCAAAGCACTCTCTCAATCACATCCCCGCCATAGCATCGCGGTCTCTGAAGCACCGCACAGACAACTCGCCGCGCGCCTGCCGTGCAGGTCATCCTGAGCGAAGCGATGGATCCAGTTCAAACAAATTAGCTTTATTAATCAACTGGATTCTTCACTCCGTTCAGAATGACAGTGCTTTTTCTTTTCGTCATTGCCGGATCAAGTCTGGCAATGACATAAGAAGTATAATAAGCCCAAGAATAACAATACTTAAGAGAACTTACAAAAACGGCAAGAAAATACTAAAAATATAAAAAGCCTTGATATTTTCAATTAGTATGATATAAGAAAAAAGCTTGATGGTGAAGCATCAAGCCTGTGTAACATCTGAAAGGAGTTGACATATAACTTCAATCACGATGGTTATATAATAGCTTTAAAATTTATTATTGTCAATAGATATATAGTAAATTTCTAAAGCTTTTCAACTCCTTTCGCATTAATGAAAGGAGGTAACAAGTGTTAATAAAGATTATTATTATAATCAAGTTAATACTTGATATTTTACTCACGATTTTACAATAAATCAACAGTAAAAGGGGAAAGGGGGCTTATTGCTCCCTTTTCTTTATTGTACTTGATATTTTCAATTAGTATGATATAAGAAAAACGTCCGATGTTACAGCACCGGACGTTCTTTAACCTAGAAAGGTGTTTAACCACCTAAACCCTCTCAATGGTTATAGGATAACTTATTTTATCTCTGTTGTCAAGACAGATCATTAAAATAAGCAGTTAAACTCCTTTCGCATTAATGAAAGGAGGTAACAAGTGTTAATAAAGATTATTATTATAATCAAGTTAATACTTGATATTTTACTCACGATTTTACAATAAATCAACAGTAAAAGGGGAAAGGGAGCAATAAGCTCCCTTTTCTTTATTGTACTTGATATCTTCAATTAGTATGATATAAGAAAAACGTCCGGTGCTGCAACATCGGACGTTCTCTAACCTTGAAAGGAGTTAACCTTCCTAATTCCCTTCGATGGTTTTAGGATAACTTATTTTCATATTATTGTCAAGCTTTATTGATATAATGTGAAATAAGCCAGGTTTCAACTCCTTTCATATTAATGAAAGGAAAGATATGATAATAAAAATTATTATCATCATCAAGTTGATACTTGATATCTTACTCGTAATCTTGAAATAAGTCAACGATAAGAGGAGAAAAGGGAGCGATAAGCTTCCTTTTCTTTTCCCCGTCATCCTGAGTCCATTTTTATTGTCATCCTCTTTTCTTTTTCTCCATCATCCCGAGTCCTTTTTTCTTTGTCATCCTGAATCCTTTTTTCTCTGTCATCCTGAATCCTTTTTTCTTTGTCATCCCCTGTTTCTTTTTTCTTTGTCATCCTGAGCGGAGCGAAGGATCCAGTTCAAACAATATAGCTTTATTAATCAACTGGATTCTTCGTTGCACTCAGAATGACAAGATATTGAAACACCTCTTCCCATTCGGCACGGTTTGGGGTGCCCTTTGCGAATAGCTTAGGTTTTGGAGCAAAAACCGAAAGTCCCACATATTTCCCCCTCTTAGCAAAGAGGGGGTCAGGGGGAGTTAGACCCCGCCCTTTAACGAGTACTTCTTAGTCTTTGTGAAAAAGAAAAAATTAAAAGCACATTGTGTTTTCTTGCCGTCTTAGCCTTGCGCTTAGACGGCCTGAACTTTTTCACGAAGACTTAGAAAACGAGTTCAGGGCTAGCTTTTTTGCTTTTGTGGCTGCCGGCCTCCGGCCTTTTGTAGCATGACAAAAGTAGCGAAAAGAAAACCCAACTCTATGAAAAAACCAAACCCCGAAAATAAAAAACGACAACAAAAGGGGATGAAAGAAAGCAAGAGGAGAAAAAAGGAGCGAGCGGCGGAGAATACGAGAGCGGGGAAAAGTGACAAGAAGCAATAAAACAAAAAAAGAAAAATAATAAAAAAAAACCGGAGGAAAGAACAGAAAGGAGGAACACCCCAGCCCCTCCTTTCTGCCCAACTCAAAACATTTTCAAAACCGACTGGCTGGACTGAGAAGCCAGAGAAAGCGAATTAACCGCCAGCATCTGCCTTGTCTGCAAAGCCAGCATATTTGCTCCTTCTTCGTTCATATCGGCAAGGGTCAGCTTGTCAGCCCCCTCTTCCAAAACATTAATCAGATTCTCGGTAAAATCCTGCCGCGTTGTAATAATGCTGTAATTATTACCCAGCTCGGCCGAAAAGGAGCGCAGAGCCGACACCGCCCGCGTCAACTCCTGCACCGACTTCATAATGCCTTCCTTCTCAGCCCAGGAAGCCAAAGACAGCCCCACGCCTTCCGACGTCATATCCCTGCCGGCAACCTTAACAGAACTGCTTCCGTCTTCGTTAAACTTCACGGTAAGACTGTTGCTTTTAAGCAGATTAACGCCCTTATAAGAACTGTCGCTGATTAAACTGTCATACTGATTAAGGATCTCATTATACTTCTGCTCATACTTTCCGGCATCAATCTGGGCAAAAGCAAAATTAACTTCATCGACACCGGCGGCCTGCATATTCGGATTCAAAGCCAGCAGAACCTCCAAATCGGCAAAATTTTCCACGGCTTCAACATCTTTATACATATTGCTTCCGGTTGACCAGCGTGTCGTATCGGAAGCGCCGCCATAAGGATCGGTCGGATCAAAATTGCCAACATCAGTTGGCGAGCTAAACGTTAAGTCTTTAAGATTGACAATCTTGACCGAACCGTCGTTCCCGACACTAACGACCACCCCGACAGCCTCTTTGCTGCTGTCTATATTGTCCGAAGAACTCCAAGTCTTGTCAGAGTACATAACGTCGCCAATTTTCGGGGCGGCTGCGCCGCCCGACACCCCGCCGGCGCCGGAAGCGCCGTCGGAAGAGTTAAAGGGAGAAAAGCAATTTTCTAAAAGCTGAAAACATCGGACATAATTGTTGCTGGACTTACCGTAGTTGTACCGAGACTCCCACTGCCCATACCGAGGTGCCAAGAATAGTAAAAACTAATCTCAGACGACGACCAATAATAATTACTACTTATAGTTTCAGCTTTATCACCTAAAGCTGCAAGAGTTTTATTAATCGCATTTAAGTTTGTTCTGTTTGCACCGGTTGTACTGTCCCACATTGACGTCATTTTATCAAATTCAAAGCCGTACATTTCCATCAGCTCGCCGATTGAAGGCAAATACCATGTTCCGGCGCCAAAATCCGCATCTCCTTCCGCAACTTCCGGCGGATAAAACTGCAAAGCAGCATTCGCCGCCGAAGCATCCTTACCCAATTGAGCCACAATCGCCTTAGTATTGGCCTCTCCGTCAAACAAAGCCGACGCCCGGTCAATCTCACCGCCGATTGCCTGCGTCTCAACCCCCTGAGTCTCTCCGATAACGCCATAAGCCCTGCCGCCGGAAGCCTGCATGGCAATATCGCTTACCGATACCTTGCTTGTATTCACGGCACCATTCGTAGAATGTGAAAAAACACCCACCAGCAGACTGTCGTCTTTTCCGTTCAGATTAAAGGAAACATCGCTGATTTCCGTATTGTTATAGGCATAAATCCCACATATTTGGTCTGTCTGTCCGGTTATGTTTATCTTAACATTCTCAACCTTGCCGCCGCCATGCAGTTCTATTGCATTCAAATGACCGTTTACCGCCGTTTTAAACTGCGAAATTTCAACATTCCTGATCGTAATGTCCTTATAGCTCAGAATAATCCGACCCCACGTGCTGCCGGTATCTGTTCCCTGCAATTTGATGTTCTCGATAACGGCACCGGTCGCATTCGTATCATTATTTTGAATCTGATTGACCGACAACGTATGCCCGGCACCGTTAATCGTTACATTTTGGCCGGTAATATTAAACGTCTTGCCCTTAAAGTCTATATCTTCGCCTAACACAATCTTCGCATTATCCTGTGCAACCAACGCCTTAAAATCATCAAACGACGTCTGCGATGTCACAAGCGTATAACCTTGCGCCGTCAGTCTCTGCACATTTTCATCAAATTCAACCTCAACCACATGAGGAATATATCCTGCTTCCGTCAGCGTCTGCTCCGTCACCGAACGCATTTGCTCCACCATGTCCGACGCTGTCTCAATCCCCTCTGTGGCAGCTTTAACTGTTTGCACGGCCTGCCCCATGGAATTCAACAAAGCATCCAAATCACTGGCACGATTCGACAACGACTGCGCCGTATAATAAGAAGAAGGATTGTCTATTGCCGAATTGACCTCCAATCCCGTAGAAAGCCTGTTTTGAACAATATCCATCTGATTCGACGTTTGTTTTAACGCCAGCAAATTACTGCGCATAGACGAATTTAACGTTATCTTGCCCATCATCCCTCCGACAAAAAAATACTACTGCCAGCCAAGATAAATCATTTTAACACTTTATAAACTTTTTTATGCGATTTATCCACGTAATTTTTTCGGCCTGCAACTTTCCCACTCGGATATTTCTCCTGTCCCTTTCCCCCTCCTCCTTGATAAGAGGTTCTCTCTTTACTTCCCCCCTCTTTGATAAGAGGGGGTCAGGGGGAGTTAGATTTCAAAGCACCATTTCTCCCCCTCATCCTCGCCATAGCATCGCGGTCTCTGAAGCACAGCATAAACCGATCGCTGCCGACGTTCGGCCGCGGGTCTCAGGGCACCGTACAAAACGTGCGCCGACTGCCGTGCAGGTCACCCTGAGCCCTTTTTTTATTGTCATCCTCTTTTCTTTTTCTCTGTCAGCCTGAGCGACGCGAAGGATCCAGTTCAAACAAATTAGCCTTATTTATAAAACTGGATTCTTCGTTGCACTCAGAATGACAGTGCTTTTTCTTCAAAGCACGTCCTCTATCACATCCCCACCATAGCATCGCGGTTTCTGGAGCAGTGAGCAGACAATCCGCCGCGCGCCTGCCGTGCAGGTCACCCTCGGGCTTCGACCCGAGGGTCCATCTCTCAACAAGCACTCTGCTTCCCTCTTTATGGATTGCCGGATCAAATCCGGCAATGACAGTAGAAGAAAGCCGCAGAATGACAATGCTTAAGAGAACTTATAAAAACGGCAAGAAAATACTAAAAATATAAAAGCCTTGATATTTTCAATTGGTATGATATAACAAAAACGTCCAGTGCAGCAACACTGGACGTTTCCTAACCAAGAAAGGAGTTAACTTTCCTAATTCCTTCCAATGGATCTAGGATAGCTTATTTTTCAGCTATTGTCAACCAAAATTGATATAGTGCAAAATAAGCAGGGTTTCAACTCCTTTCCTAACTGCTCAAAAGGCTGAAAGGAAAGATATGAATATGATAGTAAAAATTATTATCATAATCAAGTTGATACTTGATATTTTACTCACGATTTTACAATAAATCAAGAGGGGAAAAGGGAGCGATAAGCTCCCTTTTCTTTTCTCCGTCATCCTCTTTTTCCTCCCCGTCATCCTGAGCCCTTTTTTATTGTCATCCTGAGCGGAGCGAAGGATCCTGTCAAACAAATCAGCCTTATTTATAAAACTGGATTCTTCGTTGCACTCAGAATGACAGTGCTTTTTATTTTTCGTCACCCTCGGGCTGTTTTTGTTTTTTGTCATCCCCGGGCTTGACCCGGGGATCCATCTCTCAACCGGCACCCTGCTTCCCTCTCTATGGATTGCCGGATCAAGTCCGGCAATGACAGAAGAAAGAAAGTCCGAGAATAATGGTGCTTTTTTCTTCAAAGCACCATTTCTCCCACACATCCCCGCCATAGCATCGCGGGTCT
>JAGBHO010000013.1 GCA_017935485.1 Alphaproteobacteria bacterium | reverse complement strand
GGTACCTGTACAAAATGTTCTTCCTGCTGTAACTCATCTTCTTCTAACTGGTGTTCTTATCACGGAACATGTCATGGTGACTGTTGCAAAGACGGTACTTGGGATTCATGTGATGAACGTTGCGGCGGGTCAGGCTGCAGCGGAGGAAGCGGATCGGGAGGTCCTTGCACATTTGATGATTGCAGTAGTATTGGTGAAGGATCTTATGCGGCGCATGATGTTTATATCCGTTGCAGCGACGGAAGGGTTATTTTTAGCCATAGGACAGGAGAGGGTGGTACAAGATGCATTTCTGCCGATCATAACTGCGGACGTGACGGCAGGGCGGAATGTGGCGAGTAATTACTTTTGTTCCAATGCCGAGACGATTTCTTCCGTAACTTTTTTGGCGTCGCCGTAAAGCATAATCGTATTATCGGCGAAGAACAGCGGATTTTCAACGCCGGAATAGCCTGTGCCCAATGAACGTTTTACAAAAAAGACGGTACGGGCCTTTTCGACTTCCAGAACGGGCATGCCGTAAATCGGCGAATTAGGATCGGTTTTGGCCAGCGGGTTTGTTACATCGTTGGCGCCGATAACATAAGCAACATCAGCCGAAGCAAATTCCCGGTTGATTTCTTCCAATTCATAGACGTCTTCATAGGGGACATTGGCTTCGGCCAGCAGGACGTTCATATGGCCGGGCATTCGTCCCGCAACCGGATGAATGGCGTATTTTACTTCCACACCGTCTTTACGGAGGTCGTCGGCCATTTCTTTTAAGACATGCTGTGCCTGAGCGACGGCCATGCCGTAACCGGGGACGATGATGACTTTGTTGGCATTTTCCATGATAAAGGCTGCGTCCTGCGGATTTCCCGCTTTGGCAACTTTGCGGTCACGGGAATTTTGTTGCCGGTCTTCGGTTTTTTCCAGTCCGAATCCGCCAAGCATAACGCTGAGCAATGAGCGGTTCATGGCTTTTGTCATGATATATGAAAGGATAGCGCCGCTGGCGCCGACGATCGCACCGACAATAATCATCAAAACGTTGTTTAATGAAAAGCCGATACCGACAGCCGCCCAGCCGGAATAGGCGTTCAGAACCGAAATGACGACCGGCATATCGGCGCCGCCGATCGGCAGAATCAGCAGCAATCCCAAAACGATTGACAGGCAGACCAGAATTTCAAAAAGTTCAATATCACCGTTAATTGTATAAGCGGCGGTTACGCCGATAATGGCAAGAACAAAAAACAGGTTTATGCCTTGTTGTCCGGCAAATACGATGGCTTTGGGCGGCATAATCCCCTGAAGTTTGGCAAAAGCTATCAGTGAGCCGGAGAAAGCGACGGCGCCGATGAGCATTCCGAGAGAGGCTTCCAAATGAGCCGGAGAACCGGCGGCAATTTCGGCCGCGGAGATGAAGACGGCGGCAAGTCCGCCCAAACCGTTAAATGCGGCAACCATTTGCGGCAGAGCCGTCATCCTGACTTTTAAGGCAGAAAAAATTCCGACCAGGCCGCCGCCCAGAAGCATCAGCAGAATCCAGAAGATATCTTTTATTTCCGGCAGCATTAACGTAGCCGTTACGGCAACTGCCATTCCGAGCATGCCGAGAATATTGCCGCGGCGGGCCGTTTGGGGAGAAGCCAATCCGCGGATTGCCAAAATGAACAAGACACCGGACAGCAGGTAAGACACGGACAAAAATGCGCTGTTCATTATTTTTTCTCCTCAGGTGATTTTTTCTTTTTGAACATCAGCAGCATGCGGTGTGAAACGGCAAAGCCGCCAAAGATGTTTACACTGGCCAGAAATACGGCAATCAGGCCGAAAATTTTTGAGGTATTCATCTCTGCCACGCCGGCGGTTATCAGCGCGCCGATGATAATGATTCCGGAAATGGCGTTGGATACGCTCATGAGGGGAGAGTGCAGCGCCGGCGTTACGCCCCAGACGACAAAGTAGCCGACAAAACAGGCCAGAACCAAAATCGTGAGTAAAGTCCAGATATCCGTCATCTTATTTCTCCGTCTTTGCAAATGCAGGTTTTGTTGACCAGTTCGTCTTCAAAGCGGAAGACGATTTTGTGTTGTTGGGAATCGTACATGGCGTTTAAGAAGTTATAAATATTATTGGCAAACAGGCGGCTGGCGGTATTGGGAAGTTCTGACGCCAGGTTGGAGGCGCCCAGTATTCTGACGCCCGAAATTTTAGTTTCTTTGCCTTCTGCCGAGCCTTCGATATTGCCGCCGGCAGAGGCCGCCATGTCAATGGCGATACTGCCGTTCGGCATCAGGGCGAGCATTTCTTTGTCAATCAGGCGAGGCGCCGCTTTTCCGGGGACAAGAGCCGTTGTGATTAAAATGTCGGTTTTTTTGAGTTGTTCGGAAACCGCCAGTTTTTGTTTTTTGCGGTAGTTTTCTGAGGTTTCTTGGGCGTATCCGCCGGCGTTTTCAGCGTTTTCGTCGTTGGGAATCTCAAGAAAACGTCCGCCGAGCGATTCAACCTGTTCTTTGACCTGAGGGCGGACATCGGAAGCATAAACCTGTGCGCCCAGCCGTTTGGCCGTGGCAACAGCCTGCAGTCCGGCAACACCCGCTCCCAGAATCAGTACTTTGGCCGGAGGAATCGTGCCTGCGGCCGTCATCAGCATGGGGACGGCTTTGTCCAGACGGTTGACCGCTTCTATAACGGCTTTGTATCCGGCGAGGTTGCTTTGGGATGACAAGATGTCCATTGACTGGGCGCGGGAAATCCGCGGTATCATCTCCAGGGCGAAACAGGTCAGGCCGAGAGCTGCGAATTTATCGGTGCGCTTTGTATTGTCAAGCGTTTGAAAGTTGGCGATGACGGTCATGCCTTTTTTTAAATATTTGTCTTCCGCCGGCAGGGGCGCCCAGATTTTGCAGACAATGTCCGCGCCGGCATAAGTTTTGGCGGCATCGGAGGCGATTTCGGCACCGGCGCTGTGATAATCCTTGTCAGAAAAGCCGGCGGCCGTTCCGGCATTTTTTTCAACCCGAACCTGATATCCCCAAGCAATAAGGCGGCTGACGATTTCGGGGGTTAGGGCAACGCGTTTTTCGTGCGGAGTGGTTTCTTTGGGCAGTGCAATAATCATTTTTTGTCCTTGTCGGAAAATTTTCTTGTCTCTTGTCTGCTTACGATATAGTAATTAGGTTAAAGAAAAACCAGAGGAAGATATTATGAAATTGTTATGGCAGTTGTTTTTTTCTTTTTTTAAGGTCGGGATGTTTACGTTTGGCGGCGGTTATGCGATGATTCCGCTTTTGCAGGCCGAACTTGTCGACCGCAGAAAGTGGATCAGCGAATCCGACCTGATGGATTATTTTTCCGTCGGGCAGTGTACCCCGGGGATTATTGCCGTGAACGTGGCGACTTTCTGCGGCTATAAAATGAAGGCCAAGACCGGTGCCGTGGCTGCAACTTTCGGAATTATCGCGCCGTCAATGATTTTGATTATGCTGATTGCTTCGGTATTGCGGAATTTTTGGGATAATCCGTATGCGGCTCATGCTTTTGCCGGTATTCGAATCGTGGTTGTGGCGCTGATTGCGGAGACGTTGATTTCTTTCTGGAAAAAAGGAATCCGCGATAAAACGGGATTGGGAATCTTTGTTGTCAGTTTCGGGTTGCTGATGGGACTGAAGGTATCGCCGGCGGTGATTGTGCTTTTGGCCGTGGCGTTTGGTGTCGTTTTGCAAAAGCGGAGGTGCAAATAATGATTTATGTTTTGTTGTTCTGGGAGTTTTTCAAAATCGGCCTGCTGGCGATCGGCGGCGGTTTGGTGACGGTGCCGTTTTTGTTTAATCTGAGCAATAAGTACGGTTGGTTTTCTCATCAGGAACTGGCGGATATGATTGCAATTTCCGAATCCACGCCGGGTCCGCTCGGCGTTAATATGGCAACTTATGCAGGTTTTAATACCGCCGGTTTTGGGGGCGGCATAATTGCGACAATCGGGCTGACGCTGCCGTCACTTGTCGTCATTGTGTGGGTGAGCAAAATGTTGTTCCGGTTTAGGGATAATTGCTATGTGCAGACAGGCTTTTATGCCATACGCCCGGCAGTGGTGGCGCTTATTCTCGGGGCTTCGGTGCAGTTGTTTAATCTGGCGGTTGTCAACATCCTGACCGCGGTTATCGGAGCGGCGTTTTTTGCGGCTGTTCATTTTATCAGGCTGCATCCGATAGTTTATATTCTGTTGGGCGCGGTGGTCGGAATTGTGCTCAAGCTGTAAAAAAAAGCCCGTTTGCATAACGGGCTTTTGACTTAAATGTCCAGAGCTTTGCGGTAGGTCTCAATCAGGAATTCCTGCTCGTCGCGGTCGGCGGCGTTCATCTTGCGCAATTTGAGAATCGTGCGCATGGTTTTGACGTCGAATCCGGCGCCTTTGGCTTCGGCAAAAATGTCGCGGATGTCGGAGCTGATGCCTTTTTTCTCTTCTTCCAGACGTTCAATCCGCTCAATCAGCGAACGCAGACGGTCAGCCGCAATGCCGCCGACATCTGATTTTTGTTCTTCTTCACTCATTGTTTTCTCCTAAAAATTAATTACTTTGTGGTATAAGTTAACAAAGATGTTTGTGTTTTACAATAATAAAGTTTAATAAGCTATTAACTTATTTTTGATATTGCTGTCAGTATTCTGATTTAAATTTTTACGAGGTGTCATATGCCGCAAAAAACCAAAACAAAAATTCTTGCAACCATCGGTCCGTCTTCTTCAACCCGCGAACAAATTGAAAAACTGATTGACGCCGGCGTGGACGGGTTTCGCTTTAATTTCAGCCACGGGACGCATGAAGAGCATAAGGAGCGTTATGAGATTGTGCGCAGGCTCGAAAAGGAAAAGAAGGTTCATATTTCGATTCTGGCCGATATGCAGGGGCCAAAGCTCAGGGTCGGCGAGTTTGCCGACGGCAAGGTCTTTTTGAAGGACGGGCAGTCTTTTGTTTTGGATATGGATAAAGTCCCCGGAGATATTACCCGCGTTAATTTGCCGCATCCCGAAATTTTTGCCGCAGTCAAAGCCGGTGACGAGCTTTTGCTTAATGACGGCAGCATTGTCTTGGACGTGGAAGAGGTGAATGACCATATGATGCGGACAACGGTTAAGGTCGGAGGCTATCTGTCAAGTCATAAAGGCGTGAATCTGCCGAATACCCAGCTGCCGATTTCCGCCATTACCGAAAAAGACAAAGACGATTTGAAATTTGCCCTTAAACTCGGGGTTGACTGGATCGGTATGTCTTTTGTGCAGTCGGCCGATGACGTGCGCTATGCGCGTGAGCTTATCGGCGATAAGGCCTGGCTGATTTCCAAGCTGGAAAAGCCGAGCGCCATTGATGATCTGGAGCAGATTATCGAGCTTTCGGATGCCATTATGGTTGCCCGCGGCGATTTGGGCGTGGAATGTCCGCTGCCGACTGTTCCGGTTTTGCAAAAGCGGATTGTGACGGCCTGCCGCAAATATGCCCGTCCGGTGATTGTGGCGACTCAGATGTTGGAATCGATGATTAATAATCCCAGCCCGACGCGTGCCGAGGTTTCTGACGTGGCGACCGCCGTTTATGACGGTGCCGATGTGGTGATGCTTTCTGCCGAGAGCGCTGCCGGAAAATATCCGGTCGAAGCCGTGAAAATGATGAACAGCATTATTACCAAAGTCGAGGCTGATCCGTTGTTTTACAAACATATGGAAAATTCCCGTATTCATCCGTGCTGCTGCGGCGAGGCCGATGCCATTACTTTTGCGGCCAGTGAGATTTCGGGTGTTTTGAAAAACGTATCGGCGATTGTGACTTATACGACTTCTGGATTTACGACTTTGCTGGCGGCGCGCGAGCGGCCGACCCAGCCGATTTTGGCGGTGACGCCGGATGTGGAAGTTGCCCGCCGGATGGCGCTGGTTTGGGGAACAAAACCTTTTCTTAATAAAGAGAGTTATAAAAGCTTTGACAAGGTGGAAGAAATTGCCATAAAGCTTGTCAAAGAAAACGGATATGCCAAGTCCGGCGACTTTATCATCATTACGGCCGGTTTTCCGCTTGGCAAAAAGGGAAGGACGAACATGCTTCACACGGTCTACATCCCTTAGAAGGGTGGATAATGGACTACTAAGGCGGTTTTACGCTGTCTCGAAAAATTCATGTACTTCTTTTGTACACTAAAATTTTTCTCGCAGCTAAAAGCTGCCTTATTAGTCTCATTCTACACCCTTCTAAATTTGAGATCCCCTCATGCAGGCACTTCAAAATTCTCGTGTACTAAATGTTGTACACGTCGAATTTTGCTTCACCGGCGGCAGGAGGTTTTATCAAACTTCTAAAATTTTAGTGGTTGTTAAAATTTTTCTCGCAGCTAAAAGCCGCCTTATTAGTCTCATTCTACACCCTTCTAAATTTGAGATCCCCTCATGCAGGCACTTCAAAATTCTCGTGTATTAAATGTTGTACACGTCGAATTTTGCTTCACCGGCAGCAGGAGGTTTTATCAAACTTCTAAAAAAAATCTGTATAGTGAGTATCTAGAGCTATTTCATTCTCCAGATTTTTAACGTGTCGTATTTTTTTTCTTCTTCTAAAATCGGCTTTTCCTTATACAGGCGGTAAAGCCGGGGAGAAAGTTGAATGTTAAAAAGAGGAATGTCAACGAATCGGCGGAATCTGTGTATAAATCTTCGAATCAAAAATTTTGCTTGTAGAATCGTCAGAAATGTTCTAAATTCAACGCAGTTTTTAACTTTAACGGGTTGTATTTCTGATACAACTATATTTTAACTTTTAAGCTTAAGGAGCTAAACAGACCATGAGTAAATGGGTATATACATTTGGTGACGGCAAAGCCGAAGGCGATGCCAGCATGCGCAACCTCCTTGGCGGTAAAGGTGCCAACCTTGCAGAAATGAATAAGGTCGGTTTGCCTGTACCTCCCGGATTTACCGTAACGACAGAAGTTTGTACATATTATTACAACAATAACAAAACTTATCCGTCTGATTTGAAGGATCAGGTTCGCGAGGCTGTTGCCAGCGTTGAAAAAATCATGGGCAAAAAATTTGCCGATGCCAACAATCCTTTGCTCTTCTCCGTTCGTTCCGGCGCCCGCGTTTCCATGCCGGGTATGATGGATACCGTTTTGAACCTCGGTTTGAATGACGAAACGGTTAAAGCTTTGGCCAAAGCTTCCGGTTCCGAAAGATTTGCTTACGACTCTTATCGTCGTTTCCTGCAGATGTTCTCCGACGTTGTTTTGGGTGCAGATCTTGACCTCTATGAAGAAGCTTTGGAAAATATGAAAAAATCCAAAGGTTACAAATCTGATACGGATTTGACGGCTGAAGATTTGAAAGAACTGGTTAACCAATACAAAGCTATCGGTCAGAAACTGGGCAAAATCGTTCCGCAGGATCCGTGGGATCAGTTGTGGGCCGGTATCGGTGCCGTATTCGGTTCCTGGATGGTTGACCGTGCCATTACTTATCGTAAACTGAACAATATTCCGGGTGACTGGGGTACGGCCGTTAACGTTCAGACCATGGTATTCGGCAATGCCGGCGATGACTGCGCTACCGGCGTTTGTTTCTCCCGCGACCCTGCTACCGGTGAAAACGTTTATTACGGCGAATATCTGGTTAACGCTCAGGGTGAAGACGTTGTTGCCGGTATTCGTACGCCGCAGCCGATGGCTTCTAAAGGCGACGGCACTTCTCTGGAAGAAAAATGGCCGCACCTGTATCA
Source organism: Alphaproteobacteria bacterium (assembly GCA_017935485.1). GTDB lineage: Bacteria > Pseudomonadota > Alphaproteobacteria > RF32 > CAG-239 > MGBC133411. The sequence goes on along the minus strand of JAGBHO010000013.1, from coordinate 4,827 downwards.
GGAATTGGTTGACGTTCGCAACAATCTGGAAAAACACTACAAAGACATGCAGGATATGGAATTTACCATTGAACACGGCAAACTTTGGATGTTGCAATGCCGTAACGGTAAACGTACTGCTGCCGCGGCTGTTCGTATGGCCGTAGAAATGGTTGAAGAAGGCCTGCTCAACAAAGAAGAAGCTATTATGCGCGTCGGTGCTGATCAGCTTGATCAGCTGTTGCACCCGATGTTGGATCCGAAAGCCAAGAAAAACGTTATTGCTACCGGTCTTCCGGCTTCTCCGGGCGCTGCCGTCGGCCGTGCCGTATTTAGTGCTGAAGATGCCGAAGCATGGGCTGCCAAAGGCGAGAAAGTTATTCTTATCCGTAACGAAACTTCTCCGGAAGATATCGGCGGTATGCATGCTTCCCAAGGCGTTATTACTGCCCGCGGCGGTATGACTTCCCACGCGGCCGTTGTTGCCCGCGGTATGGGTACGCCGTGCGTTTCCGGTTCTCATGAAATTCACATCGACTATGCCAAAAAGACTATGACCACCGATAAGGGCGTTGTTGTCAAAGAAGGCGACTGGGTATCTCTGGACGGTGCCAAAGGCCAGATTATCGAAGGTCAGGTTCCGACTGTTAAAGCCGATACCAATACCGGTAACTTTGGTAAATTGATGGGCTGGGTTGACGAAATCCGCACAATGGAAGTTCGTGCCAATGCTGAAACTCCGAAAGATGCTCAGACAGCCCGTGACTTTGGTGCGCAGGGTATTGGTCTGGCTCGTACAGAACACATGTTCTTTGATGCCGATCGTATTCCTGACATGCGTGCGATGATTTTGTCCGAAAACGAAGAAGGCCGTCGTGCCGCTTTGGCTCGCCTGTTGCCGTATCAGAAGCAGGACTTCAAAGACCTGTTCAAAATTATGGAAGGCCTGCCGGTTGTTATCCGCCTGTTGGATCCGCCTTTGCACGAATTCCTGCCGCATACTGATGCCGAAATGCGGGAACTGGCTGATAAAATGGGCATGACTTTGGAAAAAGTTAAACAACGTGCCAATGCTTTGCATGAAGCCAACCCGATGTTGGGTCACCGTGGTTGCCGCCTGCCGATTACCTATCCGGAAATCTGCGAGATGCAAACCCGCGCCATTTTGGAAGCTGCTATGGAATGTGCCGATGCCGGTATTAAAGTTTTGCCGGAAATCGAAGTTCCGTTGACAGGTTCTAAGAAAGAGCTTGACATTGTTAAAGCTATTATTGACAGCACAGCCGAGAAAATCTTCGCCGAAAAGGGCAAGAAGATTAAATATGAAGTCGGTTCCATGATTGAATTGCCGCGTGCAGCCCTGAAAGCTGATGAGCTGGCTCAGTCTGCCGAATTCTTCGGTTTTGGTACAAACGACCTGACCCAGACAACTTTGGGTATGAGCCGTGATGATACCGGCGCTATCTTGGATGAATACCGTGCCCGCGGCGTTTATGTTGCAGATCCGTTTGCATCTATTGACGTTGAAGGTGTTGGATGTCTGGTTAAGTTGGCTTGTGAAAAAGCCCGCAGCTCTAATCCACACATCTGGCTGGGTGTTTGCGGTGAACACGGTGGTGATCCGGCATCTATTGATTTCTTCCAGACTTGCGGCATGAACTATGTTTCTTGCTCTCCGTACCGTGTGCCGGTAGCTCGTTTGGCTGCTGCTCAGGCTGCAGTTCGTCATAAAGACGACGTGAAGGAAGAAAGCGGATGTTGTTGCAAAAAGTCAGCTTAATTAAGTAGGCTTGTGTTATAAGAGAAAGGAGACCGAATGGTCTCCTTTTTTGTTGATATTGTAATAGTGGTGATTTATGTTTTTGCCGTAAAAAAATATTATTAATTGTTATAAAATAATTATATTTATCTATTGCACATTATTGAATAATTATCTGATTTTGTTAGAAGATAGAGAAAATCTTTTTGTCCTTAGGCGAACTGTTTCTGAAAAAAGAATGTTGAGCGTCTTGATGTGTTGATTGAGCACAATGATATGAGTGTGAAGAGTATAAAAAATTTTTGCAGAGATAATATTCCTCAGACATTGTAGGAGTTTACAAATTTAGGTAAAGAAAATATTTCTGCTTGGTTTGATTGTTTTGTTAAATCGCCATCATTTTGGAGAGGAAAAGAAAAAGAGCTGATATTGTTGTTTGGGCTTATGTTTATCAATAAAAGTGAAATTTTAGAAGAATATAAAAATCCCCCGAAAATACATTTTTCTATCTTCGGGGGAATAATTAATACAACTGATTAGAAACCACTTGGTACACAAAGATAAGTAGCATAACCGGTTGCATAATTACATTCTAAGAAAGAATATGTTCCCGGATATCCTTCACACGCACCATAATCCGAATTACAATTATCTTCACTTGCATTACAGTCTGTTGCAGATGGGCAAGAGAATGTCCAACCTTCATAATAACAAGGTGTTTCATTTGTTTTACCACAACTACAAACTTCATAACCCGAATGATCTTTGGATGAGTTGTTGTAGTCAGATGTTTGTCCATCCGGGCAAGAATAACTATGCGAGTGCGTATTACTTGGCGTATCCGGTTCATTATTACTTGGCGTATCCGGTTCATTATTATTTGGCGTATCTGTCTCCTCAGTATCATCGGTAGTCGACGTATTACCAGTCGACGTATTACCAGTCGACGTATTACCAGTCGACGTATTACCAGTCGACGTATTACCAGTCGACGTATTACCAGTCGACCCATTACCAGTCGACCCATTACCAGTATTAGGTGATGTATTTGCGGGAGCAGATTTGCAAGACACACATATATCACATGAATTATAAGAACTGCAACCATAAGAACAATTTGCCTCAGAAGCGCTACAATCGGAATTATATTCGCATTCATAACAGCTGGACCCGCATTCGGTTGAAGAAACCCAGGTTGAAACATAGTTTGAACGGCAAGATACCGATTTGGAACCATAATCGCAAGAATCGTCACAGTAATAGCAGGTACCACATTCCGAAGTTCCGGCATAAGAACCAGAGTAGTAAGTACTGCCGGAAGAGCAGTCTTTACAGTAACGACAAGTTGAACCGCATTCGGTTGTAGATGCATAAGAACCGGTATAATTTTTTGATCCTCTCGAACATACGTCGGAACAACATCTGTAACAGGTATATTCACAGGTATCCGTACCGGAAGACCCGCGAGAGGGATCGCAATCTATAGCATAATTAGACGGACAACCGGCCGAAGGCGAAGCGGTACAGCAGGTTCCGTAAGAAGAATCCCATTGGCAATAACCGGAAACGGCATATAACCGTCCGGAAGAACAAGAGGTTGCCAAACTGTAACCGGCTTCCCGACAAGCGCGCGGCCTGTCTTCTTTACATCCTTTGTAATAAGGCTTGCCGTTCGGACATTGTGTGTCCAAATAAGATGGCAGCGAACAGGTCTGTGTGTTATATCCGTTTTGCTTACACCAGGTTACGGCATCACATTTAAGATAATAGTCGTCTCTTTTACATTTTCCGATTTGAGCATAATATTGCGGACATTTACCGGAGGAATAGTAGGTATAGCCTTTTTTCTCACACCATTCGGTATCTTCATTGGGGTTTAGGTTAATACTACTTCCGCCGGCAAGAATTTCATCTCCACAGTCAGGCAAAAAACAAATACCGGCAAAAGCATTGGAAGAAGGGAGAAAAACCGAGAACGCGGCGGCAACAGCAAAGACTGACACCGAGTTTAGTTTCATGTGTAGCATAGTGTTTTTCATGGTTGTCCTCCCATAATAAAAATTCTTTCGGAACCCCATTTATCAAAAGTAAAGATGACTTTTGTCCCAAAGTTAGGCCGCCAGGCTGATTGGAACCGGCAGCCTTATTCGGCCGGTCAAACCGATGAAAGAAGGCCCGCTGAATATGAACACTCGGGAGGTGTGTCCGTAGGAATACTATATCACAGCCCGAGGCAGTTGTCAATACACCCTGAAAGGTGGGGCGAATATTCCGGATAAATTATTGTTTTACAAGATCTTATGTGTATGATTAAATGTATATATAATTATGAATTTAAGCCGTTTTTGTGATCTGAACAGAAAAAATATGGAACCTTTAGTGCGAACTAAAGGTTCCATATTATAGGTTGGCAATGTTAATAATCAAATTGGCACTCTACTACTGCCGTTTTACCATCCGACAAACAATAAAGGAATACGGGTCTACCACCTAATCCTTCACAATTACCAAACTCGGTATCACACGGAGCACCAGTTGATGCAGGACATATAGTTTCTTCATCACAGTTAAAGGTATAGTTTTGTGAGTTTCCTCCACCACTTGAGCTGCATTTATAACAAACTCTGGACCTGTCACATATTTGATGGTTGGAATCTTCAGGATAGGCTTTATCCACATTATTACCACTGGGACAACTTTCATCGTAACCGGAAGGACATTCACATACAGGATCTGGAGCGGCATTACATTTATAGCAAGTTCCGCTTGTCGCACCGCAATCGCAGGATTTTGAAGCCGTACTGGAATGTCCGTTAGAACAAGAAGTTGAGTATCCGGAAGGACAAGAATAACTATGCGTGTGCGTATTGCATTTATAGCAAGTTCCGCTTGTCGCACCGCAAGAACAAGTTTTTGAAGCCGTACTGGAATGTCCGTTAGAACAAGAAGTTGAATATCCGGCCGGACAAGAATAACTATGCGTGTGCGTATTGCATTTGTAGCAAGTGCCGGAAGTTGCGCCGCAGGAACAGGATTTTGACGCGGTATCATACCCGTAATTACAAGAGCTGCTTGAGGACGAATAGCCG
>JAGBHO010000001.1 GCA_017935485.1 Alphaproteobacteria bacterium | reverse complement strand
ATATGAAGGAACTGTTCCTTCATCTGTAATTAGAGATTTTCGTGGTGCTATAATGGGACGGGCAGACAAAGGTTTAATTATTACAACTGGCGTGTTTTCTAAAGATGCCAAAGATGAAGCCCGAAGGGATGGTGCTTTAATCATCGACCTAATTGATGGGCATGATCTAGCTAATAAATTAAAAGAATTCAATTTAGGTGTCAAAATTATTGAACAAGTCGAAATAAATGAAAAATGGTTTAATGAACTATAAAAACATTTTAAGTTTATTCAAAATGAGAAATGAAATCCATTTTAGCAAAATATGACTGTTTAAATTTATCCAAATCAAAGGTATCTACAGTATTTATATCTGGTTTTGGATTTTCCCATTGAGCATCTCTCTTTGAATGTATTATTAATGCTATTCTCTGATTATTTAATATGCCGTTACAAACAGTATCACATCCATTGAATTCGGCAATCCATTTTAGCGAATGTGCCGGAGCTGGCTCTATATTAAAAAATCTATCGACATTATCTTCAATAAAAACCTTTATGGCAACACTCGGAGGTGTTTGATCTACAGAATATCCTAAAACTTGAGGTGCTGCAGGAACAAAACCTCGATCAAACTCCACCTCCCTATCTCCTAAATCTTCTTTGTTCCTAGATATTTGAGAAGAAATTTCGTTTATTACTTTGCCTTTATAATTTCGTAATTTATTATAAATGCTAATATCAAATTCATGCAAACAGACTAATAATACAGCCAAGTCTGGTGAAAATAATTCACTGCTCGCGGCTATTTCCTTTGTAAACATAACCAATCTGTCAAAAACCTGTTCCATTTGCCTCAATGTAAATTGGAACCAATTACTATATGCTGAAAAATATCGTTTAATAATAAGCTCTGAAGTTTGCCAACTATTAAAATCTCTTTTTTGAGCAATGTCTTCTTGATTCTGTATTCCCATAAACTGTTGATTTATCACATCGCGATAGCTATCAATTCTTATTTTAAACACCAATTCTCTGTTATCATTTTGAATTTTTTGTATTAAAACTGCCATATTAAATTTATCATATAAAAATTCAGTAAATGCTTTTCTATCTGGAGCTGGTAGTAAAAATGTATTATTAATAAATTTTCTTTTGTAGCCTTCAAAATTATTTGTACCAAATAAGCATTTAACAGAGCTTTCTAATTGCTTCTCATCTAATGCCAAAACAAACACAAATCCTGACACATCGAAGAAATGCTTCAATACTTCCAAAGTTTTCACGGCATAATCCGGCCGACACCTATCCAATTCATCAATAATAATTATAATAGGCTTCTTATTTTTCCTCGCCCATTTAATTAGAGTTTGTTTTAATTCCTTCAAAGAATATTCATACATTTTAAAATCATCATATAGATATCCAGAAGAAAATTTGTCTTTAATTACATCAACCGTTTCAGATCCTATAGTTTTTCTAACGCCTATCTCACACAAACTTATAAGAGATTTACTAGCCAAATCTCCCATAGAATTTATAATTCTTACAGGCAGAGCTTTTCCCTTACGTTTATAAAGCTCATTTAATTTAGCCAACAACGGCACAAGAGGATTATCATAAAAATCCAGCTCCTAAATATTCAATTTGGCAACCTTTATATTATCCGTCTTTAAAACTTGTTCTAGTTTTTCGCAGAAAAATGTTTTTCCAATGCCAAATTCAGCTGCTATTGAATAAACCTTTGAAACACCACCTTCAATATAAGCATCTTGCTCTATTAAATGAGCAAAATCGACCACAGATGATTTTATATTTAGCTTATCATCTGTAAAAATATCATCATAGTTTTCCTGTGGCTTCACAACTGTCATGGCATCCTCTATTATAGGTTATAAATTAGCACCTACCATAAAAGATGAATAGTATCAACAAATTCTTTCTATCGTCATCATCTGCCGCAAATCGTCATCCATGCCGTTAATAATAAGGTACATTTCTGCTAATTCCTGCTCGTATTTTTTCTAAGGTCATAAACCTTGGTCAGGGTATTTTGATTGCACGTTCTACTCTAGAGGTAAGCAGTAGAGTTATCTGTACTTATATTTTATATTGTAGATATTCCCGATGACGAAAAAATATCAGTTTAGAGGGATCAAAAAAACTTTCCATCAGATGCTACTAATTCCCTTATATCGTAAAAAAACAAATTTGGATTTCTTTGCAGACTAAAGACAAAAAGATTGCAAATGCCCGGTCTATAATGATAGTATTAAGATTAGGACGCCAGTTTTAATTGAAAGACAAAATATTGCGTTTAATTTTTTACTGAACAAAATTAACGTCATAAAATTTTATTTATTTAATAACTTCTTTTATATACTCTTTTCCAAACAAGTATAAAAAATCTTCTTCTGTTAAGCATAAGGGGAATTCATCTGATGATATTTGGCTCGAATGAACAGATAATTTCTTTCTTTTTTCTAGAGCTTGTTGTAATGAAAGAATATATACATAATCTATTTCTTCTGTAGGTAATCCATATTCTTTATTCCAATATTGAGTTTGCGGTAAATACTTTTGAGCTTGATGTGCATTCTTTTTTATCCATTTATTAAATATGTCACGAGCAAGTGTTATTTCGTATAGCCGCTTTACTTTTTTACATCTATTTTTTATATCTCGCCCTAACCCATGCACTATTAAATGATCAATATGACCATATCCGCCATTTTTATCGTATGAAACTAATATAACAGACTTCTGTATATTGCGAAGATTCTGGAATATACTATTCAATATATCGCTCTGTTTTGCTTGAGATAACGCATTCTCCTTCTTATAACAGGAATCACAAAAATCTAAAAATATAATATTTTCATTCGGTAATTCATCCAAGGCTCTTTTAGCTTCATCTTGCCGTTTTTGAGTAAGGTTGTTGTCTTTTATATTTGTTGCTGCGCAATAATATACATATACATCTATATTTCTCCGATGTAATTCCGAAATTAGTCCAAAAGATAAAAAACTTTCATCATCAGGATGTGCATGCATAAAGATCACAGCACATTCTTGTGGAAAAAAACTCTCTATTTCTTTATTTATTATATACATTTTTCTTTGCTATGCTTTCATATATTGCTATATCTTTATTACAAATATCCTCTTCTGTAGGCTGACGACATATATATTCTTTTGCAGATAAGGCTATTCTTTCTTTATCTTCTAAACAACACATTGCAATTTCTGCAAATTTTATAGAATCTTTATAAGGTATTATTTTTACAGATGGACAATCTCTATAATTAATCAATGTAAACGGCACTTTCCACGTTACTGCTACCATTCCAAAATTGATTGCATCTCTCAATACTATAGAATATGTATCATATATGGACGGATATAAAAAAATCTTTGAAGAACTGAACAATTCTCGCTGTTTAGCTTTATCTACCCATCCTAAATAACTTATTTCTATGTTATTCAGGCGTAATGCCAATATTTTTTCCATATTCTCTTTTGAATAATGATCATCAATACGTCCTGCAATACCAATCTTTAGTTTTCGTTCTGCTTTTTGTGACAAACGTAAAAATATATCTTCTAAATACTCTAAACCCTTTCCTTCTTCTATACGAGCCATATATAAAAAATCAAATGAGTTAGTTTCTGTTTTTGATATTTCTTCTTTTTTAGGATAAAAACTTTCAAATGTCCAAAACTCAATATTTTTTAGGTAATGTTGAAGATAATATGCTACTGTATTATTAGCTGCAATTACTTTCATTTTATCAAAAACTTCAGAAACTTCCTTATAGTGATTTATAATATATTCATATTTCATACTTTTTTTATCTAATTTTTTTAATCTTTCTTTACAATGAATATTAATATCTTTTTTTAGATTTATCGGTGTACCTAAAAAAGGCATAGCATGAATTATAGCAACAAACTTTCGTGTTTTATAAAAACTAAGAGAAAATTCTCGGAGTAAATCCCAAACTTCCATCATTTGAATAATCAAATCAAAATTATTTTGTTCGTCTATATTCTTCACATATCTTATAATTTCTTCAGTATTTAATACGTTCCAACCATTATATTCTATCCTGTGGTAATAAAAAGTAACTTGATGATATTTTTGCTTAATGGCGTATGTATTATCATTCTGATTTAAACATAATATAGATATTTTATTATTTTTTGATAATGTTGTAAGTTGATACTCTAACCTCTCTAGTTGGCTAGAACCTGTTTCCATATTTTCAAATGCAATAAACAATAACTTCATTATAATTTCAAGTCCTCAACAGTTATTCGTTTTGTATATTGCATCTGCGTGAGTAGTTGCTCGGCATGACTAAAATTTTGTCCTAATGCTTCTATAGAATGAGCATCATCACTAATCATTATAGGAACATCATAATCCTTTAGTATTTTTAACAGTTCAACTGACGGATAAAACATCTTATTTTTGTCATAATTCCCAGTATTTAGTTCCGTTGAAACTTTATATTTAGATAACAATTCTGCTATTTCAATCTTATCTTCTTTATCTAACCCAAAACGCTTAATTAAATCAATATGAGCAATCATATCAAAATATCCGCTTTTTATAGCCTCTTTAATATTTATCCAATAACTATCTATAAATTCTTTATTCGGAACTTTTGGTCTGGTATAATCATATAGATGCATAATTATACTTTCATCTTCATTATATAAACAATGCGTGGAACCTATCAGATAATCACATTCTATTTCTTTGAGCAGAGCTTCAAAATCATGGCGCCATTTCTTTCCTTAAAAAAAATCAACTTCAAATCCGGCTAAAACTTGTATATTTTCTTTTGCAGCCAGTTCTTTTATTTCATTAATTGTTCTCTTATATTGTTCCTTTGCTTTGTGATAATCTGAAAAAACATAGAATGAAACAATGGCAAATTTTCGTGAAATTCTATATGATTTGATATGCCTATTGCTTCCCATTTTAGTTTTATGGCATGCTGTATCATTTCTGCAACAGTATTTTTTCCATCATAACCTACCGTATGCGTATGTATGCTAAATTTCTGCATTGTTTAACCGTAAAATGTGTTTTTGATTAGCCGAAAACAAGATCACATCTCCTATTATTTTTTTTATATCATCTTTATCTATGATTATTCCACCATCTTCCGGTATAGCTAATATATCTTGTTTTAATGACTTTGATAGATTTTGATATAGATTATCTTCTTCTTTTTGATAATGGCATCTAATTGCATATTTTTTTACATAACTAATAGATAAATTGTCTGGATAATTTTCTCTTTCCTCAGCAACAGTTTCTATTGTTGTACCAAAAATAATTGCTCCTGCACTGCCGCCAAAGATTAATCCACCTTTATCAAGAAACTCTACTATTTTATCTTTTAATCCTGTCTTACATATGTAATTTAATAACTTATATGTATTTCCGCCGCCAATATAAATAGCCTTAAATTCGGATAGCTCCGGTATTTTTTCTTCATCTGACAACATTATTATATTTTCTTCAGACAAAGAAACATATTTGGTAACTAAGGAATAAAACCACTTGAAACAGTTCTCATAAGTTGTAAAATCACAAGCTGTTGCAATATAAAGGATTTTACTTTTCTCATCTATATAATTGAAAAATTCTTTATCTATCCGAACACTGTCTTCTATGTCTCCGCCACCACCTAAAAATAATGTCATTTTATCTTTCTCCTTGATTGGCCAAAATTTGTGCCACCAGATCTTTTATTTCCTTATTATCATAATTTTGATTGCATCGATTTTTTAACTGATTTACTCGGTTAAGACGATCAACCTCCCTATCTATAATTAGCTGGACAATGTCTTTTTGCAAACAATGCTTTACTCCCTTTTTTTCCCATTCATCATAAGCAATAGATATAAGTTCATTTTTATTAAGTTTATCATTATTTTCATCATTAAATTTTTTTATCAACTTACGAGCCCTATATCCATGATCCTTAGGTGACGGTATAACCCCGGAGCCTACAATTAATGTAGCTGTACGCAAACAATCAATTAAAGAACAGACTTTATTTTTTTCTATATTCTCATTTTCTTTATAAACTTTTGTGAAATCCGGAAAATAATATATAGAATTACCTAATGCCCAATTCAGCCGTTCTATTCCTATACCAACTTCAATTAATGTCGTTTGGCTACCATCTTTATAAGGGAAATCCCTGACAAAAATACTTTCCCCTACTTCTATATCATTGACCAATAAAGAAATATTATTACTATAAAATTTTTTATCATACCATTTTGATTCTACATTTTCATCCAAAATAAAGCGAATATCCTCATAATTAACGCCATTGGCCTGCAGCATTCTTATAAAGGAATTTGTGTATTCTACAAAAGTATCACTATCGTTACCTAAAACTACAGATGAAAAATTGATAAATGATGTAGAGGTTCCTTCTTGCACATAAGGCATATATTGGCTTCTTATGCACGGCTGGTAGACAGAAAATGAGCAATTTGCAATATCTTTTCCCTCTCTTTTCATTGTTTCCAAATGTTGGACTCCAGCCGTTGTAAAAAAAGTCGTATCACCTTTGGGTCTTTTTATACTATCCGGAGATATTAACAACGCATGTTCAAAAAAGGAATGTATCTTATCCATTCCTTTAGCACCATTACTTTTTGATGAAAAAGTATTTAAATTAAACTCATTATCCTTTATATGTTTTAGATTTGTTCTTTTTAAAATACTGTCCATTTGTAGTCCTAAAACACTTGTAGCTGTTGCTCTATTAATTGTTTTGTATATTCTGGTATGCGGGAAATTTCTTCTTTAATATAATCCTCTATACTTGCAATATTATTAAAATCAGCAGGAACAGATACACAAACAATCCACGGGTCTAATAAATCTCTACCACTTTGACTTATCAATACGACTTCATTTTTGATATTAAATTTATTATATATTTTTTTGCTAATTTCGTTGGCTGCCACATAATATATCTTACCTATATGATATACTGGATTTTTACCGCAAGCACCTTCCATGCTCATCAATCTTGTCGGCGATATTATACCATTTATACGGTTTCCTCTACCGACGAGACCTTCGTCACCACTTTCAATTGATGACCCTGTTACTGTTAAATATAATTCAGAATTTTCATAATTATCACGGGTATTGGTATGTAAATCAAATTTTTCAATTCCCATTTCTTGAGCTATTGAGAAGATAACTCCTCTGACAAATTCCATATTTTGCTTATATTCATCAATATTAGCCACATAAATCGAAATTTGCGGAATACACATTGTAATGTCAAAACTATCTCTGAACCTAAACCCCATAATCTTGATATCTGATCCGACCCACGGATATTTTTGCTTAAATTCTTTACTATTCAGTTTTCCTTCTATTGCAAGAACTAATTGTTCAAGCTTTGTATATGGAGCATATCCTACCCCCATTGATGTATCATTAGAAAATAATTTTTTTGTTTCTTGTAAATCAAATAAACCTCTGGGTTCAAACCAATATTTTCTGGTACCTTTTTGGGCTTTATCTTCCTCTGTTTTTCCAGGACTGCTTTGATTACTTAAATTGTAATGAAACTCTAAATCTTTATCTACATCAATCATCGGAAAGGCTTGATGCATAAATTCTTTCGTCCATTCTATCAGCATCTCTTTTATCGGAATAACTGTATCTGCAAATTTTGTTGAAGCTCGGCCATTGAGCAAAACACGTATCGGCTTTGTCAGATATCCCTCTCCAAATCTTACATATGACGCACCGCCCAATAAACCAACTTTATCAAAATTGTGATGCAAAACAGCTCCAAATTTGTCTTTAGTATATTTGGAATATTTTGCTGAGAATGTTTCTGCCAACGCATCGGAAAGTGTATCAGGATGTCCCTTACCTTTTCTTTCTACAAATTCGTATTCTTCTTCTCTAAAGTCTTTTTTGCTGATATAAATAGTCATTTATATTTTCCTACCAATTTATTCATATATGTGGATACTTTATAATATTATACCCCGAAGTCAAGTTGATAATATTTTTACTTTGTTTTAATCATTATATGATATTATTGCGTTAGTTAAAATAGGGATTATATTCATGGATAATTCTATAAATATTGCATTTTGCTTTGATCATAATTTATGGATGCAGGCCGGTGTTGCTATTACAAGTTTATTAATTTCTTCACAAAATAAATATACTTATCATATTTATTGTATTGTGTCTGATGATGTTGACGATTGTTCTCAAACTCAATTAGCAAATTTAGTTCACAAATATTCAACAAATTCAACAATTATTTTTAAGCAGGCCGGTGATCTTTTTAAAGAAGGTTATGTTTGGGGCTATAATTCTACAGCAACCTATTACAGATTTATGTTACACAGCTTTTTTCCAGAAATAGATAAGATTATATATAGCGATGTTGATGTCATATTTAAATCTGATTTATCTCAACTATATCATCTGGATATAAAAGATTATTATATTGGGGCTGTAAAAGATAACTTAAATATTAAATCAGTGTTTGACTATCATTATAATAAATATTCTTGTTGGAAAAAATATAAATTTGAGACTTTATTGGGTAACTACGTTAATATAGGAGTTTCTCTTTGGAACCTTAATCAAATAAGAAAAGACAAAATATATCAAAAGTGGCTGCCTCTCATAACAGAAGAATTTCCTTTTTCAGATCAAGATATTGTTAATTATACTTGTCAAGGTAGAATTCTTCACATCAGCCCGATTTATAATGCCATGGCCGCCAATTACGGTAAGCTTTACGATACAGATGAAATATGGTATGCTATGCAAAATGAAAACATCATTACAAAACATCAACTCAATGATGTATATACTAAGCCGCAAATAATCCATTATATTGGGGCCAAACCTTGGAATGAAAGTGTTGCCAGATATTATCAAGATTGGTGGAATATTGCTTCTCTAACTCCATTTTTTCCTCAATTTATAGCAAAAAAATGTAAATAGCTAAACAGTACTATGATAGCTCTTATTTCATATATAGCTTTTTGGGGTACTTTTCGGGATATTCTCTAAAAGCGGATTTACAAAGCATCTGAAAGATATCGCGAAAGAAAACAAAAAACTAATTTTAATAGATGAATGCAGTGTGGCGAAGTAACTAAATTGTCATTTCATTTTCCGTCAAGTTCTTAATCAGCACAAGACATTCCTTCATAATGAGAATTTCTTCACGGTGCCTAAGAAACAGCTCATAATTTATAATTAAATTTTGCTTAAAATATTGTTCTTTCTTCCAGCTATAATTCACGAACCGTCATTTTGGATGTTTTTCTTTATAAATCAACATGTTAATCACAAACAATCTTTCATAGCCTTTGGGGATTATTTTTTATCAAAATTCGATTTGAAACTTGCTTAAAATAAAAGTTTTTGACATTGATGACGATTTATTTTTGCTAAAATAAGCTGGATACAGCCAGGACAATTGTTTCATTTTGACTTTCCTTTTTCTGTAATTTTTTCTGCTTAAACAGTATGTAACATTTTCTTTTCATAAATAGTTGTTTATCCATTAACTATTTTTATTATGTCGGAAAAAATCACATCCGCGAGCCCCTTTTTTTCTACTTTTTGATGACATTTTGCTTTCGTATTGGAAGTTAAAACAAAAACAAGGATTTAACTTAATGACTGTTGGGGAAAAATGTCGAGCGTAAGAAAAATTAAAAATTTTGAGAAAATCCGAATATTATTGAATTTTGATTATCCGTTTGGGTGTAATGTTTATAATTTAAATAAATATTTTTATTGTCGGTGAATTTGTATCCTACATAAAAGCTATAGCGGGCGCCATAACCTCTATTATCATCTTTACTATCAAAGTATTCAGCGTAAGATGTCATTAATTTGATATTTTCTGTAATTTGCGTATTGAGGCCAATCTCTGGTGTCAAATAAAAATTTCCATACTGATTGTAGCGGTAACCAATCTTTGGCAAAAAATAAGCTGTTACATTATGATAAGACTTTCCATATCCTAAGCCAAATTCAACAGTCGGTTTTAGGTGAGTACTAACGTCATTCCAACTGTTTTCCAAAGCTAACCTAAAATATTTAGAAAAATCATTTTGGATAGAATAGTCTAAAATAGATTGCATTTTCAAAATATTAATATTTTGAATTGCAACCTTTTTCTTTTGAATATTATACCCTAGTGTAACCTCTCCAATTTTGCTTTCAATATCATCATAATATGCTGAATTAATATCTTTTATATCTTGATATACGGGGCTTAGCTGAAATAGGATATTATCATATTCTGAACTATTCACATAACTAATATCTATGCGACTTGATTTATTGGATGATAATATGTTTTTAACGCCATATTGATTAATTTTATTTTTAACATAAACTGTCGGCTCGATAGATATGTCTTTAATTTTCTTTTGTTTATAAAGATCTTGAACATATTCAACCGGGGTAATAAACGGTTTTATGGTTTGGGTTTCAAATGATGGGTTGGCGACTTTCAAAATACTGATGAGAGCTGTATTACAATTATGTGTAACAAATTTATAATGAATATTTTTTCCTTTTAATTCCCAAAGATGATCTTTTAGGCGTTGTTTGTCTTGTTCTGATAAATCTAATTCAAACTCCCATAAGGAACGTTTTTCATTAAACACATATTCATCCGCTTTGCTTCTATATGGAGATAAGATATAGGCACCATCAATACCGGATGTCATTACATCTATGTAAAATTTGATGCTGTTTGCGGTATCAAAAGCTGCAAAATAACTAAAAGAATGTTCCTTCAATCCGGTTTTGCTTTGACCGCTGATTTTTAAGAAACTATGGCCAAGAATAGATGATGGACTTTGATTGTTTTCTGCAGCAAAAACAATAGCAACCGTATCCATCGGAACCTTTTGTAAAAATTCTTGATATTTAGGACATTGGGAAAAGTCAAAATCTTTAGGATTTAACTTCATTGATGAAATAATAAAATTTGTGCGGGCCGGATATTCACAATAGATTTTATTATCTTTATCTGAGATTGCTTGGATGGTTGCTGCAAATTCGGCTTCTGGATTTTTATGACCATCTTTAGCAAGGAAAAAAGTGCTATCAGGATTAATAACACTTTCTCCCTTATGGTAATGCAATAAATTTAACCACTCTTTTGTTGAAGTTGTATTACTTTGCCTCAATAAAGAATATGATATATCAATTGCAAAAACCTGTTGTTTTATTGCTATACAAAAGTAACAAATTAAAATTAGTGTTTTAAGTATTTTTAGTTGCATTTATCTTTTTTATAAACAGGAACAACCATGTTGTTATCATAGTGCCACATAGCACCAGTAGCAGCATCTGTAGTTGAGCCGATTGAAAGGTTAAAATAATTAGCCAAAAATACTAAGTCCATTCGTTCTTGATAATTTCTAACTGAAGATTTATGACACTTAGTCTCTTTAACCCTTATTGTAACATCTCCTTTTCCTTTTTTTAATGCAACAGTTGTAGGCAATACTAAATGTTTTGTTCCTTCCTGATTGGTTAGTTCAACATCTGTTTTTTCTCCATTGGCCGGAACAACATTTACCAATTGTGTCCCTCCATGAAACATTGTTGCACAACTAGATAAAAGAAAGATAAAGCATATTAAAAATATTTTTTTCATTATTTACCTTTTGAGCAAGAAGCTTTTTTATCAACATACACTGTGATGTTGTCATCGTATGTCCACATATCTCCAGTCATTGAATCCGTTGTCGATCCAAAGATGCCTCCTGTTAATAGATTTCCCCAAAACCAAGGTTCGATCTTAGAAGAAGTTACAGATGTTGTGGAATTAACGCACGAATCTTCATTTACAGTAATTGTTAAATCTTGACTATCTCTAAGAACAGTTACTGTTCCTGGGAGTTGTACTTTCTGTTCACCACTTTTAGAGAACACACTTGCATTAACACTTTCTCCGTTGTTTGTTGTCAAATTAACTGTTTTGTGGTCTCCCGCAATAATAGATGCACAACCACTCAAGTATGTTGCCGTTAAAAACATAACTAATATTTTTTTCATTATTCTCTCCAATATGATTAGTGAATATCAATCATACTATACACAAACCAACGATTGTGACCGGCTGCCTAAAAGACAGATGTATCCCGGAGCAAAAGAAAACAACCTATTATTTTTGCTTAATTTTTTTACAAAAAGAAAAAGTGCGAAAGTTGTAAAATTTGGTTGATTTTATCGTTCTAATAAAATGACCGGTATTTTTAAGAAATTTTAAGGAGAAAACAATGGCTGTTATTGGTTATATTAGAGTAAGTTCCGCTAAGCAAACCCTTGAACACCAACGTTTTGAGATTGAGGAATATGCCAAAAAACACAAATTGACGGTTGATGAATGGGTTGAGGAAAAAATATCTTCCCGAAAAGCGCTGAAAAACCGCAAACTTGGTGAAGTATTAGAGAATTTGCAGGAAAATGACATCCTTATTTCTTGTGAAATATCCCGTTTAGGCAGATCTTTGCTTGAGGTTATGCGGATTTTGGAGACATGTTTAAATAAAAACTGTCAGGTCTGGACTTTGAAAGAAAACTACCGTCTCGGCAACGATATACAATCCAAAGTCTTGGCATTTGCTTTTGGCTTGGCGGCGGAGATAGAGAGAAACCTAATATCCCAACGTACAAAATCATCTCTTGCCAATCTCAAAGCCTCAGGAAAAAAGCTCGGTCGTCCCTTTTCCGCAGAATCAAAAAAGCTGAAACTCTCAAAAAATGCTAAAAAAGTGCGGAATTTACTCGCCAAAGGCATCTCAAAATCCCAAATTGCCAAAATCCTCGGCGTTCAGAGAAGTACGTTACGACGGTTTATTGAAAGGATGCCGTAACGTAATGACATTAAAGGCTATTTTGACCTCTTCCCCTTAAGGTTCAAAGGTTGACTTATTTTATGTTAATTTTCTGACTTGTACTTTCATTGATATTGTATGTTTTTCATGAGGTTTTAAGCGCAGATAAGATTTTCCCTGATTTGACGGTTCCACGCATACAAAATTTTTATACTGTCCTTTTTCCATTTCTGCCAAATCTTTATTAGGATTCCAGACGACTGTCGTATTCGAGCCGGATTTTTCTACGGAGATGACACGATTATACATCGTATCTTCAATTTCCACACTATTTTCATGGCCGATAAAAATTGAATCAACTTCACCTTTAATTTTCAAATCATTATCCAAAGTATAAAAATTTCCATCCAATGAATTTTTATAACGGTGACCGGAAAGGCCTTTTATTGTTATATTTTCAACAGAGCTGACATTAAAATAGGCGTGCAGAGCCTCGCTAAAGTCAAATTCGGCATCACTGTGATTCACGGTTTCCAGACGATATTCCAGTTTGTCCGTTATCCTGATAAAAAGCGTGGCAGCGGCATTGACATTAAAGCAGGCAGACGGCGCCAAAGACAATTCCGCCTCTATTTTATCCTCGTCAACGACCACATTTCTCAAATTCCAGAGAGATATTCGGGCAAAACCGTGGCGGGGCAGATTATTGTTTAATTTTTCTTCCGCGACTCTCGGCCAGCAAACAGGAATGCCGCCCCGAATTGCCTGAACATTATCAAATTTATTGCGGCTGCCGAGCCAGAAAATATCGTGTTTTTCAGTTTTGGGGCGATATGACATGAGGTTTCCGCCCCAAAGAGAAATTTTACACTCCGCCAAATTATTGCTCAGATGAACAAAATCGCCGCCACTCTTCATTGCATATTCCTCCCCGCTATTGTCATGTGACGGAAAGATAGCATATCCCCTGCAAAACATCAATGATGAAAATACTGCAAGACAATACAGAACTAAAATACTGGACTTTAGACTTGGAACATGATACTTTATTTTTGAATAATCTATTAAAAATATATATTTATGAAACGAAAAATTTTTATCATAACTATTTTGGTTATGGGGTTCTTTGCAGTTCAAGGTTACGCGCAAAGAGAAAGAAACGGAAGACAAAGCAGCAGATCCGAGCAACCGCGCCATCGGAGCATATCCTACCGATCCTCCGGTTATGCCGCTCCCCGCCGTTCGGCACAATTTGACACCTACAGAGTGAATCATTTTACGCCGCAGCGCAGGGACCGGGCAGAAGGCCGACGGCATCATTACGGGACACCGCAATATCACCGTCCGCCAGTGAGGCATCATTACGGATATGGTCCGCCCGCATACCGCCCGTGGCGTCCGATATTTTATCATCACCACGGTTTCAGGCACTATCATCACCATTGCCTTTTTGACAGCTGGCATTGGTACCGCTGGGGCGGGTATCACAACCGATTTATCTGTCACAGCCTGTATCATAACAGATTTTTTGACAGCCTGCTCGGGTATTATATTTGGGGAACAATTGACGCTCCGACAAGACTTGAAATCGGAGGCATCATTTTAACCAAATATAACAACAGATTGAAGGTTCAGAACGGCAGCAGCGTTTCATACCTCAACCTGTACCGTTCACAAGCGGTTTCTTACAGCGTGGGAAACACGAGTATTGACGTGACGACCGGCGGCGGAAGCGCTCTTATTCGTTTTTATGACGATTACGGCAATGAAGCCACATACCGTTTGTAATCCCGTTATAAAAAGGAGGCAACCCGCCTCCTTTTTTTATTTCCGGCCACACCTCTTGACAAAATAACCAAAAACGTTTATGGTAAAGTGGTTAAAATATATTATTAATCTAAATTTATATAAGTATGGAAAAATTAATTATTATTTTGAGTGTGGTTCTGGTTTTAGGAATTATCGCCTTTAGCGCGTATCAGTTCAAAAAGCTCAGACGCAATCAGGCTAATTTGAAATCCGCCAATATTCAGGGACAGGATGCCGACAGGATTGTCTATGCTTATCGCGTGGAAGAAAATTATGTCCGCCAGCGGTCACGAATCTGGATGTTGACAATTTTAGCATCTGCTTTTGTTATTCTGACCGGTTTCGGTTCCGCCTATTATCTGCACAACAAAGATGTCTGGGCGGCTGAACATGTGGAGAAAGCTCAAGAAAGGGCTCTGGCTGAAGAAAAAGCCGCAAGAAGAGCCAGAGCAGAAGCTATAGCTGAAAAATCTTTAAGAGAAGCTATAAAAAAAGTTATGGCTGAAAAAGTTGCAAGAGAAGCTCAAGAAAAAGCTATGGCTGAAAAAGCTTTAAGAGAAACTAAAGTAAATATTATAGAATATGACAGAAAAAATGCCTGTAATTCTTTTTTAACTATACATTTGGCTATTGTAGTTTTCTTAATGTTTGCTACGGCTGGATTTATCTTCTGGGTAATGAACTTAAAAAACTAAATTCAGATGAACACATTTATTATTTTTATCGTATGCTGCCTTTTGGCGTGGAAAGGAATTTTTACGGCAATGCAGCTTTTGAAAAAGGCCGAGAAAAAATTTGAGGCTGATGATGAACAATCTGACAAAAATTTGCAAACATGGGAAAGAAATGCCCGCGCTTACGGCCTGTTAAACGAACATCTCAAGTTCAAGGCAAGAATTAAACTCTTTCTTGTTTTGTATCTGGCCGTTATTGTTTTGACCGGTCTGGGACTTGATTTTGCTCTGGAAAAGTTTGAGACCTTAAAAGACGGACTAAGTTTTGACGGTTTTATGGCAGCTCTTATTTTACTTATATTCGGTTTAATATGTATCGGTTATCTTGTATTGAGAATCATAATGCGGCTGACCGGACAAGAACAACGGCTATTGAGTTAGCAACAAAAAAACAGAGATTGGAAATCCAATCTCTGTTTTTTACTTATTAGTCCATAACGCGAAAAATGCGTTCTTCGCCATCTGCACCCTGTGCCAAGATACTTTTTTCTTTGACAAGCTTGCATTTTTCTACCGTATTAATAATACGGTATTTGACTGTTTTTCCCTTTTGCAGAACTTCCGGCACCGTATCAAACCGGCGCGGAGCCAAAGTTATTTTGCCGATTTCGGTAAAAATACTCAGCAAATAGCTTCCGTCATCCAGTTTGTTCACCTCCACATCGTGGATTTTGAGCTCTTGTTCGGTGCCTTTAGGTGCAACCTTTTCAACATGCTCTTTTCCCATATTAAAAACTGTGGAGAAAAACTCCTGCAAAGTTTCCAGCGTTTTTTCCTTGCCAAAATAAATGACAGCGGCAGCTGCAACGATAACCAGAACCAACAACTTTATAAGCCACGGAACAAAAATCAGAGCGGCTACAAAGATAACCAACCCGATAATTAAATACTCTTTTTTCATATTCAAAAAAAATTTTTAATTGTTTAACAAACTTTTTACAATGGCCTGAGCAGAATTATACTGGCTGCTCATAATGGCTGTTTCCTTATCATCAAGAATTCCTCTTTTGTCGGCAAGCTTCACTTCTTCCTGCATTTCGGACAAGCGATTAACCATACTTTCGATAAATACCTGATGTCGGGCCCACAACATGCCTTTTTGGTGTTCTTTCCAATCTTCATCCTGCTGGCGAACCTCATCTTGTACCTGACCTAATTCCTTTCGGGTTTCTTTGAGTGCATCGGATGCATCAATCAAGCCTTCTCTCAGCTTGTTAACCCCCTCGGAAATTTCTTTCAGTGCCAGTTGATTCTGTTGCCATTTGCGATAAGCATAAACCGCAAATAATACAAACAAGATGAATAAAATGCCTAAAGCAACTGCAATGGCGATACCGCCGTTCATGGATAAAAACTCTTGTGTCTCCATAATGATAAAAATTTAATATTAATAATAATTTATTTTTGCAACCTGAGTAATAGCCTCCTTTTACTATTTTGTCAAGGCAAAAAACAATATTGACAAAAAAAATTTATCATGTTATAAAAGCGTCAGTTAAATATTATTTATGTATAATTAAATTTTATCATATTATGACGCAACCAGTTAGTACCAAAAGCGATGCATTCAGTGCTGTTTTGTCTTCCAATTCTCTTGATTTGACAAAACAAACAACTGAAAAACATTTGATGTTTTGCGAAAGGATTTGGGGAATTAAAGACAAAGAAAAATTTGTTTTTGATCCGCAGAAATATTCCATTCAGGATTTTACCGATGAACAAAAACCGTCTAAAGATGTTATTCTAAGCGATACGGTATTAAAATACTACTCCGACGGAACAAGAGAAGTCGTTGCGGCAGATTCTGATCCGTATTTGTTTCGAATTTACATGAACAGGAATTGTTTTAATGCTATCTGGCTCGAGAAAGAAAAATATTCCGGTGCCATATGGGCAGACATGGATAAAATGCTGACCATGTTTCCTAATGACAGCTACATTAAAGAACTTGACCGGAAATATCCGTATTTGAGACATAACGGCAGGTTTGTTTTTGATGAAAATGATATGGATAACTATGTTCTGGCCATGCCTCTGGCAAACGGTAACTGGATTCGCGATGCACTTTACAGTGTCCAACGATACTTCTCATCTTTAGGAGGACTGCAAAAGTTTTTTAAGACTTATGTGCAGACTATTGACACTAAAAGCGTTGAGTATGCCGACCAATGGATGAGTAAGCAAGGTATTACCGTATACCGGAAGGATGCAAATCGTGCACATTGCCGTTTGTTTGTGGGATATACCGGACTGCCATACAGGGTGATTGAGACCATTCTGCTTCGCGCCGGAAAAAGTACAGCGGAACTGAAAAAAGCTTTCCTGAAACATGGTGAACCTTTGAATCTGACGTTAGGACTGAATGTCGTTTCTGCCGAAAACTTTAACAACTTCAGCAACTACAGCGATTATCTGGGCTGCCCGACTTCCGGAAACTTTATGTTTTCTGCCGATGTCTTCCGCAGCTGGGCTCGGGATCTTACACCGCAGGAATTGTCCGTTATTATGCGGGAGAGGTATTTTTCTTACCTCAATCCGGATATGCCGACAAAAAATCAGCTATGTAGAATAGCCGCTGCCAAAACGGGAAAAAACGGTTTTTTTAGCAAACTTAAAAATCTTGTTGCCTTATGATAGCAATTATTATCATTATTTCACTGGCTTTATATGTCATATACAAGCTGGTTATAGCGGTCGATAACAAATTGTCAAAAGACCGCAGAAACGGAATTGTCATCAGAGAACCGGAAACTGACGAAGAAAAAGAAAATGTATCAACGGCTTTGCGTTTATACGGTCAGGATTCGGATTTGCCGATTTTAATCTGCCGGCAATCCTCAGAAAGCGAAGAAAAACACGACAAGACTTTGATTCTCTTCTTTTTGGGAGTTGTACTGGTTGTCGTTGTAGCCATCGGCTTGATTTTGGCTATATAATCAAAAAAAACGCGTTATCTTTTTGATAACGCGTTTTTCATTACCCGATCATAGATTGCAGCGAATAAGCGATTTCCCTGAAGCTTTTTTTATCGGCGACGCGGTGCCCCGTGCCCTGAATGACTTTCAGCACAACATCTTTTCCCTGCACAAACTCCAATAATTTTATTGCTTTTCGCCAATCCATAACATTGTCTGCGCTTCCTTGCATGATATGGACGGGAAAAGAAACCGCCATCGGCTCCCAATGTTCAACCTCGGCATAAGAATCGCAAAATCTTTTGGTGATTTTACATTCATCAATATGGTGCCCGAAGCGGACATAAACAAACCCTTTCTCATTTACGGCGTTCAACTGTTCAGGCGTTAAAAAACGCCAGTCCAGCGCCGTTGCCAGCGTGATAATGCCCTTTACCGCATCAGGATGCCTTTTGGCCGCCTGCAAAGCAACCAGTCCGCCTCCGCAGGAACCTATCAGGACAACATTATTGTTGAATCTGCGGCTGATAAGATATTCCAACTGTTCAATCAAAATGTTCATGTCCAGATTATCCAAATGAGAAATATCAGAACCATGGCCGATTAATTCATAAGCGGCGCATCCGGCTCCCAAATTTTTACATATGTTCGTCAGAGCATCATACTTTCTGCCTAACGGAAGAGACCAAAAACCATGGATCAGAACAACTGTTGTTTCCGTTTTTAAAACACGGGGCGTTCTGACATTTACCATAAATTCAGACTCATGAAACTTTTCAAAAAATTGTATATTTTCCATAATGACATATTAATAATAAATTTTCTTTAAAAGAATTATCCCTCTTTCGGCCATTTGTCAATTCTTATTACAGTTTCGTATTTGTTTCTATTCCGTTTTTATGATGATAAATTGAAAAAAAAACTTATATTCGCCTCAATATTATTATAAACTTTAATAACAGGCGGTTAAGACGAGGTGTTTGGAATGCATAAGTATTTATCTGTAATTATTTCTGCATATAATGAGGAGAACAATATTGTTCCGTTATATCAAAAGCTAAAAAAAAATCTGACAACTTTGCAGAAAAAATCCCTGTTTTCCCAATATGAAATTTGTTTTGTTAATGACGGATCCACCGATGCAACCGAAGAAAAAATTAAAGCAATCGTCAAAAAAGACACTCGTACAAAATTAATCTCTCTCCGTCAGAATTTCGGAAAATCAATCGCTTTACAAACAGGGTTTCAATACACCAGAGGAGACGTTATCATTACGCTTGATGCCGATTTGCAAGATGATCCCGATGATATTGTCAACTTTATCAACAAAATCGACGAGGGATATGATCTTGTTTCCGGTTGGAAAATCAACAGGCATGATCCGCTCGAAAAAAAGGTAATGTCAAAAATATTTAATTTTATTACGGCAAAAATCTCCGGTATTCCGTTGCATGATTTTAACTGCGGTTTTAAGGCTTATCGTCGGGAAGTCGTCGAATCTCTTTATGTTTACGGAGAATTTCATCGTTATATTCCGCTTTTAGCATTGAGAAACGGATTTAAAATCGGGGAGATTCCGGTTACGCATCACAAAAGATTGTCCGGAAAATCAAAATTCGGTACAGAACGATATCTGCGCGGAATGTTTGATGCGATATCTGCCGTTTTTTTGCTCAAATTTTATGACAGACCCATGTATTTTTTCGGGAAAATCGGATTAGCCTTATTTGCTGCCGGTTTTCTTATCTGTTCTTATTTATCGGCATTATGGTTTTCCGGACAGGCTATCGGACACCGGCCGCTGTTGATTTTGGGCGTTTTATTCCTTCTTATCGGTTTTCAGTCCTTTTCTCTCGGGTTTATTGCCAATCTGGTTGTCGACAACGCGGCAAAACCTGACAAAAGCGTTTTTATCCGGCAGATTATCAACGGAGAAGAAGGTCATGACCTATAATAACGGCAATTTGAAAAAGCATACGACGGCGAATCCGCTGAAAAAACTTATGCTCAGACACTTTAACCGCAAGCTGCTGGACATTATAAATTCTCTTAACCTGCAACAACCGACAATTTTTGACGCCGGCTGCGGAGAGGGTTTTATTTCAAATCTGCTGGCTTTACATGTCAGCAGCGCAAAAATTCATGCTATGGATGCCAGTCCGCAGGCGATTGCCTATGCTCAAAAACATCAGTCGGACAAGATTTGTTTTTCAACCGGAGACATATATAACATTGACGCCGAAGACGGTTCTTTTGAGCTGGTATGTTCGACCGAGGTTCTGGAACATCTGAAGCTGCCGGAAGCCGCCCTCAAAGAACTTGTCAGGATTGCCCGTCGTTATGTTCTGGTTTCTGTTCCGAAAGAACCTTATTTCTGCTTAGGCAACCTGCTTTCGGGCAAAAACATCCGGCGCTTCGGAAATCCGCCCGATCATATCAATCATTATACTTTTCGCGGATTTGAAAAATTTATAAAGCGGATTTTTCCCGATAAAAAAGTTACCGTTTTTGACTGTATTGTATGGACCATAGCCCTTATAGAAAAATGATGTTAAAAAAAGCACTGCATATCCTGAATTCGGAATTCGGCCGTTATATTCTGGCCGGTCTCAGCATCACAATATTGAACGTGGCGCTTTATACGATTTTGCTGCTGTTCGGCATCCGTTATTACTGGGCTAACCTGGCAGCCATTGTTTCAGCCAAATTCTATGCTTATTTTATTAATAAATTTTATGTGTACCGCAGTTTTTGTCCTACCTCCAAAGAAACCGTTTCCGAAATGCTGAAATTTTTTATCTGCCGCGGCGGTAGTGGAATTTTTGATTATTTTTCCGTTATTCTGCTGGTTGAATTTTTCGGGTGGTCGGATTTGTATTCCAAATATTTTGTTTTAGGGATTGTTATTCTTGCAAATTATTATCTGGGAAAGAATTTTATTTTTAACCAAAAAGGCAAGAAAAGATGAACTTTCGTCACAAAATTGATTATAAACTTATTTTTATCGTTCTTGTCAACTTATGTCTGATAACCTTTTATTTTTATCAGAAGACCGATTTTCACGGAGATGAAATATTCTCATTTGCCCATGCCAACAGCCGGCAGGGTCCTTATCTGGCCGACGGCATCGACTCTTTTCAGGAAGACCGGCATCATCTTCTGTACGGGCATACCTTTACCTCCGCTTTTTTTAATGATTACGTGACGGTAAAATCCGGACACGGTTTTGACTATGAGCCTATTATTTCAAATCTGGCTGCCGGCGTCCATCCTCCGTTTTATTACTTTATTCTGCATACAGTTTCATCCTTTGTTCCCGAGACTTTCAGCAAATGGACGGCCTTTCCGATTAATCTTGTTGCTTTTATATTTTTAATTTTCTTTCTATATAAAATATCCCGCTTTGTTTTTGAAGATAAAAACCTTTGTTATCTTTGCGTAATACTTTTCGGTTTTTCTCTGGCCGCCCTGAATATGGCGGTTTTTATCAGATCTTATATGCTGCAGGCTATGCTTACGACCTGGCTGATATATGAACATTTCCGTTTTTTAAAAAACGGGTTTTTGAGCGCCGGACAGGCAGCACTTATCTTCTTGCTGTCTTTTCTGTGCTATTTAACTCATTATTATTTATTAATTGCCGTCTTTTTTATTGCGGCCTTTACCGGCATTATCCTTTTAACAAGAAAAAAAATCAGACCGGCCGTGTTATATGTTGTTTTAATGTTGGCAAGCGTTACCGTTTTCTTTTGGTTCTATTCTCCAGCCGCCGAAGTTTTGCTGCATTCTTACCGCGGAGAAGAAACGGCCGATAAGGACTGGGGATATTACTTGTTATATTTTGAACCGTCCTTAACAAGAATCGCAAATCTGGTTATAACCAAAATCCTGCCGTTCAACAGCAATTTTTCCGGTTTTTGGGTAGTTATAGGCCTCATTCTTGCCGTTTCTTTTGTAAAGCTGCGGCAAAATTCCGCCCAAACAAATAATGCTTTCCTCATCTGTTTGTGTTTGTACACCGTTCCGTATATTGTGCTGATTGCTTTTATCAGTCCGGACATGGCAGATTTTGACGACAGATATTTTATGCCGGTCATCCCGGCGTTATGTATTCTTATAATATACGCCGTACGGTCATTTTTGCTGGCTGCCGGCCTTTCTGCCGGAACAGCTCTTTATGTTTTGACGATTTTAATTTTATGCAATACATTCCTGACCGATTTTTATCACCGCAGCACTTATGCTTTCAGAACAACCGAACAAGATGCGGCACTGTTGGCAGATATGAAAGGAAAAAAAATCATTTTCAACGGCTGGAAAATTTTCAGCATTATTAATCTGGTCAATGATTTCAGAAATGTCAATTCCGTTAAAATTACAGATTATGATCAAAAAGAAGAATTTATTGCCGCTCTTAAACCGGCACGGGAAGATTATGCAATTATTGCCAACAGTTCGTCAACACGTTCCATGAAGCTTAATCCTCCTCCTGCCCTGCCAATTGACATACAGGCGGCGTCCCGTCTGCAATATTTAAAAACTTTCCGCAGAGGCACTTATTTCTATGATTTATATAAAATCAGGCATCAGCCTGACTAAGCGGCAAATCAAAAATTTTATTATTAAATTATTTTTTCTATTGACTTGGAGTTAACTCTAAAGGATATGCTGTTAACCAGAATCGGTATTAATATGACAATAAGGAGAAAAAAATGGCTTATCTGGAAAACATAAACGGCCCTGAAGACGTTAAAAAGCTTACTCTGCCGCAGCTTGACATTCTGGCAGAAGAAATGAGGTCTGCGATTTTAAACCGTGACAGCAAAATCGGCGGCCATGTCGGGCCGAACCTCGGAATTGTTGAAGCCGCGATTGCTTTGCATTATGTTTTTGATTCCCCAAAAGACAAGATTATTTATGACGTTTCGCACCAATGTTATCCGCACAAGCTGTTAACCGGACGCAAAGACGGCTTTTTGAACGATGCCGGCATGACAAAAATTTCCGGTTACACCAATCCGCAGGAGAGTGAACACGACTTTTTTGTCGTCGGTCACACGTCGACTTCGGTCAGTCTGGCCTGCGGCATGGCCAAAGCACGTGATTTGCGCGGCGAAAAACACAATGTGATTGCCGTTATCGGCGACGGTTCCCTCAGCGGCGGAGAAGCTTTGGAAGGTTTCAGCAATGCCGCCGTCTTAAACAGCAACATTATTATCATTGTAAACGACAATGAAATGTCCATTGCCGAAAATCACGGCGGGTTGTACACCAATCTGCGGCTTCTGCGCCAAACCAACGGTCAGGCGGAATGCAATATGTTCAAGGCTCTGGGTTTTGATTATCATTATGTGGAAGACGGCAATTCAACCGAAAAACTGATTCAGACTTTATCCGAAGTCAAAAGTACAAACCGCCCGACTGTTATTCACATTCATACGCAAAAAGGCAAGGGTTATAAATTTGCCGAAGAAAACAAAGAAAAGTGGCATTGGAATCTGCCATTTGACATTCAATCCGGCGAAATCACGCTTGATTTGGGAAATGCCGAAAACTACAATGACATTACTTTTGACTTTTTGAACAATAAAGTACAAAAAGACAAGAGTGTGGTTGTCCTGACGGCAGGAACTCCAGGAGCTTTCGGATTAACACCGGACAGAAGAAAGATACTCGGCCAAAATTATGTTGATGTCGGCATTGCCGAAGAACATGCCGTGGCAATGTCTTCCGCTTTGGCGAAAGGCGGCTGCAAACCTGTTTATATGGTTTGGAGTTCTTTTGTTCAGCGTACTTACGACCAGTTGTCGCAAGATTTGGCCCTTAACAACAATCCGGCTGTTATTCTGGTCTTTTCCGGCGCAATCTCCGGTATGGACGCCACTCATCTGGGCTGCTTTGATATTCCGCTGATTTCCAATATTCCCAATATTGTTTATCTGGCGCCGACCGGCAAAGAAGAATATCTTGCCATGCTGGATTGGGGGATAGAGCAATCACGGCATCCGGTTGTCATTCGGGTTCCGACCGAAGTGTTTTACACCGGCGGCGAAGCTGCAAAAGACTATGACAATCTGAACAAAAGCCTTGTGGTGCATGAAGGCAGCGACGTTGCCATTATGGCGGTCGGAAATTTCTTTCCTCTCGGTATGAAAACCGCGGAAAAGCTGAAAGAGAACGGGATTAACGCCACTCTCATCAATCCGCGTTATCTTACCGGGTTGGATGAAGACCTGCTTAACGCTCTCAAGAAAAAACACAACATTGTCGTTACGCTGGAAAGCGGAGAGCTTGACGGCGGGTTTGGCGAAAAAGTTGCCCGTTTTTACGGTGCCGACGCTATGAAAGTCTTGAATTTCGGCGCCCGCAAAGAATTTACCGACAGGGTTCCGGCAGAGGAGCTTTATCAGCGTTATCATCTGACGCCGGAGCTGATCGTTTCTGACATTCTTAAAATACGATAATACCGAAACCGCCGATAACCGGCGGTTTTTTCTAGCCTATTTGTTACATTTTCGTGAATTGAAACGGCAATGATCCGAGATTAAGTTCTTGAGGTGATAACAATGAGGAGACCTTCAATGAATACCATAATAAAATATATTATTCTTATTATTGTCATTATCGTTCTTTTTCTGGTCGGAAAAAGCATTTTTTCCGTGCATATTGACGACACAAAATCGGCAGGAGAAGTTGTTGACGATGTGAAAGCCGGAATGGGAAACATGGCCTCGGACGTCAAAGACAAGACTGACAACCTTATGAATAAGACCTCTCAAGATACTGATAAAAGTCAAAATTTGGAAAAACAATCAAATTTTAATTCAACAAAAGGAGAATTGAAAATGGCAGAAAATAATATGGGAAAGGCTTGGGAAAATACCAAAGAAGCAGGACATAACGTTTGGGAAGCAACCAAAGAGGGTTCGGCCAAAGCTTGGGACAAAACCAAAGAAGTGAGCAGTGACGCCTGGGAAGCCACAAAGGACGGCGCCTCCAAGGCCGGCGATGCAATTTCCGAAAAATCTTCAGATGCCTGGAAAGCGACCAAAGAAGCCGTCAGCAGCGATAAAGAAGCAAAATCCGCGCAGTCTGATGATGATACGGTGGTCATTACTGACGAGGAAGAAGAATATACCATTCAATAACGTTTTCATCCGGCCCTGTTCCCTCCGGACGTTTGCGGAGGGAATTTTCTTATCCGCTTTTTTCAAACCTCCGGTTGACAAATTATGTGAGAAATTTATAATAATCGTTATTGTTGTTTCGTGGAGGTTTGCCATGCTTCGCTTTTGTTGCCTTATTCTTGTTTTTGCCCTGAACACAACCGCCGTCCGCGCCGGAAACATTCAGTACGGGTACAATGCCAGGGGCGAATGGGTACCGGTTTCCGTTGACGGCGAAAGGATTGAATACGGTTACAACGCCCGCGGCGATTATGTTCCGACGGCGGTAGGAAACAACAGAATCGATTACGGTTACAATGCCAAAGGCGATTATGTACCGACGGCCATCGGCAATAACAGAATTAATTACGGTTATAACGCCAAAGGAAATTATGTTCCGACGGCTGTCGGAAACGACAGAATTGATTACGGCTACAATGCCAAAGGCGACTATGTCCCCTCTTCCGTCGGCAATGAGCAGATTAATTACGGCTATGACGCTTTCGGCAATTATGTTCCGACTTCCGTCGGCGGCTTTTAAATTTCCCGTTCATGACAGGGCATTTTAAACGGTTCGGCCTTTTCCTGATTTTGAAAATTATATTTTTGCAAACGACAGCGCCAGTTTTTTTCCTGTTCGATACTTAACGGCGGACGGGAGGCTACAATTTTTCGGATATCGGCAAGATCTTCCGCGCTATATTGCGGAGAATTTTTTCCCCTGTTCGGCATTTTGACAACGCCGGTCAGATAGCGGTTGGAAATCACGCCGCCCATTACGGCGCCGGCCGATTTTTGATAAGCCTTTTGCGGATTGAGATGATACTGATAAAACTCTTCTGCCGGCATATCCAACACAACAAGTATATCGGCATTTGCCGTTGCGCCGCATTTGAACTTATCTTCCGCCAGCACTTGCCAAAACTCATCTTCCGTTACGTCATGGACAATACAGCGGGCATTATTGTACCGCAAATCCGGATGAGCGGATTTGACTTTTAATGCCGAAGAATTATATATCAGGCCGTTTTCAACAATAGAAGAAATATGATTGGCGGTTGTTCGGTGCAGCAAACGGACGCTCCCTGCCGCCAAAGGATAAAATTCCTCAAGGCAGGAAGCCACCGGCAATCCGGTTACGGGATTGCGGCTGACATAAGGTTTGTGCGTTAACGGGCGTAACAGGCGGTTATTCATTTTACCTTCCAGAAACATTCTCCTCGAAATCGTTCGGGGAGAAAAAGCTAAATGGCGGCCATGTATTCGAGTTCCTGCTGAATGTTTATGCGCGGGAACAAAGGATCTCCGCCGGTCACTTTGGCATTTTGCGGCAAAGCGCCAAACGCATAAACCGTATTCCAAGCGGTTTCTTTATCACCGGCACCAATTCTCTTCCAAATTTCCGGCATTGTGGCAGGCATAAACGGCTGCAACAGTACGGAACTGATGCGGATCGTTTCCAGCAGATTATATAAAACCGTTGCCAGTCTGGTTCTTTGGCTCTCGTCTTTTGCCAAAGCCCAGGGCGTGGTCTCGTCAATATATTTATTGGCGCGGGAAATCAGGTTAAAGATTTCGGCCAATGCATCGCTCAGATGCATATTGTCAATTTTTTCCTCAACTTTTTTCGGGGTTTCTTCAGCCTGCGCAACCAGCTCCTTATCCAGTTCATCGGCTTGTCTTTCTGTCGTAAGTTGTCCATCAAAGTATTTTTGAATCATAGAAACTGTGCGGGAGACCAGATTGCCGAGATTATTGGCCAAATCCGTATTAACACGCTGCAAAAACAGTTCGCTGACAAAAGTACAATCGCTGCTGAACGGCATTTCGCGCAGGATTTCATAACGCAAAGCATCAACGCCGTAACGGTCGCCCAAAACAAAAGGATCAACCACGTTACCCAGAGATTTGCTCATTTTCTTGTCACCAAAGGTAATCCAGCCGTGTCCATAAATCTTTTTCGGCAGCGGGATTTCCAACGCCATCAAAATCGCCGGCCAGATTAAGGCATGAAAGCGCACGATTTCTTTGGCCATCACATGAATATCCGCCGGCCAGAACTTGTCATAATCCTGATAGGTGTCATTATGAAAACCGAGAGCGGAAATATAGTTGGACAGCGCATCAATCCAGACATAGACCACATGTTTGTCATCAAAATCAACCGGCACGCCCCATTTGAAGCTGGTGCGGGAAACGCACAAATCTTCCAGTCCCGGTTTGATAAAGTTGTTGACCATTTCATTTACGCGGCTGGACGGTTCAAGAAAAGTGCCGCTTTCCAGCAGTTCGCGCAGTTTGTCGGAAAAAGCGGAAAGTTTGAAGAAATAAGCTTCTTCCGTCATATCAACCACCTCACGGCCGCAATCCGGGCACTTGCCGTCAACCAGCTGGGAATCGGTCCAGAAGCTCTCGCAGGGCTTGCAATATTTGCCTTTGTATTCGCCTTTATAAATATAGCCTTTATCATACAACTGCTTAAAGACATACTGCACGGTTTGAATATGGTAATCGTCGGTTGTGCGGACAAAACGGTCATAAGACACATTCATATAAGCCCAGAGTTTTTGGAACTCGGCAACAACTTTGTCCGTATATTCCTTCGGCGAAAGTCCGGCGGCCGTTGCTTTGTCCTCAATCTTCTGGCCATGTTCATCCGTGCCGGTCAAAAACATGACATCAAAGCCTTTGGCGCGTTTGTAGCGGGCGACGGTATCGCAGGCAACCGTTGTATAACAGTGTCCGATATGAGGAGAACCGGAAGGATAATAAATCGGTGTCGTAATATAAAATTTTTCTGCCATGGCTTTAATCTCTTTTTGTTGAAATTGCTTCATTTTAATATTGTGCGAATTTTATTACAGAAATATATTTTTGCAAGAAAAATCTTAGAAAATTCTCAGTTTCCGCAAGCGGCAAAAAAAACGCCGGCATTTCTCCGGCGTTGTAAGCGTCAGGCTGACTTTTGTTCCTTTTCCTCAACCATTTTGCCGTAAATCCGGTCGCGTTCGGCTTTCAGTTCCGGACAGCGTTCCCAAATGCCCTGCTCTCCGCGGGCTATGATTTCCTCGTAATAAGCAATTTTATAATCAATTTTTTCCATATGCTTTTGCAACTGCGCCATTTGTTCAAGCAGTCGGGATTTTTGCTCTTTGAACATTTCCAAACGCTGCGGCAGCGTTGAATCTCCCGCCATATACCAGTCAATATACTGCTTGATGCCTTTCAGCGGCATGCCTGTTCCTTTCAGGCATTCTATCAGCGTGAGCCAGCCAAGGTCGCTGTCGGAAAACACGCGCAGACCCGAGCCGTTCTTTCTGACAAAAGGCAAAAGCCCTTCTTTTTCATAATAGCGCAAAGTATGGGCTGTCAGCCCTGTTTTTTTGGCAACCTGCCCGATTGAATATCCCATTTTTACCTCCATGTTTTTATGGTGTAAAAAATTTTTGAAAATGTCAACAAAATACTTGACCTAGAGTTAGCTCTAAAGATTATCATAACAACAGAATCGTAAAAAACTGATTTTTTTATGGAACAGATAATGAGAATACGCACTTTCGGAACAATTTTATTAACCTTAAACACTTTCATCCATTTACAAATTGCGGAGGCAGCAGAAATGAAAAAAGCACCGATTGACACCGTTTTTGAACAAGGCGAGCCGAATCCTTACGGCAAGTTTTTTACCGGACAGACTTATCTTACCAGACTGAGCGCCAATGACGCGGTTTGGAATTCGTCACTGGCAAATGTTACATTTGAACCCGGCGCCAGAACCAACTGGCACAAGCACAGCGGCGGGCAAATATTGCTGGTTTTGTCAGGCGAAGGCCGGTATCAGGAACGCGGAAAAGAAGTACAAATTCTGAAAAAAGGCGATGTTGTCCGTATTCCGCTCAACGTTGAACATTGGCACGGTGCCGCACCGGACTCCTGGTTTACGCATATCTCGGTAGAAACCAACCTGCCCGATAACCAGACAACCTGGCTGGAACCGGTTTCTGACAAGGAATATAAATAATGTATAAATATGTGATATCCGGAGCAGCGGCGGTTGCCGTGATTGCCGGCGCTTTTCTGCTTTACCCGCAATGCAAGGAGAAAAAAATGACCGATTTGAAGCAAACAGATCCCGAGCTGAACGCTTTATGGGACAATTTTATAAACAAAGACGTACTGCCGCACGGCAAGCTTGACGTCAAAACGCGTTATCTGACGGTTTTGGCGGCGCATATCGCGACACAGTCCGTCAACGAATACAAACTGATTCTGGCTCAGGCGCTGGAAAACGGCGTTTCTGCGGTTGAAGCAAAAGAGGTTGTGTATCAGGCGGTTCCTTATGCCGGCATGGCCAAGGTTTATGGCTTTATCGGCACAACAAACGAGGTATTGGCAGCCAAAGGCCTTTCTCTGCCGCTTGCCGGTCAAAGCACGACAACGCCGGACAACCGTTTGGACAAAGGCATTGCCGTTCAAAGCGGCATTTTCGGAAAAGACCATATTGAAACCATGCGACAAAATGCCCCGCAAGAGCTCAAACATATTCAGGATTATTTATCGGCCAACTGTTTCGGCGACTATTACACCCGTACCGGCCTGGACATTCCGACCCGAGAGCTGCTGACCTTTACCGTTCTGGTATCTATGGGCGGCGCGGAACCGCAGGCCAAGGCTCATGCACAGGCCAATCTCAAGGTCGGCAATGACAAGCAAAAACTGCTGGATACGGTTACGCAAATTTTGCCGTATATCGGTTATCCGCGGTCGCTTAACGCCATTAACATCATCAACGAAGCATCAAAGGACTAAACGACATGACTAAAAAAGTACTTATCTTATCTGCCAGTTTCCGCAAAGGCGGCAATTCCGACACGCTGTGCGACCAGTTTGCCAAAGGCGCCGCCGAGGCCGGAAACATGGTTGAAAAAATCTTTATCAACAGCAAAAACATCAACTTCTGCCGCGGCTGCGGCGTTTGCAACAGCACGCATAAGTGCATTCAAAAAGACGATATGGAAGAAATTTTGAACAAAATGGTGGAAGCCGACGTTATTGTCATGGCGACGCCGGTTTATTTTTACAGTATGAACGGGCAGATGAAGACGTTAATTGACCGCACCGTGCCGCGTTATACCGAAATCAGCAACAAAGACTTTTACTTTATTGTGGCAGCAGCAGACGACAGCCATGCCAATATGGAAAAAACACTGGAAGGCTTCCGCGGCTTTACGCAGGACTGTCTGGACGGCGCACGGGAAAAAGGCGTGATTTACGGTACCGGCGCATGGCAGGCCGGCGACATAAAAAACAGTCCGGCCATGCAGCAGGCTTATGATGCGGGCAGGAGCATAAAATAATTCTGTTCTTGCCTTGCCGCAAATTTGCAGCTAAATTATAAAAGAACAGTCTGTATCGGAGCATGAGATGAACAAAAATAAGATTTGCCGTTATATCAGAATTCTGACGGCTACCGTCATTGGCATTCTTGCGATTTTGGCTTTTGCCGGAATCTTTTATCCGGTCAAAATTTTTGATTTGCAAGTCAGCGCTCTGGCGCAGCGGGTTATTATTGATTTTTCGCTGGCGGCGGCATTGTTATTTGTCGGCGTTTTGCTGCTGACGCTGCTGTTCGGGCGCATTTACTGCTCAACACTCTGCCCCTTCGGCCTGTTGCAGGAATTTTTGTCCTTTGCTTTCCGTCGTAAGAATTTGCCGCAATACAGAAAGTCCCGACCGTACAAATATTTTATTGCGGTCATTGTTTTCGGTACGCTTATCGGCGGAACAGCTTATCTTATCCGGCTGATTGACCCGTATTCGCTTTTTGGTTCGGCCATAAGCGGCGCTTATCTCGGTATCGGAGCAATTTTTATTGTTGCCGTGCTGGTCTGGTTTAAAGGCCGCCTGTTTTGCGCCGAAATTTGTCCGGTCGGCGCTGTTTTGGGGCTGGTATCCAAATTTTCTTACAACAAAATTTACATCAAAGAAGAAAATTGCATTGCCTGCGGGTTATGTGCCCGCAACTGCCCGACAGCCAGCATTGATTATAAGAATCACGAAGTTGACAACGAGACCTGCGTCAAGTGCCTGAAATGTCCGGCGGTCTGTCCCAAGGGCGCAATAGTGTTCGGACATAAAAATGGCAAAGAAGCGGAATTTTCTCCGGCGCGGCGCAGGCTTCTTATCGGCGGAGCGGCTTTTGTCGTTCTGGCCGCTGCGGTCAAAGGCGGCATGGAAATCGGAAAAGGCATTGCGGCTAAGGTCAGGCGCGTGATTCTGCCGGCCGGAGCGGACAATGCCGAGAAGTTTGCAAACAAATGCCTGAACTGCAATCTCTGTGTGCAAAACTGCCCGATGAAGATTTTGAAAAAGGCCGACAATGAATTCGGCGCGGTTCATATTGATTACGCCAGCGGTTTTTGCGATTATGACTGCCACAAATGTTCCGAGGTCTGTCCGTCCGGCGCCATCCGGCGAATCAGTCTGGCCGAAAAGCAAAAAACGCGTATCGGGCTTGCCAGCATTAATCCCGACGTTTGCATTCAGTGCGGCTTATGTGTGGCGGAGTGCCCGCGCGGCATTATCAGCAAAGAAGACGGCGAAGTACCGTTGATTGATTCATCCGGCTGTATCGGCTGCGGGGTTTGCCACAGCGTTTGTCCGGTTCAGGCCATCAGTATTTTTGCGGTACAGGAACAGCAGGTTTTATAATTTTTTTAAGGAGAAGAAAATGTCTTTAGGCGTTACGGAAATTGTACTTATTCTGGTTGTGGTGCTGGTTTTATTCGGCGGGAAGCGCATTCCAGAGCTGGCCAAAGCCCTCGGCAAAGCCCAGTATGAATATAAAAAGGCCAAAGAAGCCCTGCAGAACGAGGCGAAGGAACTGAAAGACAGCGTGGAAAAAGCCGCCGCGGAAGAAGAAAAAAAATCTGAAAAATAATGGCTGCTCAGGAAGATAAAGACGAGAATCTGATTGCGCATCTGGAAGCGCTGCGGTCAATGCTTGTCCGTTGTCTGACGGTCATGGCGCTTGTTTTGCCGCCGATGTTCCTGATTGCGCCGTATTTTCTGGATTGGCTGATCAGGACGATTATTGCCGAAGCGCCGGTGACATTGAACTTTTTTTCTCCGGCCGAGGTTTTTATTCTGCAAATCAAACTGGCCGTCGTTTTGGATCTGGCAGTTTGTTTTCCGTATCTTGCCAGACAAATTTGGAATTTTGTTCTGCCGGCGCTTTATGACAACGAGCGGCGTTTTATCCGTTCCGTCGTTCTGACGTCCAGCCTTTTGTTTTGCATCGGCGTGGTTTTCTGCACTTTTCTCATTCTGCCCATGATTATCAAGTTCGGCGTCAGCTTTGCGACTGAAGACATTAAAGCCGTATTCGGCATTTCCAACGTTATCGGGCTTTCGTTATGGCTGGCCGTGGCCTTTGGCATTATGTTTCAGTTTCCGCTGGTGACTTATTCCCTCATCCGCTCGGGAATCGCCTCTTATGATGCGGTTAAAAGCAAGCGCCGTTATATTTTTGTAGCCATATTGATTATTTCCGGCATTCTTACGCCGCCGGACATCGTCAGCCAGCTGATGCTGACGCTTCCGACTTACGGCCTTTTTGAAGGCGGATTATATTTTGCAAGGCGGATAAAAAAGCCTAGCGAATAAAGTTGGTTCTGGCTCCGGCTTCGTTATCCGGCAAAGCTATGCCGTTTTTCTTTGCCGCTTCCATGCTTTTGAGCAGCCAGGCCATATTTTTGCCGAGATTGCGCATGGTTTGCAGCCCTTCTTCATCCTGCAAGACGTCTTCCGGCTTATTGCCGTGCACCATATTCCAATAGGTGGAAGAAACGACCGGCATTTTATTGATTGTAAAATACTTATTAATCACATCAATCGAGCCCGCAGTTCCGGCGCGGCGGGCAGAAACAACAGCGGCTCCCGGCTTGAATGCAAAGGCGTTGCCGCCGGCGTAAAATGCGCGGTTCAGCACGGAAAGCAAGCGGCCGCTGGGATGAGCGTAATAAACCGGCGACCCAAAAACGAATCCGTCCGAATGTTCAGCTTTTTCAATAATAGCGTTGATTATGTCATCATTAAAGATACAACGACTGTTCATATTCTTCCGGCAGGCGCCGCAGCCGATACAATCGCGATAAGCGTTTTTTCCGAGTTGGACAATTTCGGTTTCTATCCCTTCGGCATTCAGGCTTCCGGCAACTTCATTCAAGGCGGTGTAAGTGCAGCCGTGTTCATTGCAGCTGCCGTTTATCATTAATACTTTCATCGGGTATTCTCCTTTGCTGACGGTTGAGAGCGGTTGATTTTCTTTGCAGGCGTTCAGCAGTGCCAAGCCGCCGGCCGCCCATACGGAATTTAATATAAATTCGCGCCTTTTCATTATGTTCTCCTGATTATTTTTTAATTCAACGGCAAAAATTTTTCCAGTACAGATTTTTGAATTTTTATAAAAAAAGTGCTTGACTTAGAGTATGCTCTAAAAAATATACTACGAATATCTGATAATTTTGCGGAGGAAATTTTGATGAACAGACGTGAATTTTTGATGAGTTCTCTGGCGCTTTTTGCTCTTTCTGCACTGCCCAAGCTTACGCTGGCGGAAGAGATTGCCGTTTCGGACGAAGTCAGGGCCGCGGTTAATCCGTCCAACAAGCTCGGGTTCGGCTTTATGCGGCTGCCGCTCAAAGACCCGAATAACCAAACCTCTATCGATTATGCCGTTTTGAACAAAATGGTCGACACTTTTCTGGAACGCGGCTTTACATATTTTGATACGGCGTGGATGTATATGGGATACGAGAGCGAGGTTGCCCTGCGCGAATCTCTGGTCAAACGCCATCCGCGCAACAAATTTACCGTTGCCAGCAAGCTGCCGGTCGGGTATTTGAAAAAACAAAGCGATCAGGAAGAAATTTTTAACAAGCAGCTCGAAAAAACCGGACTGGAGTATTTTGACTATTATCTGGTGCACAACGTCAATGCCAACACAATCGGCAATGCCCGCAAATATGGCAGTTTTAAATTTATTGCCGATAAAAAGAAAGAAGGAAAAATCAAGCATATCGGTTTTTCTTTTCATGATACGCCGGAGCTCTTGGAAGAAGTTTTGAAAGAGAATCCGGAAGTTGAATTTGTTCAATTGCAGATTAACTATATTGACTGGGACAATGCTAGCATTCAGGCCAGAAAATGTTATGAAATCGCCCAGAAATACAAAAAGCCGGTAATTGTGATGGAGCCGGTCAAAGGCGGAACGCTGGCCAAGCTGCCGCCGGCGGTTGAAAAAATATTTAAGGATGCGGAACCTGAGATGTCAGCGGCTTCGTGGGCGGTGCGCTATGCGGCCAGTTTGGACGGCGTGATGATGGTTTTGAGCGGCATGTCGGACATGGCGCAGCTGGAAGACAACACGTCTTATATGCAAAACTTCAAACCGCTTGACGCCAAAGAGAAAAAGGTTATCGAAGAGGCCGTCAAAGCGCTGCATGCCTCAATTGCCATTCCCTGTACCGCCTGCAACTACTGCACGGAGTGGTGTCCGAAAAAAATTGCCATTCCGAGCTATTTTGCCTTGTATAATGCGGAAAAGCAGGAAATTGACAAGCCTTTTACCGCGCAGCAGGTTTATTACAACAATCTGATTAAGACACACGGCAAAGCCTCGGACTGCATTAAATGCAAATTGTGCGAGAGACATTGCCCGCAGCATATCGAAATCACCAAATGGCTGCAGGAAGTGGCCAAAACATTTGAAGCTTGAGGAGAAAACAGATGACTAAATTTATTTTACTGGGCGCCGTTGTTGCAACCGTTCTGACGGCCGTTGCCTATACCGCGCGCGCTCAGGCAACGCAGGAGAAGAAAAACATGACAACGGAGAGTCCGAAAATTCTGATTGCTTATTATTCTTACAGCGGCAACACCAAAGAAGTGGCCGAGGCAATTAAAGAAAAAACCGGCGGCGAGCTTTTTGAAATTAAGGCGGAGGGGACTTATCCCGAGGAATACCGTCCGATGACCGTTCAGGCCAAAAAAGAAATTGCCGACAACTACCGTCCGAAACTGCTGACCAAGGTTGCCGACATTTCTCAATATGACGTGGTATTTATCGGGTCGCCGAACTGGTGGGGAACAATTACGCCGCAAGTCAGCTCTTTTCTTGAGACCTATGACTTGTCCGGAAAAACGGTTATTCCGTTCATTACGCATGGCGGCGGCGGGGTTCAAAACACCGTCAAAGACATGACGGCACAATGCAAAGGCTGCAAGGTCAACGCTGACGGCTGGGTCGGATACGGCAGCCGGACTTTCGGGATTTCCGGCTGGCTTAAGGACCTCGGTTATGCCCGATAGTTTTTGAAATCCGCTTATTTGCGAACCGGCAGAAATCCTGCCGGTTTTCTTTTATCTTTCAGCAATTATTCACACTTTGAAAATCACAGTTTTATTATCATTGAGCAGAAGTTTTGATTTTTCTGATATTTTTTAATTGCATCTTGTCAAATATCTGTATAAGATGTTGCCAGATACAAAGAGATTTGTATTCAGTACCCAAGTGGTACGGAGCTTTCAACGGCTTTTATAGACATCGGCGTTAAGGATATAACGTCGTCAAATTGTTATCTGTTTTTTCAGATAGCAGTGAATATATCCCCGATACATAGTGATATGGTCGGGGAGCTTTTGGCGTATGTTCAGAAGTTTAACGACTTTAAAGGCTAAGAGAATCATTTATGTCTATATGATTGTTGAACTCTCCGGCCACCTTTATAAAAAGGGTGGTTTTTTGTTTATACATTACAAAAAAGGAAAGTTAGATCATATGAGAAACAAACTTTTATTTTCAACAGCATTGGTGGCAGCCGCATTTGCCGCGTCTAATGCTTTGGCGGACAATACATATAAAGAGTATGAAGCCGGTTCCGTTATTTCTGCTGATGACCTTGGTCATGAGGCTGGAGACAACAGAATTTCTTTTATGGGTGACGCAACTTTGGAAAAAGACGTTACCATGGGCAACTTTGTTACCTTGCAGGAAAAAACAAAATTAGACGGCGGCAAAAAGCTGACCGTTACAGGTTATTTGACGCAAACGGCCGAGGGTTCCGACATTTCCGGCATTGATTTGGAAATGAAAAAAGGCGAAGTCTATCCTAATAACAATCCGGCTGGCACGGAGGGTGAGCCCGTTGATGAGGGCGAGTTGGTGTTGGGCAGCGACCTGACCGTTGGTAACGTTGACATGACTGACGGTACCGGTATCTTCTTGTTTAAAGGTAAGGATAGTCGTAACAATACAACAGAAAAGTCTTTAACAATCGTTGATGGCAAAACCCTTACTTTTGCTGATAACAACTATATTAAAGGAACTGCAGATACTTCGTTGAAGATTGACGGCAAGGGTACTGTTGTAAACAATGGCAACCTGAACATTGAAACAGCTCTCGAATCTGCTGCAAAACTTATTAACAACGGAGATATACTGGCTGGAGATGAAGGCTTAAATATTGCCCTGAACGGCGGCTATGAATCTGACGGCGGTTATCTTGGAAACAAGACCTTGGCTGAAGGCAAGAGCACAATTGATATTCAAGGCAATATCAAACTTGACAACAATGCCCGTATTGTTGCTGCAACAACCAATGACCAAGGCACTGTTAATATTACCAATGCCCCAAATATTACTTTGACCAACGGTTCAAGCATCGACGCCGTTACCTTGAAAATCGACGGCGGAGAAAACAGAACTGCCATCAATATCAGCGGTAATAATCCCGAAGCCGGCCGTGAAGGCGAAAAAGATGAACAATGGCGTAATAACGCTTATATTCTGGGTTATGGCGACAGCAATATCTCTGACGCAGATATCACCATCGGTGCAGGCGGCATGTTAATCCAAGGCGCAACCGGAAACGGTACCGAAGAGATCGACAAGCATTCTATGACACTGACTAACAGCTATGTTAACGTTGCCAAAGACGGCTTGATGAAATCGACTAACGGTTCCGACTTTGCATTAAGCGATACGACAATCGATTTGGCCGGCCGGATTGAAGGTATTGTTAAAAATGCCGTAGCCGCAGTCAAGTTTAATGGCGATGAGGATCAAGAAGAAGCGGCCAAAGGCGGCGTTATCAATGTTACCTCTGCTGATGCTTATATCCAACAAATCGACAGTTTGGATGAACTGAACATCAAAGCCGATACTTCCGCTTCTGAATTGCTGGGCGGAAATGCAACCGTAACAGACATGAATATTGCTTCCGGCAATACCTTTACGCTTGATCAGGCTGAAGAAGAGCCTGCTTTGCTGACAGCAAGCAACATGAATGTTGACGGTACATTGAAACTGGCTGACGGTGCTGAAAAAGGAACCGGATATGCCATTACCAACACAAACGTTAACAACGGTGGTACGCTTGACGTCGGCACCAATTCTTATAACAGCAACGTTACCATGAACGAAGGTTCAACTTTGTCTTTGACAATTGCCAACGGCGAAGACGGTATTGTAAACGGCAATATCAACGGTGACGGTTCTTCTTTGAAAGTTGCCGGCAACTCCAACCTGCAGGTTGTTATCAGCGATGATGCCGACCTGAGCAAAGAAGCCAAACTTGACCTTGGTAAAATTTCCGACGCTCTGACTGACGAAGCCCATGAAAAAGACAAGAAGCTGACGCTGGCCGACAACTTTATTTATGACTTGTCCGTTGACGGTAAAACCGGTGAAATTACCGCCGTCAAAGAAGACACTGCCGGCGTTGTTGCCAATGCCGTCAATGCAGGCGCTTCATCCAACGCTGCCGGTACAATCGGCGCATTTGCCCTGGTTGACGGCCTGAGCGGACAAGGCAAAGCCGTTCATGACTTTATTAATACCAGCATGCAAAAAGGCGATGCCGCTTCGGCTGCACAATTGGCCGAAGACGTTGCTCCGTCTGCCGCTCCGGTTGTTCAGACCGTTGAAACCGGTATTATGAATCAGGCTTACGGCGCAGTATCTTCTCAGCTGAGCGGCGGCCATGTGGCTTCTGCCGCACAGGGAAAATCTTCCGGCGACGGTATGTTTGACAAGGCGGCCGCCTGGGTTCGCACTCTGTTTAACAAGAGCGAACTTGACGACACGTCAAAAGCCAAAGGCTTTGATGTTGAAACAACCGGCGTTGCCATGGGTTTCCACAAAGAAGTAGCCGAAAATGTCAAGGCCGGTGTTGCTTATGCTTACGGCGATACCAGCGTTGACGGACATCACCGCGATACGGATGTTGACTCTCATACCTTTATGCTTTACGGAGAGTACAAACCGTCTGACTGGTATGTCAACGCGATTGCTTCTTACGGCATGTCCGATTATGACGAAAGCAAGCATACTGCCGTCGGCAAAATCAAAGGCAGCTATGATGTTGAGACCTACGGCCTGCAGGCCATGACCGGTTATGACTTTAATGTCAGCGGTTATACACTGACGCCAGAAGCCGGTTTGCGTTATGCCCATATCAAGCAGGATTCCTACAGAGACTCTGCCGGTCAGAGAATCAGCAGCGAAAATCAGGACATCCTGACCGGTATTGCCGGTGTTAAAGCAAGCAAAGACTTTACGCTTGAAAACGGCATGAAGCTGCGTCCGGAAGCCCGTCTGGCCATGACTTATGACCTGATGGACGGCGAAAACGACGCGATTGTCAATATCGGCAGCGCTTCTTACCGGATTAACGGCGAGCAGCTTGACCGTTTTGGCATTGAAGCCGGCGCCGGACTGACCGCAGAACTGAACGACAAATGGGACGTTTCTGCCGGTTACGAAGGCAAATTCCGTGATGATTTCAATGATCATACCGGAATTCTGAGTGCTAAATATAAATTTTAGCATTTAGAAAACTCATATTTGGACCTCCTTACGGACAGCCTGAAAATCGTTTTCAGGCTGTCTTTTTTGCGAGTTTTCAA
The DNA here is from genome assembly GCA_017935485.1 of Alphaproteobacteria bacterium. GTDB lineage: Bacteria > Pseudomonadota > Alphaproteobacteria > RF32 > CAG-239 > MGBC133411. The sequence continues at coordinate 17,461 of JAGBHO010000001.1, read as the reverse complement.
AAACGCGGCCATGAAGCTCCCTAAAAGCTTTTGACTGCAAAAGCTCTTTTTTGCCGTCTATGGCTGATTGATGTTCTCTTTTTCTCTCCGTATATTTTCTTTGTTTGCCAAGTTTTATTAATTTTTTAGAAAGGAAAGAAAAATGACATACAGATCACAAGCCGTTCCCAGTTATGCTGCTTACGGCGGCGTACCGGAAGAAGAAGCCTATGGCGGCGTATCGTTGGAAATCGGACTGTCGCCGGCACAAAGAAGCGCCAAAATCGCCGAACGCAAAAAGAAACTGCAAGAACAGCAAAACAGGCTGAATAATACCTACCAGAATTCAGATTACAAAGGTTCAATTCCTACTAATGAACAAGAAGAATATTTATATTATTTTAACAGAGACAAAGAGGATATCTGTGAAAATGAGGGCGGAATGTTGCCCTATGCTTATCTTGACTCGGCGGAAAGACCCAATACGACTATCGGCTGCGGCATTAATCTCGACCAGACAAGGGGCGTTAAAACTTATCATGCCCAAACGGGAAAGCTGCTCACCCCGCAGGAATATGCTTATGAAGATGCGAGATTGAAAAGAAGCCATCATCCTGACTATTTGGCTTCTTATTATGAAGATAAATCTAATATTCGTATTGCACCGGAAGAAAATGATCGTATAATGAGAGAAAAATACAAAGATGCCTACAATGTTGTAATAAAACAATATCCGAATTTCAGGAAGTATACAGAAGGGCAACAAAAAGCGTTGACGGATATGAGCTATGCTTTGGGGCAAAGCGAGTTTTCAAAATATAAAAATATGAGAACAGCCATTCATAATAATGATTGGGAACAAGCAGCTTATGAATCTTGGCGATGCGGCTCCGGCATAGAACGTAATATTGATACAATATGCAACTTTTATCCCAAAGCGAATGTAGATGCTATTATGGAGAGGAGAGATGAACATGGATTATGTGATACGGAAACTTATTGGAATTGGTTGTCTTCTTTGCCTCCAAATCGTCGAAGCTCGGGCTGCAGATGATTGCGTTTTTTGGGTCAGGGGCTTGTGCTTTGACTGTTATACGACAGAGACTTTAGGAGTCGGGACACCGGAGAATTGTCTGAAGCACTGCCCTAACCGCGTGGTTTCTATTGATCAAGCATACGTCAGCTGTAATTTAAGGATAAAAAATAATCATTCCAAGAATAAATATCAAAATGCAGAAGTGCCGAAAGATAATTATCTGAAAGAAAATTATTTTGAAGATGACCGGGGGGAATATTATCCTTGTGACACAACAGCTGCCGTCCGGATTTCTTATAACTGTGAGCAAGATGAAAAATGCCGGAACCGCTGCCCTAACCGGACAATCCGTTATAATGGAGTAACATCAAGATACAGCGTTATCAAATGTCCGGAAAACCGGCCGTTGATGGATTGGTGTTTTATGTGCTGGTCTTGCGATGAAGAGACACCGATCCGCATGAGTTTCGGACAGCATTTGAATGAACAATTCTGCCAAGGAAAGCGCTATCTCGGGGGTCTCGGTTACATCAGCTATAAATGTCCGCAAGACAAACAAAAGCTGAAAGAAAACGAATGCCGACAGTGTAACGGTAAATGGGAAAACGGAAAATGCAAGTAAATTTTTTACTTATTACATTTGGTCAGTAATTACTTGAAATATTGCGTTTAATAGTATTTTTATTGTCATAGGGAGAGATAAAGATGGGGTGTGTAACACATAAAATATTCGGACTGGCCGGAATAATTCTTAGTTTCGGCGTTTTTGATGTTCGGGCAGAAGACAACTGCGTTTTTTGGGTTAAGGGTGAGTGCTTTGACTGTTATACACCTCAGACATTGGAAGTCGGAACGCCGGAAAATTGTTTGAAGCATTGTCCTAACCGCGTGGTTTCTATTGATACTCCGTATGTTTATTGCAAGTTGAATGAAAAAGGATTTTCGCCCTACATCTTTTATCCGATTGTTTCTGAAAAAGATTGTAATGGGCCTTCTTTTGAGGGGATTTTCGGGGAGTGCAAATGCTGTGAAACGACAGAGGCCGTGCGGATTTCTTATGATTGCGAGCAAGATGAAGAATGCCGGAACCGCTGCCCTAACCGGACAATCCGTTATGATTGGCTACACCAAAGGAAAAGCGTTATCAAATGCCCTGAAGACCGGCCGTTAATGGATTGGCGCTTTATGTGTTGGCCTTGTGACGAAGAGACGCCGGTCGACATGAGTTTCGGACAAGAGCTGAATGAACAATTTTGCCACGGTAAGCGTTATATCAAAAAACACGGTTACATCAGCTATAAATGTCCGCAAGACAAACAAAAGCTGAAAGAAGACGAATGCCGGCAGTGTAACGGTAAATGGGACGGCTGGAAATGCCGATAAAAATTATTTGCGATCAGTGCTGAAATCGGCTCTTGTTGCAAATATAAAATTTTTTTCCTATATCTTGTATGTTTTGTCGGCAACTGGTTTTTGAGAAAGAAACTTTTATGGAACAGCTTCCTTTGGATCTTATCAATCAAATTATTGCAAGTGATGAAAACAGGATAAAAATTTTTCGCCAATATTTCGGTCTTTCTTCCCGATTGCTCGCCGAAAAAGTTCATATGTCTGTGGAAGAGATTGAACGACTTGAAAACAGCCGTTTAGACTTTCTTAACTTGTCTCTTTTGAATATTGCACAAAGTTTAAATGTTGACGGTGAATTGTTGCAAGAAGCGTCCTGTTCTTTTTCAAACAAAGATTTACGCCTTTTAGATTTCATTTTTTATAAACAAGGCCAAAACTTGAATTCTGCACTTTTTAAGAAACAAATTCTCAACTGGGCAAGCCTTGTTTTATATTTCAACAGAAAAGAATGGGAAGAAAATAACAAAAGTGCAGCAGATATTTTATATTCTATACGGAAAAGAGACGAAGCTATTAACAGAGCTAAATGCAGAGATAAAAAATATGCTCCTTTCCGAAAATATTTTAAAGCATTACAACAAAAGAAATATCTTGAACAGCAACAATCCGGTCAAACGTTATCGGCCAACGGTTTTGCGAGATGGTTTTTAGAAAACAAAAATGACCATTTTGAAATTCCTTATGCGGCACAAAATCAGAAAAATAAATTAATTCAACTGGCACAAGCAAACAACAGAGAATTCAGAAAAATTTTTCGTCACAACTGCTCTTGATATGACTGATGCCGCGCTTATATTCTCTTGCTGAGGGAGTATAAGCTTTATGTTTAAAATCTGTTTATTTGTTTTATCTTTTGTTTTTTCAATCAATTCCGTTATGGCGCAAACATCCGGCTCTGACGTTGCAACGCCGCCGCCGAATTATACGGCCGTTGACAAGCAGCTTGACAAGATGACAAAAACGCTGACCAGCAGCAAAACCGCGCCGGAAGATACGGTTCCGATGCTGGCGGAACTGGATGAACTTTATAACCGGATTACGCAGGCTAATTTGCAAAACAACGCCGATCTGGCCAAGCTTCAGAAAAAGCTTGACGCTTTGGGCATTGCTCCGTCAGAGGGTAACGAACCCAAGGCGATTGCCGGCCAGCGGTCCGAGTTTAACAAGCAGGCTGACGAATACAAGACGGCAATTGCGCAGGGAAATCTGGCGCTGAACAAAATCGGCGACATCAAGGGCATGATTGTAAAACTCAGAAACAAAAAGCTCCTTGACAAGCTTTTGACCAAACAGAGCTCAATCTTTCAGCTCAAAGACTTTAGCCTATCTTTATACAATTTTGCCGTATTTACATGGGATATGGCTAAAACGCCGTCCGGATGGTATCAAAAATTGAATGACGAAGAAAAGAAATCGGCCAACTCAAACCTGATTTATGCCTTTGTTTATATTCTGGCGGCCTATTTTACGGCAAACTACATTCGCCGCTTTATCCGCGGACGGTACGGCTACAGCAACGACGTCCTTAATCCCAATTACAGCCAAAAGGTCAAAGCCGCAGCGTGGATGTTTACGGCACGCGGGATTATTCCGGCGGCCTTAATCGGGTCTTTTATGTTCTGGATAAACAACAACAAGCTGTTTGCAGGCACGCCGTTCGGAATTATGACTGACACGGCGGCGCTTTATCTCTTATATTTTTTTATTGCGGTTGCTTTTATCAAAACGGCTCTGGTACCGGCTTATCCGCAATGGCGCATTTTTGAAATCAAAGACAATCCGGCGTCTTCCCTTTCTTCTACGCTGATATATACTTCGGCGGCCGTTTGTCTGGTCAGTTTTTTTCAGAATCTGGCGGCCAACCTTAATACGGATACGGACATTTTGTATTCGCTGACAATTTTTGCCAACGCGGTCAAGGCTTTTTTTGTAATTTTTATTTCTTATAAATTTTTATACAACAACGGTGACGACCCTGCGGCCAAAGCCGAGGACGGGACAGAGTCTGCCGATGATGACGCTTCCGGTCTCAGCACCTCTTCAAAAATCAGCCTGACCATTTCTTTCTTTATGCTGGCCGCGTTTGCCGCCTCGCTGTTCGGTTATATCCGGCTTTCGGAATTTGTCATCAACCGCTTTATTATCTCGGTGCTGGTCATTGCCGCGGCTTATATTCTGCAAAAACTGCTGCGCGCCCTCTTCCGGCAGCTTTTGCAATGGCGCTTTTTAATAAAAATCCTGCGCCTGCAATCGCGTACCCGCGTTAAGGTCAATTTTTGGTTCGGGCTGCTGCTGACTCCGGTTTTGGCTCTGACAACTCTTTTGGTCTTGCTGGGGGTTTGGAGTGCCTCGGTAGATATTCTCCTCAGTCAGGTTCAAGCTTTTTTGAAAGGTTTTAACATCGGTGGGCTGCACATTTCCATAACGTCCATTCTGCTCGGCATTCTGACTTTTTTTGTTTCTTTGTGGCTGTTCCGCACTCTCAAAGAAAGCATGGCCACCGGTACGCTCAGCCAGATTGACATGTCCGCCGGCGCCAGAAACTCCCTGATTTCGGCCACGGGCTTTTTGGGCATTGTTTTTTCTCTGATTGTCAGCGTGGCCGTGATGGGCGGAAGTTTTCAGAGTATTGCCATTATGGCCGGCGCGCTTTCGTTCGGCGCCGGTATGGGGCTGCAAAATACCGTCAGCAATCTGGTAGCCGGTTTTACGATTTTGTTTGAGCGGCCAATCAGAATCGGCGACTGGGTCATTATCGACGGCTATGAAGGCATTGTGAAGCAGATTAACATGCGGGCAACGGAAGTTGAAACCTGGAACAAGTCAAATGTTTTAATCCCCAATTCCATAATCTTGTCAAAAAGTCTGGTTAACAAGACTTTTGGCGGCAAGATGGCAAGAGTAGAGATAAAAATCGGCGTTGATTATGACAGCGATTTAAAAAAAGTAAAAGAACTGCTGTTGCAAATTGCCGCCGATGATCCGGATGTTTTGAAAACCCCGGCACCGTCGCTGTTGTTTACGGATCTTGGCGACAGCAGTTTGGATTTTCAGCTCAACTGTTTTACCAACGACGTTTTCAAAAGCGGCGGAATTTCTTACCGAATCAGGGAAAAAATCATTGAAAAATTTAAAGAAAACAATATCAACATCCCTTTTCCGCAAAGAGTTGTACGGCAGATCAGCGATATCGGCGCGGATGTTGACTGATTTTATCGGCATTATCATCTGCGGCATTGACAACAAGTTGAATACACTATAAAATGCAGCTTTCTTTAATAGTATTGAGGTCATAAGATAAAACAGCTATGAGTCCTGCTTATATTTATATTATTAACATCGCATTGGTGTTCTTTCTGGTTTTTGCCAATGCTTTCTTTGTTGTTTCCGAATTTGCCATTGTTAAAATCCGCCGCACAAAACTTGAAGAACTGGCTCATGCCGGTGACAAGCGCGCGGTTACCGCCTTAAAAATTACGGAACGCCTGAACACTTATCTCAGTGCCATTCAACTTGGCATTACATTAGCCTCTCTCGGTTTGGGCTGGATCGGAGAGCCGGCCGTTTCCCGCCTGATTGAAGATCTGGCCGGCGGCTTTTTTGCCGACAACAAAGTGTTGCTGCACTCTCTGAGCTTTGGTATCGCTTTCTCGCTGATTACGCTTTTGCACGTTGTTCTCGGCGAGCTGGTACCGAAATCTCTGGCAATTATTCATACCGAAAACTATGTCTTGCGCATTGCCAATACCCTTTATCGTTTTAACATGATTTTTTCGCCGTTTATTTGGGTTTTTGACCATGTAACGGCGCTGATTTTGCGTCTGATGGGTGTGAAAGTCACGAACGAAACGGACGAGGCACACTCCGAAGAAGAGATTAAGCTGATTATTGACGCCTCGCAAAAAGACGGTATTATTGATGACACCGAGGGCGAGATTATTCAAAATGCCATTTACTTTTCCGAGATTTACGCCCACGAGATTATGATTCCGCGGCAGGATATGAAGTGCCTTTACAAAGGCTGCAGTTTTGACGAGATGATTAAATTTGTCAAAGAAAACCGCCATACCCGCTATCCGCTGTGCAATCATGACAAAGACAATATTGTCGGAATGGTTCATATCCGCGACCTGCTGGAGCATTATGACGAAGGAAACGACAAGAATATTCAGGAAAAAATCTGCCGCGACATTCTGTTTGTGCCGGAAAACAAATCTATTTCCGAGATATTGCATGAAATGATGACCAAACGTATCCATCTGGCCATCGTTGTCGACGAATACGGCGGAACGGCCGGCATGCTCTCCATGGAAGACATTTTGGAAGAACTGGTCGGCGAAATTCAGGATGAGCATGACATTCCCAAAGAAGAAGCCGTGAAAAAACTTGATGACAAAACCTGCGAATTTGACGGTCTGGTTTTGATTGAAGACGCATATGAATGTATGAAACTGCCGGAATGCGAGCATGAGGAAAGCACTATCGGCGGCTATGTTTTCGGCTTGCTCGGCAGAGAACCCAAAGCCGGCGACATTACAGAAGACGAATACTGCGTTTATGAGGTTTTGGATGTGGAAAACATGCGGATTACCCGTGTTAAAACCCAGCTTAAAATCAGAGAAGACAAAGATGAGGATGAGCAGGATTAACGTCTTTTTTTTGTTGTTGGCGGCATTAACGTTTTGGGTGACACCGGCCATCGGGCGTATGTTTTTGCCGGAAGAACCTGCTGATAAGATTTTGGTGCAGAAATCCGAACGAAAACTTTATTTGCTGAAAAACGGAGAAGTATTGCGTTCTTATCACATCGGGCTCGGTCCTAACCCTGTCGGACACAAAACACAGGAAGGCGACGGCAAAACGCCGGAGGGAAAATATAAAATCAACGGAAGAAACCCGAAAAGCGCATATCATCTGTCTTTGCGTGTTTCTTATCCAAACGCTGAAGACAAGGCCAATGCGGCAAAACGCGGCGTCTCGCCCGGCGGTGACATTATGATTCACGGGCTGCCCAATGCTCTTTCCAAACTTCGGGCAGAAAAACTTTTAAAAAAAGACTGGACGGCCGGTTGCATTGCCGTTTCCGACAAGGAAATTGAAGAAATTTGGCGTATGGTTCCCAATGGCACCGAAATTGAAATAACACCATAAAAACACGGCTCAAATGAGCCGTTTTTTCTTAAGCACGACAGATTATTGCACTATTACCCTTTTGGTATAGAAATATTCAGCAATCTCGACAAGGCCGTAAAGCATAACATAAGCGCCCATCAAAGCGGTTATGGTCAATGCGCCCAAGGCCGGATAAGCCAGGATCAGAAAACCGAACACTATTCCCAAAAGACCAACGCCCAAAGTCCAGCCCCAAGGAAAGCCTTCCGAACGCAATTGAAAAGCCGAAGCGACCTGAATTGCGCCGACGGCCAGACACCAGATTGCAAAGATTATCGGCAGGCTGGCTGCGCTTACCCCCAAATTGCTGACAAAGACAATACCGACCAGAATATCCAAAATGCCAACCAGCAGGTACCACCCTGAGCGGAAAGAAAATGAGGCGGCAAAATATCCGGCTCCGACCACAATAAAAACAATACCGATATAAAGAGCCAAAGCCAGCAGCGTAGCAGCCGGATTCAGCCAGATAAACACGCCGAGCAACGCCATAAGCATACCGGCAATCAAATGCCAGATGCCGGCAGTTTTCCGAATTTCAATATCTTTAGCGACCATAACTTTCTCCTTTTTTAATTTTTCTGATTGCTATATAATTATAATTTAATGTTTTTCCACCATATTTACAAAATTTTTATTATTTGCGCTTTACATTTTCGCAGCGGCATCATACATTCTGTTGGTTTGTAAAAGAGGTTGGACATGATTCAGGACATGACGTCGGGCAATCCGACAAAGCTTATTGTAAAATTTGCCATTCCCCTGTTAATCGGGAACGTTTTTCAGCAGCTATACAACATTTCCGACATTATCATTGTCGGACGGCTCATCGGGGTAAATGCTCTGGCCGCAGTCGGGGCGTCGGCTCCGGTTTATTTTGTCCTGCTGCTGATTACTCTTGGCTTTACCGGCGGCCTGACGGTTATTACGGCGCAGGAATTCGGCGCAAAAAACGAAGCAGGCGTCAGGAAATCCGTTGTTCACAGTCTGGTTGCCAGCATGGTTCTGAGTCTGCTGATGACAATTATCATGCAGCTTTATATGACGCAGCTTCTTCGGATTATGAACGTTCCTCAAGAGATTTTACCGGATGCGGTTCTTTTTATCCGCGTGTTATGCGGCGGGCTGGTTCTGATTGTCGGATACAATCTGCTTTCTTTTTTTATGAGAGCTTTAGGAGACAGCCGGACGCCTTTGTATTTTTTAATTTTTTCTTCGATTTTGAACATTCTGCTCAACCTGCTTTTTATATATGTTTTCAAGCTGGGCGTCGTCGGATCGGCGTTGGGAACGATTACCGCCATTTCGATTTCCGTGGTTGCGTGCATTATTTATATCGGCAAAAAATTTCCGATTTTGCATTTGACGCGCAAAGACTGGAAATTTGATTTTGCAACTTTTAAAAAGCATTTGAACATTGCCGTTCCGATGTCCGTACAATTTTCCATTATTGCTTTGGGACTGATGATTATCCAAAGCGTTTGCAATTCCTTCGGACCGGAGGTTATTGCGGCTTTTACGTCGGCTTTAAGGATTGAACAGCTGGCAACCCAGCCGCTGGTTGCCCTGGGGTTGGCCGTTGCGACTTATACGGCACAGAATTTTGGCGCAGGCATGGTTTCCCGCATTCGGCGCGGCGTTTTTGTCTGTTCTCTGATTTCTCTGGGTTTCAGCGTTTTTATTGCTTTGGTTGTCAGATTTGGCGGTGAAAATATGATTCAGATTTTTCTTGACGAAGAAAACCGAAACATTATTAACACAGCCAAAGATTATCTGAATATCTCCACCTTATTTTACTTTTTTCTGGGACAGATTTTTATTTTCCGCAATGCTCTGCAAGGCATGGGGCGCGCCCAAATTCCGTTGCTGGCAAGTATTGTTGAACTGCTTATGCGGTCATTGGCGGCAATTTATCTGGCCAAACAGCTCGGCTATATCGGCATTTGTTACGCCAGCCCGATTGCCTGGGTCGGCGCGGCTTTGGTTGTTGATACCGGATATTGGCTGACCATCCGGAAGCTGAAAAATAAATACCGGCAGAATCACGTCAAATGGCAGGAAAACCGTTTTCATCTTTCCGGCCGCGGTTCGGTTTCGCCTTTGCACAGTTCAACGCCGGCCGAGTAGAAAAATTAACTTGATTATAATATCAGAATTTGGCAAGATACAACTTATCGGAAATTAACGTCAGGAAAAAATTATGAAAAAATCTACTTTGTTTATCTCTGCCGCCGCTACGGTAATGGTTATCGGCATGGCAACCGGCATTTATTGTTATTATCAGGCTCGCAACAGCATATACGGAGCATGGCATCCGGCTCAGCAAAAAAGCGGGCAGGACATTTTTTCGGGAAGGATCAACATCATCAAAATCAATCCGGATGAAGAGAACAAAGACGGCCGTTTTACCATTGTTTATGATCAGGAAAAGCATTTTATGTCTTGCAAGCCGATTGCGCTGAAAAATTATACCGATACTTACGTCTGTATTCCGGGGGTATTGAAAAAAGACAAGCTGAAAAAATCAGACAAGTTGAGCGAAGTTACCGAAACCGCATGGTATGAAGGGATCACTTATCTGAAATTTGATTTTGACAATCAGGTTTACCGGCAGAATCTCAATATCAGCATGTCGCCGCTGGTGATGGGCAGCGAAGTCATTGACTTTGAAACAATCAAGCTTCCGACTTATCAGAGAGGCATTTTCTAACAACGTTCAGGAAGAAAATTAAAAAAGGCCTTCTTACGAAGGCCTTAATTTTATACCGATTTTTTTGGCGCTTTTTCGCCGCCGTTATCCAACATTTGCTTAATCCCGTCAATCGAGCTCAAAATGCCCGTAGCCTCATAAGGCATATAAACAACCTTATTATTTTCGCCTTCGGTAATGGATTTCAGCGTTTCCAAATATTTCATGGCAATCAAATATTTATCCGGCTGGCCTTTGGCAGCAATGGCCTCGCTGACGGCACGAATAGCTTCGGCTTCGGCATTGGCGTTCTTAACCCGAGCCTCGGCAGTTCCTTCCGCCCGCAGAATGGCTGACTGTTTTTCACCTTCGGCACGGTTAATTTCGGCTTCTTTCTGACCTTCGGCTTTCAAAATTGCAGACTTTTTCAAACCCTCGGCTTCCAAAATGGCAGCGCGGCGTTCGCGTTCGGCTTTCATCTGTTTTTCCATAGCCTGCTGGATGTCTGCCGGCGGGATAATGTCTTGCAGCTCGACGCGGTTGACTTTGACACCCCATTTATTGGTGGCTTCGTCCAAGATTGCCCGCAGTTCATGGTTGATTTTATCGCGAGAAACCAAAGTCTCGTCCAGATCAATTGCACCGACAAGGTTACGCAGGGTTGTCTGAGTCAGTTTTTCAATGGCTTCCGGCAGATTCTGAATTTCATAAACCGCGCTTTTGGCATTTACAATCTGGAAATAGAGCAAAGCGTTGATGCTGATGGTAACGTTGTCTTTTGTAATAACGTTCTGACGCGGAAAATCGTATACCGACTCGCGCAAATCTATTTTTATCCGGTCTTTAATGTAAGAGTAGCTCTCACCGTTCGGCAGTTTCTGGGTTATTTTCCAAGCAATTGACCGCGGCGCTTCCAGAATCGGGAAAATAAAATTCAATCCCGGAGACAATTCTTTTTCAAATTTTCCGAGACGTTCAACGATAACGGCCTCCGCCTGCTGGATGATGATTATGCCTTTCAGGACATATATAACAACCAGCGCTACCAATACCCACCATAACATTTTACTTTTCCTTTCTTACAAACATGGTTAAATTTTCATTGCGCGTGATATACACTTTGCTTCCGACGGCAAATTTTTCGCCGTTTTCACTACGGGCATTCCAGCGTTCATCAAAAATCGAAATCACGCCGCCGTCATCATCTATTGTTTCTATCACACGGGCTTTTTGACCGATATACTTGTCCATTCCGGTACCGGCACTGCCCTTATTGCGGTTTTGCAGCGGCTTCAGAAGCCACAAGAACACGGCCGACGATACAACCCAGACTGGCACAAGAATATTCAGGCTGTCAAAATAAACAGAGACGCCGGCCGTTACAAAGCAGGCCAGCGCCAGATTTACAAAAAACATGGTCGGTGTCAGGATTTCTACAATCAACAACACCAGTCCGGCTATTGAAAGAGACTGCCAAAGCTCCAGTTCCATTTTTTTCTCCTCGCAGATAACATGGTTTATGCCTTATTGTGCCTTAAAGTCTTTTCTTTGCCAATAAAAAAATAATTACCCACAAGGACTGCATTCTGCTCTTTACCGCGATATTTTCTTTTTAACCAGTTCGGAATACCGCAGCGGATTTTGGCCGTTAAAAAAGCCTTTCGAAAATTCGAGAAAGGCTTTGAGCTGCGGGGTTGTCAAAACATCTTTGCGGACGTTTAAGTATATTTTGTAAGTGGTATCAAAATTGGGAACCGTGTTTATCCTGACGAGGTGGCGCCCTCCGTAATTACGGGAACATATCCCTATTCCGACACCGCTTTTGATTGCAGAATAGTGTGAAAAAATGGAATCATTCCGTAATACAATGAAGGGAGAAGTCCTCAAAACCTCTCCCCAACCCGGAATATAGTATTCACTGGAATTTTTGTTACAAATGCGATGGCCTTTTATCAGATCATCATAGTCTTTCGGCATGCCATGATTTTTCAGGTAGTTTTCAGAAGCGTACAATCCGCAGGGAATATTCTTTTCCGCAATTTTTACCCAACTGCCGTCTTTTAACGGATATAACGAAAGACAAATATCGGCCTTGGCATCCGGACGGTTTTCTATTTCAGTTACTATATTAACGTCCGGATTGGCTTTGATAAAAGTGTTGATATTATTTTCTCCAAAGTCGCAGGAGATCATATCAGGCATAGAAATTTTTAAAGGACGGTTAGCCACGCTTAAATAATTTCCGGCTTTGCTCATTTTGCGCAATGCCAAAACTATGCTTTCCGCAATTTTGGCATAATACATTCCCTCCGGCGTGAGGGCCGTCCCTCTGCCGTTGCTGCTCAAAAGAGTAACTTTGAGAACGCTTTCGATATCTGATATGTATTTATTGATAGTGTCAACGGAAGTGCCTAATAAATCAGCAACTTCTCTTTTTGAATTGCTTTGTGAAATTGCATAAAGATAGTACAAGGCATTAAAAGTAGCCATTTCTTTTTTGCTAAACATTCTCCACTCTCAGTTAATGATTAAATATGATGATTAAATTCTTTAAATTTGTACAATAATATAGACAAATTAACCATAATGTAAAAAATTTTTAAAATCAACAAATTTTTTAAACTTTGAGTGGTTTTGAATGTAAAAAATACACTTGTATATAAAATATTATATGTTTTCTGTTTTTTATAAAAAATTATGCTTGTTTTTTATATTACATTTTGCAAAATCCGATTCGTTTTTTAATAATCTTCATGAATGTTTTGGAACAAATTTTTCAAATATTCCAACATGGCACGAATTCTCGGAACATCTTTGGTATCTTTATGCGCAATCAGAAATATTTTAAAATGCGTATCAAAATTGCGTACCGTATCAATCTTTACCAAACCGTTCTCGCCAAAATATTTAAAACAAACCCCGATACCAATACCGTTTTCTACGGCTGCCCGAAAGGAAAAAACCGAATTGTTCCGGCAAACCACATGCGGAGCGGCTTCCAAAACCTCGCACCAACCGGGAATATAATATTCGCTGGCATCCTTGTTGCATATCCGGTGATTTTCCACCAAATCATCATAATCCTTCGGCATTCCGTATTTTTCTATATAACTTTCCGATGCATAAAGGGCACAGGGCACATCTTTGGCGGCAACAAGAATCAGATCTTCCTCCCATGGCGGCTCAAAAGACATTGCAATATCGGCTTCCAGATTATGCATATCAGGAAGCTTGTTTTGAACTTGGGTTTCAACATTGATATCAGGAAATTGCCGATAAAAATCAACCATATTGGCCATCCCCAGATAGCAGGCAATGGTATCCGGCATTGACAACCTGACCGTTCCCTTGCAATTATTAGCCATATCTTCAAAAATACTGAGGCTTTTTACCAGTTTGATGATTTGCTCCGACATTTTCAGCAGACGTTCGCCTTCCGGCGTAACGGTAGTGCCGCGGCCGCTGCTGGTAAAGAAAATAGTTTTTAACTCGCTTTCCAAATCGGAGATATATTTATTTAAGGTATCAACTGATATGCCCAGCTTATCTGCAACTTCCCGTTTGGAATTGCTCTTTGACAAAGCATGAAGATAGAGAACCCCCTCCAATTTTTGAATTTCTCTTTTACTTATCATTACACTACTTTCTTCCATTCAATTTACAATTGCACAATATAAATAGCTCATAAAAAGAAAGCAACAAATTTCTTAAAGTTTTACATATAAATCTTCATAACTTTTTAATAGCAAAAAAAATCCCGAAAGAATTCGGGATTTTTTGGGCATCTTATTTATTTTCGGGGTCGCAATGTCGGGAACAAAATGACATCGCGCAATGTGGCCGAGTTGGTCATTATCTTGGCCAGACGGTCCATCCCCATTCCCAGTCCGGTCGTCGGGACAAAGCCGTGATCCAGAGCGTCAAGGAAGCTTTCATCCATCATCTGGGCTTCATCATCGCCGTTTTCACGGGCTTTTACCTGAGCCTCAAAACGTTCTCTCTGCTCCAGCGGATTTGACAATTCGGAATAGGCGCAGCCGATTTCCATACCTGCCATATAAGTATCAAAGTGCTCAACCAGCCGCGGTTCGGAACGATGGGTTTTAGCCAGAGGAGAAACATCGCGCGGCATATCCATAACGTGTATCGGCTGGATCAATTTATGCTCGACTTTTTCATCAAAGACGGCAACAACAACCTTGCCCCAGCAATCGCAGTCGTCGGCATCCACTCCCGCCTGTTTGGCCATGGCTTTGGCCTCATCAAGCGTCTGGGCATCCAAAAGGTTAATTCCGCATTCGCGTTTAATTAAATCAATCATTGAGATTTTTTCAAAAGGCTTGGATACGTCAATCGTATGTTCTCCGACCTGAAATTCTTCTTTGCCGAAAACTTTTTTGGCAACGTGGCGGACAACACCGGAAACCAGCTCGGCGCCGTCATGATAATCGGCATAGGCCATATAGGCTTCCAGAGCGGTAAATTCCGGATTATGATTTTTATCAATTCCCTCATTGCGGAAGTTTTTGCCGATTTCAAAGACACGGTCCATGCCGCCGACAATAAGTTTTTTCAGATAAAGTTCCGGCGCAACGCGCAGATAAAAATCATTATCCAAAGCATTGTAGTGCGTGACAAAAGGTTTGGCCGAAGCGCCGCCCATAATCGGGTGCAGGGTCGGGGTTTCAACTTCCAAAAATCCGTTGTTGCTGAAAAATTCACGGACGGCGGAAATGATTTTGCAGCGCGTAATCAGCACTTCTTTGGCCTCATCGTTAATCACCATATCGACATAACGCTGGCGATAACGCGCCTCAACATCTGTCATGCCGTGGAATTTTTCCGGCAGAGGTTCCAGCGCCTTGGCAATAATATCAAACTTTTCGGCGGCAACGGAAAGCTCTCCGCGCGGGGTGCGGCGGATAAAGCCGGTAATGCCGACCATATCTCCGATATCCAGACATTTGAGCAGTTTCAGATTAGCTTCATCCAGATTGCATTTGTGGCAAAAGGCCTGAATGGTGCCGGTTTTGTCTTTGACGTCAATAAACATGCCGTCGTTGCGGACAGCCATGGCACGGCCGGCGATTGTCACGCGGTCTTCGGTATGGGCGCCGTTTTCCAAATCTTTATATTTCTCCTGCAAATCTTTGGCAAAAGCATTGGGAGAAAACTTGTACGGATACGGATTATAGCCCATTTCCAACAGGGCATTCAGCTTATTAAGGCGGCCCTGTCTGTGAATGCTTACTTCATCGCTCATTTTAAATATCACCTTTTATTGATTATTGTTTTGAGAAATTAACTGACATTAAGGTATATCGGAATTACAGAGAAAATCAACCTTTTTTTCCAAAATTCAAGATGAAAAGCATAAAAAAACGGCCTTTGTGTCAAATGGCCGCCGGTTATATTTTTTTGACATCAGGCATTCATAAAGACCAAATCTTCAACTCTGACAATCCTTTTGATTTCCCGCACCGCTTGGGGAAAATCAATTACATTAGCGGCAGGTGCGGCAGCAACAGTTTTTTGAGCAGTATACAAACGGCCGGCCAGAAGATTTTGCAAAGCCAAAATTCCGGCCTGTTTCTGAGCCGCGTCTTTTTGTTTGCGGGCAGTTTCCATGCTTTCTTTCTGCATCCGGAGAACATCCTGTTTCTGACGGCAGTTGGCGGCTGAAGCTGCAACAACGCCCTCAAAAGACACGCCGCCGCCGCAAATATAATCGCTGTAGAGTTCCTGATTGAGCGAAATGTTACGCCAGAAAATCTTGGCCTGTTTTCTGATATTATCTTCGTCAACATTTTTTCTAAAACATCTGACAAATTTCTGCCAGCCGCCGAGCGCTCCGAAAGCATTGCCTTTTTTCAGGGCTTCTCCCCTTGTGGCTGCAAAGATCATGTCTTCAAGCGAAGAAACATAATGTCCGGCCTTTTTCGGATTGCGGCGGATAAAAGAGAAAAACGAAGCGGCGAAGTTTTGCACGACGGCATCAACTTCTCTAACCGCCGCTTCGTTGTGCTGAATGAAATTGTAAGAGGACACCGCAAGGCTCAAAATTTCTTTACGGGTTTTCAGCTCTGACAAAGACCGGTTATAGGCTGCCGAGATATTTTCAAAGTCTTCGGCCCGCACGTCTTTGATTGCCTGAACTTCCGCCAATGTCAGTTCATAACTGCTGCCGTCTCCGGACAACAGAATATTTCTGCCGCCCTGAAAAACCAGGCTGTAGCCTCCGGCTGAAATATTTTGAACTTCTTCTGACATTGTTTTGCTCCGGATGAGTTTATCCCCTCTTTACTTTTATTCTATAATGATTATAAAATCTTCTCAAGGAAATCACGGCCTTTTGGCGGCATAATTAACATAACTGTAACAAAGGGGAAATTTTTTGTTGAATTTTTACAAGTTTATTGCTCCGGCTTGTCTTATTTTGCCGCTTATTGGTTGCAGTTCCGTCAATATTCCCGACTCTTATCATTACAGAATCGTTCAAACCCGCGATTTTGAGCTGGCAAGCTGGCAAAAACTGACTGATGCCGATGCGCCGGTGAAGTTTTATATTGAAGGCGACGGCCATGCTTTTAACGCTCACGGGCAGCCCAGTCTGGATCCGACACCACGCGGAACGCTGGTCAGAGAGCTGGCCTTTGGCGATTCATCTCCCAATGTGGTTTATCTGGCGCGGCCGTGCCAATATATAAAAAGCGGCATTTGCTCACAACGGCACTGGACAACGGCTCGTTTTGCGCCGGAGGTTCTCAATGCCGAATATCAGGCCGTTAACGAGATTGCCGGCGGACGTGAGGTTATTCTTATCGGATTTTCGGGCGGCGCGCAGATTGCCGGACTGGCAGCAGCAGCCAAACCAGGGCTTCATATCAAAAAAATTGTGACGATCAGCGGAAATTTAGACCATTTGGCATGGACGCAATATCATCATCTTCCGCCCCTGACCGAATCTCTCAATCTGGAAAGCTACCGCCGGCAATTTGCCGCTTTTCCGCAAATTCATTATGCCGGAAGCGAAGACAAGGTTATGCCGCCGGTACTCATCAAGGAATTTGTCGGAGATACCGCTCCGGTGATTGTGGTTGACGGCGCTGCGCATGATCGGGGGTATGAAAAGGTTTATCAGGAGATTTGGAACATCAAATAAAAAACTTTTTCCT
>JAGBHO010000012.1 GCA_017935485.1 Alphaproteobacteria bacterium | reverse complement strand
CAAGAAGAAAATAAATGTCTGAAAAAAGTTGCTATTGATATCATCAACAAAAATTTTTCTTTCAAAAAAAATCAAAAGTTCCGAGATGAGATGATAGCGACTTTAGATCAACTGGAACAATCTTTCGGCACAGTTTATTATAACTATGTCAATATGAGCGACAGATGTATTGAAGATGAAGATGATATTCTCTCCTGCGGAAGTATAGCGGCACATTATACTCCGGCACTATGGAGAGAAGAATTAGAGAGACTAATCGAATTCATGGCAACCTACCGGTTTTACAAAACCAACAATTAATTTATAAAGGCCTCTAAATAAACAGAGGCCTTTATATTTTTGTGATAATTTTATTTGTTTATATTCTCATATTCATCCAACAGTTCCAAGGCCCGTCTTTTTTCTCTTCCCATTCTATTAAAAGCACCCATTCTTTCAGTCTTACTTGACCTTTTAAAATATAAATCAACCTTACTCCGTTCATTATATAGTTTTTCAATGGCTTCTCGATCGCTTAACGTTGAAATATCCTCCCCCTTAAAAGCATTTCTAAAAAGATTGGGAGTATAATCTCTATGTTGAACTGCCGCAGAAAAAACAACATCCTTAAATACCGGACTGCGCTGTTCAACATTTAAGCCCGGAATGCGGTTGAGCGCTCCTTTTACACGGTTATAATGTGATTCAAAAATATAATCTTCTTGTGACTGATTAAAATCATTGTCTTTGCACAAACTTTTCCATGTATTATCAAATGCCTTGGGATTGTTTTTTACCGCTGACAACTGATTGCCATAGCTTTTATAGGGCTCATTTTTGTTCAGATACTGGATATACTCATTCATTGTTCCCGGTTTGGTCGCAATTTGAAATTTTCCATAACTCCTTCCGCCGCTTTGATCATAACCGATGGCACAATAATTGTTATTCGATTCTTCTTTACCGCTCAAAGTACCCAATTTATAAGCTTCGGCTTTGTAATCAGAGGTATTATTTGACATATTGCCAACATTCGTTCCGGCAGGCTGATAACCATTCCCCAAATTATCGGGCAGAGTTTTTCCATACCACCGGCGGCCGAAATCGTCCGGCACGTCTATTTGATTATGGCTGCCGTCTGCATTTTTGCTCAGGTAAAAATATTCCGACTGGCCGGGGCGGCGATAATCCCGTCTTATCAGCTTTTTTCCCGTTACCATATCCGTTAAATCTTGTCCTATTTCTTTCTTAAATATACTCATTTTTATTCCTCCTTAGTTGAATTTTGATTATAAAAAATCCCGCCTCTGACCAAAGGCGGGATAGGATTTTACCAGCCGGCATTATTGTTTTCTCTGTCAGCGAGGGCAAACATCTCTTCTATTGAAACTTTGCCGTTGCCGTATAATTTCGGTTCACCGCAGTCATAAACCGGTTCGGCAAAGGTTAAGGCAAGCGCATCGCCTTTATCCGGCGAGCGGCCCAAGCGTTTTTTAATTTCGTCCTTTTCTTCCATTTGCAATCTTCCTTTGCGGTCATATTTTTTATTGACCGAAGTTAAATCGTTAAACAATTCTTCATCTGCCGGAAGCTGTACCGGCGGCTGAGACCGCAGCCACTGGTTTATGCCGTCCCACATCTCAGCGCGGCGGTTAAAATAACGCTCCTCGTTAATGGCTTTTTCACCAAAATAAACACCGCGGATAACCTCCCCAAACCCGCGGTCTTTCAGAATGTCATACACGCCGGCACCCTGCCCGCCGATATCCATAAAAATCCGACGCGGGTGATATTCCTTAATAAAATGCGTAGCCAGATTGGCAACGCCGACATTATCCTGTTTGTAATAGCTTTCAAAACGGTAACACCATCGTCCTTTACGAAAACAAAACGAGGTGGCGTCGTCTCCGAATCGGGCGATATCCAAACCGATAATCAGAGGAGACGTACTTCCGCTCATTTTCTGTTCAAAAGCCCTCCGGACATCCGTTCCCGAAATAAGTTTGGTATTGCTTTGCACTACAGGTGCGCCGAGCCAGATATGGGCATAATCATCCGGTGACAAACGCCGGCATTTTTCGGCCTGAAATTTAATTTCCTGAGGACAGAACGGATTGTCGTAATAATTGACGCAGCGCACCAGCGTTCTGTCGTCCGGATTGGCGGCAACGGCTGTCCACAACGGATCATTTTCTTCTTCCCGATTCATGGATATCCAGATTTCCGAACCGTCTTTGCGAATTGTCGGTTCCAAAATTTCCCAGCTTTTTTTGCTGATGGTTTGCGCTTCCTCAATCCAAGCGATATCCACGCCTTCCAAAGATTTTATCTTCTGGCTGTCCTGATCCCGCAGGCCTTTGAAAATAAATTTTGTACCGGTTATGGTGTTTTCTATACGGGTTTCATAGATTTTATAATCTCCGAGCGAA
The DNA here is from genome assembly GCA_017935485.1 of Alphaproteobacteria bacterium. Classification (GTDB taxonomy): domain Bacteria; phylum Pseudomonadota; class Alphaproteobacteria; order RF32; family CAG-239; genus MGBC133411. Next base: position 31,317 of record JAGBHO010000012.1, on the reverse strand, counting down.
TAAAAAGAAATCCGGTCGCAAAGGAGTTTGTGAACCGAATCTTTAATCGAATCCTGAATTTCCCTCAGGCAGGCGATCAGCAACTTTTTCTGCCGTCCCAAAAATAACAGGCTGTCGGCAAAGGCATAAGATTTTCCGCCAGCACGGCCGCCGTAATAAAATTTAATCCTCTTTTTTTCGGTCATCAGCGGAGCAAAGACCCGGGACATCTCGGCACATCTGGTCTTGGTTTTGACGCTTGTTTTTCTCATATCTTTCCTCTAAATTATCTACGAATTTTACCAATATCTGAGCAATGTCCGGCTCATTTTCCGGCTTTTTGCTTTCGGTATAGAGGCCGGCAAGTTTGCCTTTGAGCTCTATGGCCTTGAGCATGGAAGTCAGCTGGTTGGCATCGCGTGCCAAAGCAATCACCTCATCAAGCTCGGCAAAGCTGTCTTCCAAAGCATAAGTTTTCTTTTTGGGCATATTTTTCTCCCAAAGCAAAAGCTCTCCGCAAATGCAGAGAGCTTTTACCTTTTTCAGGAACATCACAATGAAATATAAAAAACGGCGGAGCGTGCCATACCTCACCTACACTTCCCCACCATAACAAAATTTGTATCACGCGGTGTCACCAATGTCAATTAACCCTCTTAAAGTTATCAACAATTTATTTCATATTTTTGTTTTTTATATCTGACGGAGAGGCTATTGCCGCAGTCAGCAAGTCTTCATGCAGTTTGAACAAATTATCCCATAACTGTCCGTTATCATTAGCCTGTAACAGTTCCAAATTCAGCAACGTTTCGCGGCTGACACTCAGGCAGCGGTTTAAAACTTTTTCAACCATACACAAAGTAATATAAGCATTTTCGGCATTTTTAGAATATGGTGCCGCGGTCTTGATTTCTGATATCAAACATTTCAGGCGGCGACGAATCTGTTCCGGCGTTTCTCTACAATAATCATCTTTAACAGCAGTCTTAATCATTTGGCAGTCCTTTTAGTCCAACATTATTGACATGACATTAATTTCATATTGCACAAAAGAGAAGCCGCTATTTTTATATAATACACGACCATTATATATTTTGGGGAGGGGGAATTCCAAGACTTTTTTCTATTGAATTTTCCGATAAATATTTTATTATATTTTTTATACTCGGCAGGAAGGACAGATATGGAAAATGCTGCTTTTATGAAACCACATGAAAAATTAGAGGGGAAACGCATTATTATTAAAAGGCTTTTTCCAGATATTCATATTGCGCAAGAAATATTTGAGACCGAGGATCGGTCCCGAGATGAATTTGAGCCGTGGCTCGGATGGATTAAAGAAACGTATTCTCCCGACGACACGCTGGAATTTCTAAAAAAATCTCATTCTGAATGGGAAAAAGGAATTAATTTTGTCTTTGGTATTTTTCACAATAAAAAATTCATCGGGACGATAAGCGCACTTCACGCCGCGTTTCAGCATCGCCGTATTGAAATCGGTTATTGGCTTGGCAGTGACTTTGTACATCATGGTTATATGAACGAAGCCGTTCTGCTTCTTGAAAAAGAGCTTTTCAGAATTGGATTTAACCGTATCGTAATCCATACCGATGTTTTAAACACAAAATCTGCTCGTGTTGCCAAGCAAGCCGGATATATTCACGAGGGAATTCTTCGTCAGGAAATATTTTCAAAAGCTGCCAGACGTTACAGAGATTTGAATGTCTTTTCCAAGTTAAAAACAGATATAACCGGCAATTAGCTGTCGTCAAAGAAACGTAAGATTTCAAACCGCCTTGTTTTTTTCTTTTTTCCGGCGGAGGTAGTGTTCTATCAGGCGGTCGAGGCCGCGGCACAGATCAACTTTGGCGGCATAAGTCCGATAAGCCTGCTGGCGTTTGCTTTCGCCATTATCATTATCAAACAGCTCCTGATTTTCAATACAGACTTTTCTGACACTCGGCCAGAATTCGTGCGGAATGCTCAGCATGGCCTGCTGGTAGCGCGTTCGGGCATCCAGAACATTGTCCAACAAAGTAAAATCTCCGCAGATTTCCGGCTTTATACTGCCAATCACCACAGCCTTGCAATCCGAAAACTGTGACAACCGAAAATCTTTGTATAAACGTTCTGCCACTCTCACCCGATCTTCCGTGCTGTAACGCTTGTCCCCCATATCAAGCCAGCCGGCATTGGCATACCGATACAAGACACCGGCAGTCTCGAAATGCGGCGGCACATCAGGAGACTGGGGTTGTTCCGCTATTACGTCTGTATTTTCTTTGACATTTTCATTTTTTATCGTACGCTTTTTCTTAATATGAAATTTTATTGTATAATTATGTGCCGACGCCGCTTGTGAAACATTATCATTATCAGCTGACCGCCACGAAGAAATTTTTGTCATCGCTCCTCCTTTATTGAATAATATTCAATATATGAATTTAAAATCCAAAATTCAACAGTCTGATAATGAATAAATTTTATACTTGAAATTTATTCTTTCTTTGAATATACTAAATGCAGGAGACATCATATGAACAATATAAAGAACCTTAGAAAATTACATCACCAAACGGTTACGCAACTGGCTCAAGCCGTCGGCACCACACAATCAACCATGACTAAAATCGAAAACGGTAACATCGCTCTGAAAAGCGAGATGGCGCAAAAAATTGCCGATATTTTCGGGACAACCGTTGACAATGTCATTAAACCGGAAATCGGGAAAATATCGCCTTATGCTTTCAGCCCGGCCGGCATATCGATGATTGAGATTATTGACGCTAAAGAATCCGTTGCCGAAAACGGAGATTTTTTGGCTCCGAAAGTTGTCGGACATCAGCTTGCCAATATTAATCTATTTCCTCAACTTAGGAATATATCTCCCGACAGAATCAAAATTTTATCTGTTTATGGAGACAGCATGCAGCCGACAATCAATGATCAGGATTCCATTTGGGTTGACATTTCGGTCACTCGTCCGGAAAGCGACGGACTTTATCTGTTTTGCATTCGTCGGGAGCTGATGGTCAAACGCGTTCGTTTTGACATTTTTAACAATTCGGCAATGGTTTCATCGGATAATCCGCTTTACCCGCCACTAACAATAAATGATCCGGACAAGATTAAGGTATGCGGAAAAGTTATTGCCGTTACAAAGTTTATTTAACGCATTAATATAAAAAAATATCTTCTTGTTATTTATTGTTTTTATAAAATAAATTTCTATGAGTGCAACAATATGTCCGATGTTCGTTAATCAGGCCATCGCGCTCATAGAAATGCACATATTCTTCCAGCATTCCCAAATACAGCAGCCTTTTTATATAAGTCATAAAATTTCCCTGACTGCGGAAACGGCTGCGCTGATAGGCTTGTTCGAATGTCCGTTTCCTTCGAAAAAGACGACAGACCTCAAGCTTATTTTTGGTCAGTATCATCGCTCCCTCCTTCCGTTTTGTCCGGCATATTATCATTATCCGGCTGAAGCATTGACCGGCGCGGCAGCAAGTGCGGGCCGAAAATTCTTTCAAAGCTTTGCAATTGCAACTTCCATAAATCAAGTTCTTTCATTTTCAAGTTCCTTTTCGACTAAATTGTAAAAGTATTGAACACTTTGTGAGGATAAAAAACTTTTGATATTTATGCCGTTGTAACAAATGCCGCAAATATAGATTTCCTGACTGCCGGAAAATTGCAAAAAATCGATTTCAACCGGAATTTCCGGCATTTCTTCAGCACTTATCTTCAAAAAATCCAATAATGGTTCATCTTGTTTACAAAACTGATAAATATTCCATACTTTCATTTTATCTCTCTAATTTGCTTTGAATAATTTTATTCTTTAAAAGAATTAATAGTCAATATTTCAGTAAGAGATATAAACAGCTTATTTAGTTATTTTTCCTCCCTCTGATGCACTCTTTATTTTCTTTTTGATTTTCTCATCAAGGGATTTTTAGTCCTCTCCTCTCATTCTCTTATCTCCCCTCCCTCCCCGTTTTCTCTCCTTTCTCTTTCCACCCTATCACTCCCCGCGGCTTTCCTTTTTCCCGCCACTTTCTTCTCCTTTTCTCTCCCCGTTTTTCATCCCTGTTTGCTGTCGTTTTTCTTTTTTTATTTTCGGGGTTTGGTTTCTTTATAGAGTTGGTTTTTCTTTTCGCTACTTTTGTCATGCTACAAAAGGCCGGAGGCCGGCAGCCACAAAAGCAAAAAAGCTAGCCCTAAACTCGTTTTCTAAGTCTTCGTGAAAAAGTTCAGGCCGTCTAAGCACAAGGCTAAGACGGCAAGAAGACACAATGTGTTTTTAATTTCCTCTTTTTCACAAAGACTAAGAAGTACTCGTTAAAGGGCAAATCAACTCTCCCAGCCCCTCAGGCTTGAGGGGGGGGGTGTGACAGTGCTTCATTTGGGGCTATCGCAAAGGGTACATAAAACATGCCGAATGGGAGATTGTGCTTCAAGATACCGTCATTCTGAGTGCAACGAAGAATCCAGTTGATTAATAAAGCTGATTTGTTTGAACTGGATCCTTCGCTTCGCTCAGGATGACAAAAAGAGAAGCTCAGGATGACGGAGAGAAAAAAGAGGATAGCGGAAAGAAAAAGAAACAAAATGACGGAAAAAAAGCACAAACAACCGGATACAGAAAAAAGTGAGAAAAGATTACAAAAAAACTCTGAAAGTTTGACTTTCAGAGTTTTACTGATTGGTAGGGGTAGTCAGACTCGAACTGACACGGCCTGAGGCCACAAGATTTTGAGTCTAGCGCGTCTACCAGTTCCGCCATACCCCCATCAGATGTGAGCATTAATAATATGTTTATTTCTTTTAGTCAATACTTTTTTTCAATTATTTTATTTGTTATTATTTTGCTCAGAAATTTATTTATCAGGGAGCATTTTATGAAGATATTGGTTATCGGCGGAGCAGGATATATCGGCAGTCATGTTGTAAAATCTTTGCTCGCGGCAAAGCATGAGGTTTGTGTTTATGACAATCTTTCTACCGGACTTGAGCAGAATTTGTTTGCCAACGCGCAATTTATCCGCGGGGATATTTTGGATTACGGCTCTCTGCTCCCGGCCATGAAGCAGAATATTGATGCCGTGATTTTTCTGGCCGCCAAAAAGGCTGTCGGAGAATCGATGGAAAATCCTGAGAAATATGCCAACAACAATCTTGTCGGCGCCTTAAATACATTAAATGCCATGACTGAAGCCAGTGTCAAAAAAATTATTTTTTCTTCGTCTGCAGCCGTTTACGGTATGCCGGAATATTTGCCGGTCGATGAAAAACACCCGACTTCTCCAATAAATTTTTACGGCTTTACCAAACTGGACATGGAAAATTACATGAAGTGGTATGATACCCTGAAAGGCATTAAATTTGTGTCTCTGCGCTATTTTAACGCCGTGGGTTATGATGAAGACGGGATTGTCAAAGGCTTGGAGAACAAGCCTCAGAATCTGTTGCCGATTATTATGGAAGCTGCCTGCGGCTTGCGAGACAAAGTTATGGTTTTCGGCAATGATTATGACACGCGTGACGGTACCTGCATTCGCGACTATATTCATGTTTCAGATTTGGCATCGGCTCATCTTTGCGCTATAGATTATCTGCAAAAAAGCAACGAAAGCCAGATTTTTAATTTGGGAACGGAGAAAGGTATCAGCGTTTTGGAAATGCTTTTGAAAACGCAAGAAATTACCGGAAAAGAAATTTCTTATGAATTTGCACCGCGCCGGGCGGGAGATCCGGCAGTCTTGCTGGCTTCTCCCCTAAAAGCCAAAGAACTTTTAGGCTGGCAGGCAACGCACAGCAGTTTGGAGAATATTATCGACTCCACTTGGAAAGTTTATAAGCACATGGCGATATAATAATTGTATCTATGTGGACTTTTTTGTTAACAATTGGTTAATATATTAAAATTGTTACTTAACCCGTGTGATGGAGGAAAGTATGCAAAGAATAAATATAGCCAATTATTTAATCGGAGAAATGTCAGACGGTTTTGCCTTTTCTCCCAATATCAGACACCGGCAGATTATTGACACTCTGGTCGACAGCTGGGACAAGAACCAATATCTGATGCCGCAGCATTCTTCGGCAGCCGGGCGGATTGTTTTTAATAAAATAAACCATATCGGATAAGGACCAAACAACATGATTCAAGTTTTAAACCGCGGCGGCATCAACATCACATTTTTGGGGCACAGCGGTTTTATTTTTGAAAAAGACGGTCACAAAATTGCCGTTGATCCTTTTTTGACCAATGCGCCAATGGCCGTCAAAACACCTGACGAGATCATTGTCGATGACATTCTTGTTACGCACGGTCATCCTGATCATATCGGCGACTCGATCAGCATTGCCCGAAAAAATGACGTTACCATCACGACGACTTTTGAAGTTGCGCGTTATCTGCAAAATAACGGCGCCAAGGCTTTTGGCGTTCCGATCGGCGTTGAGCAGCTTTTTCCGTGGGGCAAGGCAATTTTCCGGCCGGCCGTACACAGCGGACTTTTGCCGGACAACACACCGTTTGACATATCCGCCGGCATTATTTTTGATTTCGGCAGCTTCAGGATTTATCATCTGGGCGATACGGCAATTAATCTTGATTTTAAGTTGGTTAAAGAAATTTATCAGCCGGACATGGCTCTTATTCCGATTGGCGGACGCGTGAACATGGATATTCCGCAAGCGGTTCTGGCTGCCGAATGGCTCGGCGTTAAAACAGTCGTGCCAATCCATTATGACCTTTTTACGCAGGGACCGGTTAATCCGCTTGATTTTAAAAAGCTCATTGACAGCAAAAACAGCAGAATCGAATGCATTGTCATGGAACCGTAAAAGCAACGAATCTAAAGGAATCGAGACGGACGCCTTATAAAAAAAGCGTCCGTTTTTCGTTTTGAGTTTGCTATATATATGAAATTATTATAAAATTTCAAGTCATTCAGGTGTACCTATTTTTCGTACACAGGTATCGAAATTTACCTACTACCCAGATTAAAAATTTATTGCTAATATTCATGTCGAGGACTGAATTTAGTTATCCACAAAAAATTCCTTTAGGAGGTAGTGATGAGAAATATTAATGAAAACATTAATGCGGACTACGACTTAATTAACAGCAACGCCGTTTTGATCAGCAAAATTCATCAAAGTTTTGAAGCACTGGAAGAAGCTTTGGGGATGCTAAAATTGGAAGAGCCTCTTTTCCTGACTTACATCGCCAAGAAATCTTTTGCAAAGGCCGTTTGTCAAAATATTCAAGATTCAACGGAAGAATATAAAATCAATTAACAAGAAAAGTGCCCCTGTTACTCAGGGGCTTTTTCATTATAATGATCGGAAACAAAAGTGAGTAACAAAAATCCTAACAATCCCAAGGCGTTTAATATTATGCCGCCGGATATATACTATTACAAATCAACCGTCCGCCTGCGAGAACAAGATATTGTCAGCTGCATGTCTATCTTTCCCGACCACCCTCTGTTTCCTCCCCCGTCAGAAACATCTTCTTCCGCCACCCGCCGCAAACTGCATTATACGCCTTTACTGCGGAAATTTTATAAAATTTAATTTCCGAACGAAAATTCAGATATAAAAAACGCCGCACGGACGGCGGCGTGTTTACTGTTCAGGCAATTTTCCAAGTCGTGCCCGCAGGGCCGTCTTCAAGCAAAATCCCCTGTTCTTTCAAGTCATTGCGAATCTTATCCGCCAAAGCATAGTCTTTGTTTTTTTTGGCTGTCAGGCGTTCGGCAATTTTGGCTTCAATCGCCTTTTCATCCAGCGATGCAGCGTTTTCACCGCCCTTAAACCAGATTTCCGGCTGCTGCCACAACAAGCCGAGCAAATCTGCACCAGCCAGCAACTGCGACTTATATTTTTTCTTTTCTTCCGCCGTTTCGGCTTTGTTCAGGCTGTTCACAATCTCATGCAGATAAGAAATTGCCAGCGGCGTATTCAAATCATCGGCCAGCGCTTCCAATACCCGTGCATCCGGCTCAGCCTTATCATCACCCTCAATCTCCGCGTTTTTAAGCAATGCGTTATAAAATTTATCCAGCGTTGCCTTGGCCTGATTCAGCCCTTCAAACGTAAAGTTAAACGGCTGGTGATAGTGTCCGCTCAGAAACAAAAGGCGCAAAGCTTCAGCCGGATATTTGGCCAAAATCTCATCAACGATATAAAAATTGCCTAAGGACTTGGACATTTTAACGCCGTCGACCATCAGCATGCCGGCATGAATCCAATAATGGGCAAATTTTGAACCCTCAAAAGCGCAGCAAGACTGAGCGCATTCATTCTCATGGTGTGGAAAAATCAAATCCGAACCGCCGCCGTGAATGTCAAAATCATTTCCCAGCAGTTTTGAGCTCATGGCCGAACATTCCAGATGCCAGCCCGGACGGCCGTAACCCCAGGGGCTGTCCCAGCCCGGCTGATCCGCGTCAGACGGTTTCCACAAGACAAAGTCTGCCGGATTCTTCTTATAATCAGCCACGTCGATCCGTGCGCCGGCCAGCATTTCTTTCATTGAACGGCCTGACAAAAAGCCGTAAGCGGGCATAGAATCGACGCTAAACAGGACATGACCGGCTGTCTCATAAGCATGGCCATTGGCAAGCAAGCGCTTGACAAGTTCTATCATTTCACCGATATATTCGGTTGCGCGCGGACGGTAATCCGGATCCAGCACGTTCAGGCGTTTCATATCGTCCAGATACCACTGATAAGTCTGTTCGGTAATTTCGCGAATGGGTTTGCCGGTTTCTTTATGTTTGTTCAAAATCTTATCATCAACATCGGTGATGTTGGAAACATAGGTAACGTGCTCTGCTCCGTAAACGGCGCGCAAGAGACGGTACCAGACGTCAAAAACCACTGAGGTCTTGGCATTGCCGAGGTGGGCCTTGTCATAAACGGTCGGACCGCAGACATACATCCGCACATTTTCAGCGTCAATCGGAACAAATTCCTCTTTGCGGCGGCTGACGGTATTATGCAGATATATTTTAGTCATTCTTTTTCTCCTCATTCAAAACATGAGAGAGATAATAATCTTATACGGCCGGAAATTCAACAGCTTTTTACAATTGTACCGGCAATGCCGCCGGTTTTTGACCGAATTCGGAATTTTGCAGCTGTTGCCGGTTGTTTTTCTCGTTTGATTCCGTTATGGTTTGCAAGTCTTCCAAAAACCAGACGGGATCAGAATCGGCTTCTTCCATCATTTGATAAAAACGGCTGCGGTAAGATAAAATCAGGCTGCTCTCGCCCAGCGTGATGTCAATGATTTTGATTTCATCTTTTTTCTTATGCAGGCGAAAGGCAACGCTGATTGTTGTGTCGACCCCGTTTTTTTCTGCCGGCGCCAAATTTATGACGGTCCAGACGTCGGTATAATTTTCACGGCCGTCAACGTTTCCGACCTTAAAAGACAGGCGGTTGTCAAAGCTCAGCGGAAAACCTTTGTACAAAGACAATGCATACCGGCGAAACAGGGAAAGGTATTCTTTCTGCTGTTTTTCATTCAGTATCTTCCAGTATTTTCCGAGTACAAATTGGCCGATGTAGTCCAAGTCTACGTATTTTACAAAAAGCGTATCAAGTTTTTGATATTTGGCGGCAAGGTCTTTTTCATTAAAAGTATTCAGCAACAGGTTTCCTTTGTCTCGTACCCAAGCCTCAGCCGCAGTTTTGTCAATCGGCGCCGCACGGACTCCGGAAGACAACAACAATAAAAAACAAACGATAATAAGTTGCAAAAAATGATTACGTTTCATGAAAAAATGCCTTATATTAATTTTGCCTGAGTTTATAGTATAGCATATTGGTTAAAAAAATGAAACTGAAACACGCAATTTTAATTTTAACGGCCTGTTTTTTTACAACACTTTCCGCACAGGCGGAAGATGCGGGATTGCGCTACATTAAGTCGCACGGCGCCATTCGCTGCGGTACAATGCTGGACAGCCGCGCTTTTGCTTATCGAGACGAAGACAGACAATGGCAGGGTTTTGATGCGGAAATGTGCAAAATTTTTGCTTCCGCCATTTTTGGCAATGAAAAATATTTTGAGCTGGTAAACGTGCCGCAATCCGAGGCTGCTGCGGCTCTGCAATCAGGCAAAGTTGACGTTATGCTCGGCAACACGCCTTATTCCGCCTCTCTGGACATCTCACGCAGAATTGTTCCGGCCGGTTTGTTGTATTTTGACAGGCAAATGTTTGCTGCACGCAATCCCGGCGAAGCAACATCCATGCTGGAATTTAAAGGCAAAACGGTTTGCGCCGTCAACAACTCTGAAGAGCTGTATAATCTTGATTTGTACAACAGGCAATACAAACTCAAGCTCAAAACCATTAAATTTCCCAGCCGGCAGAAAGCCAAAGAAGCTTTCATGCTGAACCGCTGCGCCCTGATAACCGGCAACGAAGCTTTTTTGAAATCTATCGCTTATGAACAGCAAAAATCCAAGGTGGCGGTCTTGCCGGAAGTGATTACGGCAAAACCGGTATATGCCTATGTGAGCCGTGACAACACAAGACTGCAAAGCATTATCAGCTGGCTGATCAACAACCTGTATCTGGCGGAAGAATACGGCATTACCACGACAAACGTTGATATCTTAAACAACGCACAGGATCAGTCTATCCGCAATATGCTCGGACTGGATCCCAAGCTTTGGCAGAAGTTTGAAATGAATCCGAAAGGTTTTCGCGAAGCGTTGAAAGCACACGGAAATTATGCCGATATTTATCATCGGACCTTGGGAGATAATTCTGATTTGAATGTGCGGCGCATTACGGGAAGCCTGAGTTCCGACGGCGGCGTGGTCATGCCGCGGCCTTTTCTTTAAGCCTTAAACAGCCTTTTGTTTCAGATGGCGGCCGTTGATATATTCCAAAGCCTGAGCCAGCCCGTCTTCCGTTACCATGTGGCGGCCGTCTTTTACAACATAAGTCGAAACACTGCAGCCCATTCGTTCCAATTGGCTACGTGTAAAATTCAGCGCTTCAAAACGGACAAGATTATCGGCGTTGCCATGGATAAGCAAAACATCCGGCGCGGAGTTGTGATGTTTGAGCAAATAAGTGTGCGGCGTTAATATACCGCTGAAACTGACGCAGCCGCCGATTGTTTCTTCATGTTGCAAAGCGTAATACATAGCCAGCATGGCACCCTGGGAAAAACCGCAAAGATACAGGTCCTTGGCTTCCAGCCCGTATAAGTCCAGACGTTCTTCAATATAATCATTCAGATAAGCATAAGCCTCTGCCAGACCCAATCCCATCCGGTCATAAATGGCGACGCACTCTTCCATGGTCGGAACAAATTTGCGGGCATCATCAGGATCAAAACGGTGCATGGAATACCATTGGCGTTTGTTTTCATGCACTTCACAGATAACGGGCGCCTGCGGAATATGAACCGCGGCATTGTCCAGACCGTCCGTCAGAACATTAATCTTCCGGTCAAGCGCAGGTGCACTGTCTATATAGCCGTGCAAAAACACAACCAGCTTTTGGGGCTGACCTTTGACATGGACAATTTCTTCACTTATCATTACCACTCACCTTTTATTACGGGCCTTACGGCGTATCATTGACGAATGATGTCTTATTTAATCTTTATAAATCAGACTTGCAGACTTACTTTCGTCTATAGCCGTCAGTTTTGAGCTTTCTGCCCACAAAGGCATATTATCCTTCTTTTCCGCGCACAGTGTAACGGGGAATTCTTAAGATTCGTTTAAAATTTTAATTTGAAAAAACGGATACCGGCCGTCTTTACACCTTTTTTGCCGCCAGCCCGATTTCATCCAGAGCCACAGCCGCGCCGGCAGAAAAATCCATTTCCGTGCCGTTATCCAGACGGCATTTGTTGTCAAAAGCGTTATACAGGCAGTACGGCGTGGAAAACCATTTTTTATAAATCGTACTGTCGTCAATATGGATATTTATACCGTTTTCCTCACAATATAAAGCCTTGGCGCTGTTCCATAATTTATCTTCAATATGAAATTCGTTATTTTTCTTATAAGTCACTTTATTTAAGGCTGCATAAAAGTCCAAAATTGCAAAAACGGTGGTATAAGAGATTTTCCAATCGTCCAGTATTTTACAGACAACCCGGCCGGGACCGCCGGTAATGACATGAATTTCCCAGCCGCGGCTGACGGCTTCTTGCGTGAAAGTGCTGAAAAAATGAGGATTTGCCGTAATAACGCCGTGAAAATCCACCCCGATTTTCAGCCTATTTGCCATTACTCCCTCCGAAAACGGAAGACAGCATATCCTTTAACGAACTCGGACTCAGCGCCGAAAGCGGATTTAAGCTGATTTGCGGATCTTCAATATTGCCTTTAATTTTATAATTGGCGGCAAAAACCGTACCATCCTTGCCGGACAGCAGGTTTCCGACCAACGGAATTTTCCCGATAAAGCTGTTCAGGCTGTAAGCCGGAGCAACCACGCCGCTGACATCGATGTCGTCATAATACAAATCGTAGCTCCCGTTAGCGGTAATGCCCAATACGTTTCCAAAGGTTTTTGCTTCTTTTACAGACAATATCTGGTCAGAATAAGTGAACGGGGCATCAAAATGAGAGAATTTTACGCCTTCGCCGGTCAGCAAATTCACCATGCCGGTAAAAGAAGCCACGGTCAGCAATTTGGCCAGAACCGGCGTGTTATGAACGCTGAAATCACGAATTTTGGCATGTCCGACAAAGTCTTTGTTCTTATCCCGACGCGCGCTCACATTCAGGCGTCCGCCTTTCATGTTATCATACAGCCGCAAAAATTTGAGCGTGTTTCCGGCATCGTTGCTGTCAATATCCAGCAGATATTCCTTATTGGCATGCGGCACATAATTCAGCCGCAGATAAGAATGGGGCGATGACGTAAAGTTGCCGACCAAATGCATTTCCTTAATGCCGATGCCGTTGACAAGCTTGGCCGAACCGGCAAAATTCTTTATCATTGATTTTTCACTGGTCCAAAGGTTATTTACGGCAATGTTAATATCGGTATCCGTCACGTTTTTCAGGCTGTCTTCCGTTTTGGGGCGGGAAAGATTTTTTGTGCTTTTTACATTTTTATTGTTTTTGGGTTTGGCGTTTTCTTTCTGCGCAAACAAGGCTGACAAGTCGTAACTTGTGCCGGAAACATTGATTTTGACTTTTTCTTTGGGCTTATAAGCAAACTCAATTTTGGCCTTGGCCGCCGTTTTGGGTGCACGGATGCCAGAAATGTCAACCGTTGTCACCTGTTGGTTTTTATTAAGGGCAATTTTACCCTGAAGATTAAAGTCAAATTTATCAAAACTCAAAGACGGCACGGAAACAATTTTTCCGTTATCAATATCAAGTTCCGCTTTTAATAATGCTTTTTCTCCCAGTTTTTTGTTCAGTCCCAAGAACGAAAAATCCAATTTTGCGTTTGTCAGCTCGGCGTTGAGGCTGACTTTCATTTTATCCTGCGGAAAGGAGGTGATTTCGGCCAGAACCTCGGCCGTCCCGTCAATATAAGGCGGGTTCAGAATCGCATAGTCAATTCCCCATTTCTTTTTAAAAGCAGCATCGTATAAAAATGACAACTGGTAACGGCTGTTATATTTCTTTTCTTTGGTAAAATTCTCGCTCCAAACCAGTTTAAACGGTGATCCGTCAAGTGTGACATTTCCCTCAATCAGCATGCCGGCGTTGGTTACATCCATTTTCAATTCCCGTGCCTTGACGTCTTTTTCTCCAACAATCTTGGGAATGGTTACATCTTTCAGGTCAGACTTTACTTTGACCTGAACATCATCTGTTCCGAGGTCATTGCGCAACTCAAATTTCAGTCCCAAATCGGTTACGGCAGTTCCTTCAATGCTGTCGGGTTTCAGCCCCATTTCCGAGGCAAAGCCCAGCGGCGGATTGTCAATCAGCTTCAGGGCATCGGTAATGGAGCTTTCGGCAATAATATTAATGTCTGCAAAACTGTCTTCCTTATCAAGATCATACAACAAAACCGAACCGCCGGTCATGATAACGCCGTTAGAAACACCTTTGTCTATGGCAACTTTTAATTCTTTGGAATCAATACTGAAAGTTCCGTATATATTTTGGATATCCGGCATTCCGCGCAGATAATTCAGGTTAACGCCGTCAATATCCGCCCTGCCCTTAAAGTCTTTAAACACCACGGCCTTTTGCTTTTTATCATATGCAAAATCAACATCAAAGCGGGCATTTCGGGCTTTGCCGCCGTACAGGCTGTCTTCGCACCAGAGCCAGGCGTCTTCAGCCAAAGCCCGCGGCCAAAGCCGGTACAAATCATCAAACCGCAGTTCGGCAATATCAGCCTGAAAAGAAATTTTCATATCCTCCGGCGACTGTTCGAGAAAATATTTTTTCAATCCGGTCAGTTCCAAATTCAGTTTGGTCTTCTGATTATCCAAATCAAACGAGGCATCTTTGATGCTGACTTTGTCCAAACCGGCAGAAATGTTTCCGCCCAGCACCAGCGAGGCGACATTATATTTATAATCATCACCTTCGGAAAACTGAATGCTGCCGTTGCCGCCTTCAAGAGAAAAGCTCATTTTTTCGAGAGCGTCATCAAGGCTCCGGGCCACATCGTCTTTATTTTTCAGGACGCTGCGAAAATCTATCAGGGCATCGAGTTTGCCGCTCAACGGCAAATTGACTTTGGCCAGTTCTTCGGCAAAACCGCCGGCCGGCAGCGACGTTGCTATTTGTGACGGCACGACGTCGGAAAAATAAAATTCCAGCGCCAGTTTTTCCCCCAGCATTTTATATTCCAGATTTAATCCGACCGAAGCCAGCCGGCCTTCAAATTTCAGCAAAGCGCTGATGTCTGATTCTATGGAGGTAAAATTCCGGTCAAAACGATAGTTCAAATCGGAAAAGACCCATTTGCGCCCCAGATCGACTTCGTGCAGTTCAACTTCGGCATTGTTAATTTCTATTCCATTGATATAGCTTTCGGAATAAGTCTGGTCATCGGAATTGAAACGCTCCAGAAAGTCCTCAAAATAATCAAAGTAAAAAGCCAGCTTTTTCTGATTGGCAATATTTTCCTGTTCTTTTTGAACCCCGTAATCAGTAAAAACATAAATCCGCGGACTGCTGACCTCAATATTGCTCGGGGCGACGACACCATGCAAAAGCGCGCGGATACTGAACGAAACGGAAGTTTTGGGCGCGCTGACCACAAAACTGCCGTCAGTCTTGCGATAAGACACGTTATTGGCAATAATCTTAACCGGCTTGATTGACCTGACCAGCTCCAGATTGACGGAATCCAGAGAAACCTGATATTCGGCGTCATCATGATTCAAAGCCTTTATGATATAAGGCTTTAAAAATGGAACGGCTATCGGGCCGCTGTACAGCTTCCACAAAAACAACAAAATCAGCCCGAGGACGGCAACCCCGAGATAATCCATTGTTTTATGAAAAATATATGCCCGATTGCTGATTATTTTCATTTTTTACTTTCTTGTTAAATTTTCCAACCATGAAAGAACATCTTTATAATTTTGCAAGTCGTACAGGCCGCTGTGTGTCCCTCCCTCATATATAATCATATTTTTCGGTTCTTTAGCAAATGTATATAATTTTTTTGCCAATTCAACGGGAACTGTACGGTCATGTGTTCCGCCCATCAGCAAAAGCGGTGCATTTACGCCGGAAAGCATCTCTTCATTATGGTATTTGTCCCGGACAATATATTGCAACGGCAGCGGAACCGGCACAACCAGCCGGACAACGTTTTCAATATTATCAAACGGCACTTCCAAAATCAGGCCGGCAAAGTTTCCGTCATTCTGCAGTTTATAAACGCTGTTGGTTGCCATATGAGATCCCAAAGACATGCCATAGATCACCATACGGGAATTATCATACCCCATTTGTTGCAGTTTTCTGACGGCAGCGATGGCGTCTGCCTCCAGGTTGGCCTGCGAAATTTTGCCCTCTACGCCGCCAAATCCCCTGTATTCCGGCATAAAAACGCCATATCCGGCTTCTGCCAGCGGCTGCATTTTATTATAAAAGGTTTCAATATTATAAGAATTGCCATGCATAAAGACAACCAGCGGCAAATTGTTCCGGCGGGGCGGAATATACCAGCCGAACAGCGGCGTACCGTCTTCGGAAGCATAATCCACGCGTTCAGCCATAAAACCTTTGGCACGGGCATTGTCCAGATTTGAAGGCGTATGCGTCGGATTGTAAAAAAAGTATTGCGGATATAAATATACGACGGCACAAAACAAAGCATAAATTGCAACACCGGCCGCAACTGCCCTTTTTAACCATTTTCCAAATTTTTTCATTTTTGCCTCTTCTATAATTTATGTGCGAGCGCCGCACTCAAGAACATATCAATATTACCGTCCAAAACGGCCTTGGTGTCAGAAGTTTCGGCTTCCGTCCGCAAATCTTTGACCATTTTATAAGGTTGCAAAACATAAGAGCGGATCTGATGTCCCCAGCCGATGTCGCTTTGATTGTCACGCATTGTCTGCTCGGCTTCTTCGCGTTTTTTGAGTTCCAATTCATACAGACGGGCTTTGAGCATTTTCCACGCAGCGTCACGGTTTTGGAACTGAGAGCGCTGGTTTTGGCACTGTACGACTATTCCGGTCGGAATGTGCGTGATACGAACAGCCGAATCGGTTTTGTTAATATGCTGGCCGCCGGCACCGCTGGCGCGATAGGTATCAACCCGGCAGTCGGCTTCATTGACCTCAATCTCAATGTCATCATCCAGTACCGGATAGACTCCGACAGAAGCAAAGCTGGTATGGCGGCGCGCCGCACTGTCAAACGGCGAAATCCGCACCAGACGATGTACTCCGGTTTCCGACTTCAACCAGCCATAGGCATTATGTCCGGAAATTTTCAAAGTTACGGATTTAATGCCGGCGACATCGCCTTCGGTTTCTTCTATATATTCAGTTTTAAATTTGCGGCTTTCCGCCCAGCGGCTGTACATACGCACCAGCATTTCCGCCCAGTCCTGCGCCTCAGTGCCGCCGCTGCCGGCATGGACTTCCAAAAAGGCGTCGTTGGCATCGACTTCTCCGGAGAGCAAGGCTTCCAATTCACCGCGTTTGGCCTCTTCTTTTAAGGACAAAAGTTCCTGATAAGCTTCGGCAATAACGGTTTCGTCATCCTCTGTTTCTGCCATTTCCACAAGATCAACCGTATCATTCAGCGCCTTGAGCATTGCATCATAATGGCCGAGGTTATCTTCCAGACGCGTTTTTTCGCTCATCAGTTTTTTGGCTTTTTCGGCATCATTCCAAAGATTGGCATCTTCGCTCAGCGCATTGAGTTCGCTCAGGCGCAATACAGCATTATCATAGTCAAAGAGACCTCCTCAGCAGTTCCAGCGACTGCCTGATTTCTTCAACAACTTCCGCAATTTCGGCTCTCATCTCTATTATACTCCTTAATATTGTCCGCCCAGCTGAAAATCTCCGCCCTCTTCCGCAGAATAACCGGAAGACGGCACTTCTTTGCCGTCAGCGGCCAGTGTTTCTCCGCCAATCACCCTTTGTGCCTGTTTGTCAAAGTCAAAATCCGGTTTCAAGGCCTCGACAATCACGGATTTATCCATCGGCGTCGCCGGTTTGCCGGTCGTATGGTTAACCCGCACAAGTTTGATGCCGTTCGGAATACGGAAAGGAATATCCGGCTGGTTTTTCAGAGCCTGCTGCATAAAATCATAGAAAACCGGAAGCGCCGCCGTTGCGCCGGTCTCCCGTCTGCCCAACGTTCTCGGTTCGTCAAAGCCAAGATAAACGCCCACGACCAAATCCGGCGAAAAGCCGATGAACCAGGAATCTTTATTATCATTGGTGGTTCCGGTTTTGCCGGCCAAATGTTTGTTTAATGTTCTCAGGCGCGAGGCTGTTCCCCTGATAGCCACGCCCTCGAGAATGCTGGTCATCTGATAAGCGCTGAGCGGATCAACAATTTGCTCCCGGTTATCAATCAGTTTCGGCGTTTCCTGACTCTCATAAAAGTCCACATTGCAGCCGGCGCATTCGCGTTTGTCATGCTTCAAAATGGTTTTGCCGTTGCGGTCCTGCACCTGCTCAATAAAATAAGGCTCAATTTTTTTGCCGCCGTTTACAATCATGGCATAGCCCGCCGCCATATTAATCAAACGCGTGTCAGAAGCGCCCAGCGACATGGAAAGCAGTTTGGGCAGATTATCGTTAATCCCGAAACGGCGGACATATTCCGAAACTTTATCCATGCCCAAGTCCTGCGCCAGACGAACGGTCATCAGGTTACGCGATTTTTCAATTCCCTGACGTAATGTTGTCGGGCCATAAAAATTGACCGAATAGTTTTTGGGTTTCCATTTCGGCAGCCCCTCACCCTGATCCAACACAAACGGCGCGTCCAAAATCAAATCCGTGGGAGAATAACCGTTATCCAAAGCCGTTATATAAACAAAAGGCTTGAAAGAAGATCCGGTCTGGCGTTTGGCCTGTGTCGCGCGGTTAAACTGCGACTGGGAGAAATCATATCCGCCGACCGCAGCCAACACTTTGCCGGTATGCGGATCAAGCGCAATCAAAGCCCCCTGAACATCCGGCACCTGACGCAAACGGTAACTGTCCGCCGCCAGTTTTTTAGCGGCAATTTCCTTTTCAGCCGCTTTTTCCACATATATCACGTCGCCTTTTTTCAAATATTTGGCAACGCTGCCCAACGGTCCGGTAATTCCCTGATTTTTCAGCGTCTTGCCGGCAGAAGGCATAAAGGCCAGAGGGATTGTGCCGCGTTCTCCGGCGCTTGTTTCAATAACGGCTTTGTCTTTGGATGCTTCGAGCACGACGGCTTTCTGCCAGCTTTTATCCGCGCCTTTGGGCATTTCAATTTTGGCAAGACTTTCTTTATAATCGCCATCCAGACTGATATTGGCTACAGCCCCGCGCCAGCCGTGGCGATTGTCGTAATCCTGCAATCCTTTTCTAAAGACTTTTGTGGCAATTTCCTGCAATTTCGGATCAACAGTCGTCCGAACCAGCAGTCCGCCTTCATACAAGGCGTCATCCCCGAATTTGTCGGTGATGCGGCGGCGGACTTCTTCACTGAAATACTGCGAATCTTTTACAAATTCATTATTCCGTTGTATGGTAACCAACGGTTTTTCCTTGGCGGCAAGCGCTTCTTCCTCACTGACATAGCCGTCTTCGGCCATGCGGTCAATCACCCAGTTGCGGCGGGCGACGGCAGCGGCGTTTTTGGTTTTGGGGTTGTAATTGTTCGGCCCCTTAGGCAAAGCTGCCAGATAAGCGGCTTCTTCCAAAGTCAGCTCGTCCAGCGATTTGCCAAAATAGTTCAATGCGGCGGCGCCGACACCATAGGAGCGGTTACCGAGATAAATTTCATTCAGATAAAGTTCCAGAATATGATCTTTGGAAAAAGCCTGTTCAATCCTTGTTGCCAAAATGGCTTCTTTGATTTTGCGGCTGTAAGACAATTCGGACGACAGCAAGAAGTTTTTGGCCACCTGCTGGGTAATTGTCGAAGCGCCGCCGGGACGGGCGCCGGTACCGATTTTCTTGATATTGCTCAAAACTGCACGCACAATTCCGACATAATCAATACCGGAATGGGAATAAAACTTTTTGTCCTCCGCCGCGATAAACGCATTCTTTACTCTTTCAGGGATTTTATCTACCGGAACAAAAAAGCGCTTCTCTGTCGCGTATTCCATTAACAAACGGCCGTCACCGGCATAAAGGCGGGTCGTAACAGCCGGTTCGTATTTTGCCAGCTGGCGGTAATCAGGAAGTTTTCCGGCATAATCCCAGATTGTGCTGATTAAAACAACAAACACAATAACAGCAAAAAAGAAAAAGGTGCTTAATAAAGAAGACAGCGTTTTTAACATTTCAAATCCGTGGTTTTAGGCTTTTTTTAATCTTATTGTTCAGAATCTCGTGCTTAATCTATTACAATTTAAGAAAATTGCAAAGAAATTTTTTATTTTTCCCCTTTGTTCCGGCAAACCTTTGCTGACAAAAATTCCTCTTCCGAGCGCTCTGTCCGTACTTTTCCCCAAAAAACACACCCATCTTCTCAAACGTACTTGACATATGCGCGATTTTATGATAAGGTTAATGCCAGTAAAACCTAATGCCGGCAGCCACCCGGCGGGTGAGGCATCAACTGTCATCTCACTGCTTCAGAGGCCGCGATGCTCCGACAGGAAGTATGACAGAGGATGTGCTTTGAAGTACAGCCGACTGGCGGGTGAGGCGTCAGTTTGTACGGTGCCCCGTGACCCGTGATGCTATGGCGGAAACGGAATGAAAAACGTGTTTTGAAAAGAATTTTTATTATGGGGAGGAAGCCGATGAAATCTACTATGCTACACATGAAATCTGTTTCGGCGGTTTCTATTGCTACTTTTACCGCCGGATTGTCGGTTTTCCTCCCCTCCTCCGTTTTAGCGGGAATATGTTTTTTGCCGGACTGTGAGCTGGGGATACCGGATTTTGACGATGTCAACTCGGATTCCTCTTGGTGCGAAGACAACGGGTATTATTTTCGTTGTCCGGACGGTATGGCGCCGGACTATTCCCAAACCTGCTCACGCGATGAAAGTTACACCAAATGTACTGCCGAGCAATATTGTAAAAACAAAGGCTACACTAAATCTTCACAATCATGTTATGACCTCGGGCCGACTTGGTATCCGTATCAGCAATGCCCGAACGGGCTCGACTGGTATAAAGAATGCCGGCAGGACACAGCTCAGGCCTGTAAAGACAACGGTTATGTCAACAACTGTTCCCGTCCCGACAAGACCGAATTATGCGAATGGAATCCCTCTTATGCCAAATGTTGCAACGATACGCCATCCAAGAATTGTCCTGCCAATTCGAAAGTCACCGGCTGTGAGAGCGGTGCCGTTGTGGGCAAGGACAGCTGCGGTTACGACTGCAGACAATGCTGCCAGACCACCTGTCCGAGCGGATACAACTACACTGATGCGCAGACCTCGGGCGGGACGACAGGCTATATAAAAGACGGCACGGATTACTGTGACCACTGCACACGCGGAAAGCTTTATAAACGTAAAGAAAACCCCTGCACCGGCTATTCTACCTGCTCCAGTTACGGCGGCGTGGACAACGGCGACTATTGTTATACTGGCAATACCAAGAAGTACTCACAATGCCGCGACGGTTGTCAAAACGGTTATATCGAATGGTGCTCCGCTCCGGTAACAAACTGTGTTACGCTGGGGTATAGCCAGACCTCATCAGCCTGCTCGGGAAAGCCCGCCGTTGCCTGTCCGTTTGACAAAACAAAGTGGTATTGCGAGGAAGAGGACGCATCATCCGGAAATGATAGTGTGGCAACGAGCGGATATTGCTGCGGGTATAGCGGTTGCAGTGCAAATGAAAGCTATTGTCAGAGTAATTATGGCAAAAGCTGTTATCGAGCTTGCCGAGAAAATCGGGGAGAACCGGATTGTAATGATATGCAAGATAGTTGTCGAGCTTCTGGAGGTACTCCGGTCTTCCAGCGTTGCAACAACCTCGGCTACGATGCCGGCAGCGACTCGCTCTGGCGATGTGAGTAGTCGTTCCGGGTATATTATTCTTCTTTTGTCATTGCCGGACTTGATCCGGCAATCCATAAAGAGGGAAGCTGAGTGCTGGTTGTGGGTTGGATCCCCGGGGCAAGCCCGGGGATGACAAAATAAAATGACAGAAAGAGGAAAGGCTTGGGGTGACAATGAGAAAAGTAAGAATGGCAGAAAGGGAAAAAGGACAGAAGAGCAGACAAGATAAAAACAAAGGAGACGGAAATATGAGAAAAGGATTATTACTGGGTGTGGCTTTTTTATTTTACGGCGAAGCAAACGCGGCTTGTATGCCGGAACTGGACTGCGCCTCTCTCGGCTACAAATATTCTTATTCACAATGCGGCGGGAAAGGTCTTGCCTGCTTGTATGACAGCGGAAAATATTTTTGTTCTGAAACCGTGTCTTCCTGCTTTTATACCTATACTGCCGAAGATTGTGCCGCAGAGTGTAAAAACGTTGGTTCTCTCACTTGTTTCAAAAACGGAAAGACTTATTATGCCTCCTGCGGCTCCTCTAAATGTTCTTACAATCAGACGTGCAATTACGGAACCTGTGTTACCCCTGCACCAAGCTGCACATACCAGTATACGGCACAAGATTGTGCCTCTGAGTGTAAGTATACCGCTTATAATTCCTGTGTCAGAAACGGGACAACATATTATCAATCTTGCGGAAGTTCAAAGTGTTCAAGCGGACAGACTTGTAATAATGGGACTTGCAAAACATCGATTGTAAACTGTACATATCAATATACTGAAAATGACTGCAGAAAACAATGCAAAAGTATTGATAGTAATTCTAAATATTGTCTGAAAGATGGCATAATTTATTATGAAACTTGCGGGGCAAGCAAGTGTTCCAGCGGGCAGACTTGCAGTAATGGGACGTGTAAAAGCAATGCCCCGACATGCAATTACACAATTACTGCGGCCGACTGTGCCAGAGAATGCAAATATACCGCAGGCGCATCATGCCTAAGAAATGGTACAACTTATTATCAAGCCTGCGGAACAAGCAAATGCATTTCCGGACAAACTTGTGAAAACGGAACTTGTAAAACTCCTACACCTTCTGCACCTACAACCGGCTATTGCTGTGGTGGCAGTTTGTGTGGATACAGCGGAACATCACATTATAAAGACAGCGAGTGCCAGAGTAAGTATGGTCATAATTGTTATACAGAATGTATGCAAAGATTGGGAGTAACCTGTAATGATATGCAGGCAAGTTGTCGTGCTTCCGGAGGTACTTCTATTATTCAGCTATGTGATCTCTTTAGCTTCGGCAGTTATTATCTCTACACAAAGCTCACGTGCCAACCCCAAGATACTATGCCAATAAGCGGATGGTGTTGCGGGTCTATTGCATGCAATTATGGAGGAAGTGACAGGACGGAACATTATCATGACAGCGAATGCCAGAGCAGATTTGGAATGAGTTGTTATAATAAATGCATGGAAGGATTTGGCATAGCCTGCAGTACAATGGAGACTAATTGTAAAACCTCTGGAGGTTACCCTGGCGAGAGAAGCTGCGGTTACCCAGGTAGCGAAATCGACTATGCACCTTACTCTATCGGCAAATTTGAGTGTATAAAATAGCGGAATTCGGCAGCGATCGATTTATGCGGTGCCATGAGACCCGCAGTGCTACGGCGGGGATGTGATTAAAGTGCTTTGAAGAAGAATCCAGTTAATTAATAAAGCTATATTGTTTGAACTGGATCCTTCGCTCCGCTCAGGATGACAAAGAAAAAAAGGATTCAGGATGACAATAAAAAAGGACTCGGGATGATGGGATAGAGAAAAAGGGGATAACAAAAGAGGAAAAGTTGCTAATGACGATAAAAGTCTAACTCCCCCTGCCCCCTCTTAGCAAAGAGGGGGAAAACGGAGAGTGATAGCCGAAGAAAAAAGTGCACAACAGACGGCAAGGTAAAAACCAAAGGAGTTAAGAACATGAAAAAAGAATTGTTACTCAGTGTTGCGACGGGGGTGCTGGCGATTGTTCCGGCCGCCGGAGTTTGGGCAGCCTGCACGTCTTCGCCGGACTGCTTTTCGCTCGGATACAAGTACTCGGCTTCCGATTGTCCGAACGGCGGCGTAAAATGTCCTTTTGACACCTCAATGTATTTTTGTTTTTCTCCCGAAAGCGAATGCACTTATTCCTACACTGCCGATTATTGTTCTTCACAATGCAAATATACCGGAACAACGTCTTGTCAGAAAAACGGAAAGACTTATTATGCTTCCTGCGGCTCCTCGAAGTGTTACAGCGGACAGAACTGCAGCAACGGAACATGTGTTACCCCTGCACCAAGCTGCACATACCAGTATACGGCACAAGATTGTGCCTCTGAGTGTAAGTATACCGGTTATAATTCCTGTGTCAGAAACGGGACAACATATTATCAATCTTGCGGAACTAGTTATTGCAGTTACGGGGAGGAATGCGACAACGGAACATGCAAAACAACAACTCCGGCATGCAATTACACAATTACTGCGGCCGACTGTACAAGACAATGTAAATATACCGGCTCTGTTTCTTGTAACAGAAACGGTACAACTTATTATCAAGCCTGCGGGAGTTCAAAGTGCGCTTCCGGACAAACCTGTGAAAACGGAACTTGTAATTTTCAATGTATTTATCAGTATACTGCCTCCGATTGTGCAAAACTGTGTAAAAATGTTGGTTATAAATCATGCGTAAGAAACGGGACTACTTATTACGAAAGCTGCGGAGCTTCCAAATGTTCCAGCGGGCAGACTTGTAACGGAGGCCGGTGTGAATCCGGCGGTTCTTCCAGCGGCGGAGGCGGATCGGGAGGCACCTTTTTTTATTGTTGCGATGACACCGGATATGGATGCGAAGATTATTATGCTCTTTGTAAAAAATACACATCTAATCTTGATTGTAGCGAAGCCGTTCCGATGCATGAGTTTATCGGTTGTTCTCCAGATTTTGATATTTGTGTTCATGAAGGTCCGGGGTTATCTGCCAGATTTTATTGTCCGTAACCGAAGTAAATTTTATCAAGAGCGTAAAATAATTTTTATGCGAAACACGTTAAATGACAACCGCAGGAAAAGAATATAATTAGCTTGAATGCACCTGTTCATAATCAAAACAATGAGGCGTGGTGCATATTGTCAAAATATTTATCAATGGCGGCGGCAGCGGATTTGGCCAGTTTTTGGCGATAGGACAATTGGCGCAGAAGTTTTTCTTCCGAGCGGTTGGACAGGTATCCCATTTCCAGCAAAACGGAAGGAATGTCCGGCGCTTTCAG
This sequence comes from Alphaproteobacteria bacterium, assembly GCA_017935485.1. Classification (GTDB taxonomy): domain Bacteria; phylum Pseudomonadota; class Alphaproteobacteria; order RF32; family CAG-239; genus MGBC133411. Next base: position 6,387 of record JAGBHO010000012.1, on the reverse strand, counting down.
AACGGCAAAGCCGGCAAAGCGGTGCGTATTGTCCAAAAGCTTGCAGCTTTTGCGCATTTCCGAAACCATAAAGGTTGCAAATTCCGATGAACGGTTTAAGGTTTCACGCTGAGCAAGGTTAATCAGGATGTCCGACACTTCTTTGGAGTGTTCGGCAAAGTTCAGGCCGGCGATTACATCGGCTTTGTTTTCACGTTCCGCCAATGCAGCGGCTTCTTTGTCTGACGCTTTTTCTGACAAAGTATAGACGGACAGGCCTTTGGCATTGCGGTTTAACGCACTGTCGGCATGAATGGACAGGAACAAATCGGCCTTGTATCTGCGGGCAATTCTGACCCTTTCGCGCAGAGGAATAAAGACGTCGCGGTTGCGGGTCATATAAACCTTATACTCACCTTTGGCATCAAGGATTTTTTTCAGCTCGCGGGCGGCCGACAGAGTGATATTTTTTTCATAAACGCCGGAAACGCCGATTGCTCCGGGGTCTTGTCCGCCGTGTCCGGGATCCAGCACGATAATTTTTTTGGCTTTGTTTCTTTTTTCCGAAGCGGACGAAGTTTTAACGCTTTTGGCATTTTTAACGCTCTGCGAAGAAGAACCGCCATCATCAGACACGGCATAGGCCGCACCGACGTGTTTGGAAAAGTCGCTTTCGGTCGTGATTTCCAAATCGACCACAAAACGCCAGCCGAAGTTGATTTGCGGAGGAAGCATAAAAGCTTTTTTGATAACGGCAGGCTGTTTGAGGTCAAAAGCCAGACGGGCGGCACCGGTATCGACATTACGACCGATACGGGGATTTTCAAGCACGTTATTGCTTGTCAGACTGTTTTCAACACTGGCGTTGAGCGTTACGTTCTCGAAGTCAATCACCAAACGGCGCGGACTGCTGAGCAAAAAGGCATTGTAGCCGATTTTGGCATTGGTATCAAAAACAATGCGGATACCTCCGGCATTCTGCCCGATACGCAAAGACCGGATTGTTGCCGCCGTCGCGCTGCCGCTGCAAAAAAAAGGCAGGCAAAACAACGCAAGGGCCGCCGATACAGCGAACCTTTTGAAAAAAACGGCAATATTTTTTTTCAGCTCTGACAACATTATGCGCTATTCAAAAATCCTTTTATTTTGTTCTAATATACAAAACATTCATTACCAAGTCGTTAAACTCCGCGGCAAAAAATTTGTGCCTGAGATGATTTTGTTGTTGTGTTTTAAAACAATTCGTATATCTTATTGTTGGGTTAAATGAATTTTTTTGTATCAGGGTTTGGTTTTAATATTTACACTTAAAAAGACTGACTTTGCAAGACCAAATTTTGATGCCGCCGTTTTATCATTGATATTTTCGGCCTCATCTGACCCGGGAGAAAAAGTTTTTGCCGGACGATGTCTGTGTATTTACAACAAGTTGAGAGCATTTAGATAAGACTTTGGACTTGAAGTGAATATCAAAAAGTTTTTATATAAAAACAAGCTGTTGATACAGCTCGGGAATATAGATATTTTAAGATTGACGGACTTACAGACAAAGGGAATCCGTTTAAAGTCGACAAACTCCGGCATATAGAATCGGGCTGATTGCAATACAGCCAAGCAATGGAGTTATTATTTATGATTAAAAGAATGTTGATTGACGACACTAATCCGGAAGAAACACGGGTTGTGGTTATTAACGGGAACAAGTTGGAAGACGTTGAATGCGAAACGGCCTACCGCCGCCAGATTAAAGGAAACATTTATCTTGCCAAAGTCATGAGGGTCGAGCCCTCCCTGCAGGCCGCATTCGTGGATTACGGCGGCAACAAGCACGGTTTTTTGGCTTTTGGCGAAATTCATCCCGACTATTACAATGTATCGGAAGAAGAGCTGGCCGAGGTTGACAAAGAAGTTGACGAGATTATTGAAAACAAAAAGGCCGCAATCAAAGAGCGCGAACTCGAAAGAGAAAGAATCCGCGCTGAAAAACAACAGGCCCGTCTGGAAGCCGAAAGACTGAAAGCCGAACAGGAAGCGGCAGCGCAGGCAGAACAAACTGAAACAGAAGCAACAGCTTCGGACGAATCGGATAACGGCGACAGTGCTATGCAAGCAGAAAATGCCGACAAAGCGGCAAATGAAGAAACGGCGGCACAAGATACTCCGGTCGAAGCCGAAGAACAAACAACCGAAGCCGCAAGCGACGTTACCGAAACGACAGAAGAAGTTTCCGAAACAGCTGCCGAAGCTTCGGAATCCGACGAGGAAAATCAGGAAGAAGAAAAAGGCCGGAAATCGCGTTACCGCAGACGGCCGCGCCGCAGCAAGAAACGTGAAGCCAACGAAGAACTGAAAGTTTTGAGCGAAGACAGCGGTACCGAAGAAGACAGTATCAGCGAGGCGGTTTCTCCCTCTTCCGCAGCCGATGACGAAGAGGATGACGAAGTTTGCGGCAGCGAGGCTTTTGACGAAGACGACGAAGAAGAGCAGGAATATGACTTTGACCTGCAGAAAAAACTTTTGAAGTCCCGCAAGCTTTATCACCGTCACAGTATTCAGGAAGTGATTAAAGAAGGCCAGATTTTAATGGTTCAGATTGTTAAAGAAGAACGCGGAAACAAAGGCGCCGCTTTAACAACATACCTGTCTCTGGCCGGCAGATACTGCGTTTTGATGCCCAACCGGATCAAGAGCGGCGGAGTTTCACGCAAAATTACCAATGTGGCTGACCGCAAGAGACTCAAAAACATTGTCAAAGAACTGCCGCTGACCAGCGATATGTCCATTATCGTCCGCACTGCCGGCGAAGAAAAGACCAAAGCCGACATCGTGCGCGATTACAATTATCTTATCAGAAGCTGGAATCAGATTAGAATCGCGTCTTTGAGCAGCAAAGCTCCGGCGATGATTCATGAAGAAGGCAACCTGATTAAGCGGGCGTTGCGCGACATTTATACCAAAGAAGTTTCGGAGATTCTGGTTTCAGGCGAGAATGCTTATAAAATGGCCAAGGACTTTTTCAGAATCCTTTCTCCGCACAGCCTGAAAAAAATCAAAAATTATCGCAATAACGAGATGCCGCTGTTCCAGCGTTTTCAGGTTGAGACCCAGCTTGACAAGCTGCATGACGCCAATGCGCAACTGGAATCCGGCGGCTATCTGGTGATTAATCCGACGGAGGCTCTGGTTTCAATTGACGTTAACTCCGGTCGCGCGACCAAAGAAAAAGATTTGGAAGAAACCGCTCTCAAAACCAATCTGGAAGCATGCGACGAAATTGCCCGCCAGCTCAGAATGCGCAATCTGGCCGGTTTGGTTGTGATTGACTTTATTGATATGGATGAACCGGCAAACAACCATGCCGTCGAACGCCGGATGAAAGAGGCTTTGAAAAAAGACCGCTCCCGTGTTCAGGTCGGCAAAATGAGCTGCTTCGGGCTGCTGGAGCTTTCGCGCCAGAGAATGCACTCTTCTTTCTTTGAAAGCAATTATACGACCTGCCCTTACTGCGGCGGGAAAGGCCTTGTCAGGACGACGGATTCCGCAGCGGTTCTGATTTTGCGCGGAATTGAGGAAGAAGGCATCCGCAACCGTTCGGCTTCGGTCAATGTCTTTGTGCCCGGCGATATTGCCGTTTACCTGCTGAATCACAAACGCGAAAAACTGATTGATTTGGAAAAGCGTTACGGCATGAGCATTATCATCAGCGCCGACAACAGCATTAAAAACGTTTCCGATTACCGGATTGAGCGGGTTAAGAGTACAAAATCCGAAGAGGAAGACAAAAAACCGGTTGAAAAGGAAAAACGTGAAGAAAAGCGTGATGACTGCCGTAACGAACGCCGCGACGGCAAACGGAATTCCCGACGCGAAAAAACGGAAGAAAAGCCGGAAGAGTTTTCTAACGACAATGAAAGTTCTGATACACCGGCCGAAGAAATTGTTCAAGTTGAAGAGAGCGACAGAGAAAATACCGGCAGCCGGAGAGACCGTCGTGACCGCAACCGCAGAGGACGGCGCGACAGGGGCAACCGGGACAGGAAAGACCGTACGCCGAGAGATTCCGGCAGCAGACCGGTTCCGGCCGTTAAAGAAAAACAAGAAGCCATCATCTTGTATAACAGCCGCGGCAATACTACATCTCTGACAGAGAACAAGGCAACGGCCAATTCTGATGCCGCCGGCACGGAAGATACAAAGGAAAAAACAACTTGGTGGAAAAAACTGATAAAAGGTTAACTTCTTTCAGACACTGGCTGAAAAGGCTCAACAGCGGAATTTTTCTGCTGTTGGTCTTTTTGGCTTTTGAATGTCGGGACGCTCAGGCGATTATCATTATTTCTGACGAAGAAACCGAGCAGTTTCTTGCAGATACGGCCAGACCGTTTTTCAAATCCGCCGGAATTCCTTTTAACCGCAACAAGCTTTATATCGTGCAGGACAACAGTCTGAATGCTTTTGTCGGCGACGGCAACAATTTGTTTGTGCATACAGGAACCATTACGGCCGCTGACAGCCGCAACGAGCTTGAAGGTGTGATTGCCCACGAAATTGGACATATTGAAGGCGGGCATATCCTGCGCGGAAAAATTCAGGCGCAGTCTTTGCAAAAAATCGGGCTGGCCTCGGCTGTTCTTGCCGGTGCTGCCGCGGTTATAGGCGGACGCGGCGATGTCGCTATGGCTATGGCGGTCGGCAGTCAGGGAGCGACGCTCAATCAGTTTTTAAATTACCGGACCAGCGAAGAAAGAAGTGCGGACGAGGCTGCCGTCAAATTGTTAAAGGCCAATCACAAATCTCCGGTCGGAATGCTTGATTTTATGAAAAAAATCGAGCAGCGCAATATTATGAGCGGACGAGAAGAAATGCCCTATTTTCGAACGCACCCGATGACAAAGGAAAGAATTTCGTTCTTGGAACAAGCCGTCAAAGAATCGGGCATTTCGGCCACATCCGCCAAAGACGAAAAGTTTGACAGGGTAAAAGCCAAGCTTATCGGTTTTTTGGAGCCACCGGCGCAAACCTTGCGAAGATATCCCGTTTCGGATACGTCCACGCCGGCATTATACGCCCGTACGATTGCTTATTTTAAGCAAATGAAGCTTCAGCAGGCTTTGCGCAGTGCAGACGAATTGATTGCCAGAGAGCCGGACAATCCGTATTTTCATGAGTTAAAAGGACAGATTTACATTGAAAACGGCAAGGTCAGACAGGCCGAGGCGGAATATGAAAAAGCATTATCCCTTATGCCCAACTCGGCTCTGTTCAAGGTCAACTGGGCGCAGGCGGCTTTGGAAACTTCTCCTGACAAAAGCAAATTGCAAAAAATTGTCAATCAGCTGAATCAGGCTGCCGTGCAAAGGCCGGGGAGTCTGATTTATATGCTGCTTTCCCGCGCTTATGAAGGTTTGGGACAAAGAGAATATGCAGAATATGCAGCTGCCGAATTCAGCCTTGGCATCGGAGAATTTAAAGCCGCCAGACGGCAGGCCGAAAATGCTCTGAGGCAAGCCGCCGGAAACAAAAAACTTCGGCTTAAGCTTAATGATTTGTTGGCAAGAATTGATGATTATGAGAAGAATTTATAAAAATTCTTGACTTAATTTTTCTGCCTTGCTAATCTGCTGACTTCTTCATTTATTAGTATTTATATTATTCCAAGAATATATTCTTGGTGCTTTAGTGTTTAATTTTAAAACGACAATAACATGAGAACGCGAAAAGAAATTCATCAGGAAATTATTGACCGCGGAGGCTTGGTTAAACTTGATCAACTCTCTACGGAAGAACTGAAAAAGCTCTATTCCCTTTATTGTGAAGACTTGGTCTGGATTCAGGCAAATGCACCATTGCATCAATATAATGCAATGTTTAACGCCAATTTTAATGCCCGTAAAGTCGTTAATCAGGCTATTGAAAAAAAATCAGGCAAAAAACATGATCCAAGTTTTTGAAAAAGGCAAACAGAGCGGTAAATTTGTCATCCAGCGTACCGTTTTGCTCCGGTATCGCAGGTATGACGCAATAAAAAAGGAGGCGACCATGCCTCCTTTTTTTGTCGGAATTTTCCTTTTCTTTCCCTCCCTCTGATGCACTCTTTTTATTTTCTCATCAGGAGGTTTTAGTCCTCTCATTCCCTCTCATTCCCTCTCATTCCCTCTCATTCCCTCTCATTCCCTCTCATTCCATATTCCTCGTTATTTTCTTTTTCCAGCTTTTCTGTCTCTCCCCGTCTTTGTTTGTTTTCTGGTTTCTTTCCGTCCTCACCCGCCGCCACTCGCTCTCTTTTGTCGGTGTTTTTCTTTTCTTATTTTCTGGTTTTGATTTCTTCATAGAGTTGGGTTTTCTTCTTTCTTACTTTTGCTTGACCAAAAGTAAGCAAAAGTCAAGCCCAACCTCATTTTCTAAGCT
>JAGBHO010000011.1 GCA_017935485.1 Alphaproteobacteria bacterium | reverse complement strand
AGGACTAAACATCCCCTGATGAGAAATTGAAAAATAAAAAAGTGAATTTCAGAGATAAGGAAAACTAAAGAATAAAAGGTAGAAAAAAGAAAAAAATAGTGTATGATGAGGACAAGAAAGGAAAAATAAAACAATGGCATTAAAATTTGAAATCTTAAAACGCAGCGGCAAATCCCGCCTCGGCAAACTCCATACCAAACACGGCACCGTTGATACGCCGGCATTTATGCCCGTCGGCACCTGCGGCACGGTAAAAGCCATGATGCCGGAATCCGTTGCCGCGACCGGCGCGCAGATTCTGCTCGGCAACACCTACCACCTGATGCTTCGTCCGGGAGCTGATCTGGTTGAAAAAATGGGCGGCCTGCATAAGTTTATGAACTGGGATAAGCCGATTCTGACCGATTCCGGCGGCTTTCAGGTTATGAGCCTGACGGGGTTGCGCAAACTGACGGAAGAGGGCGTGACTTTCAGCTCGCACGTTGACGGCAAAAAGTTTTTCTTAAGCCCTGAAGAGTCAATCAAAATCCAGCACAAACTGGATTCGAACATTACCATGTGCATGGATGAATGCGTCAAACTTCCGGCCGCGCATAAAGACGTGCAAAAGTCTATGGAAATGTCCATGCGTTGGGCCAAACGAAGCAAAGCCGCCTTTGTTGACCGCGACGGCTACGGCATCTTCGGCATTCAGCAGGGCGGCGATTATGAAGACCTGCGCGGAATTTCGGCCGAAAAGCTGAAAGAGATCGGCTTTGACGGTTATGCCATCGGCGGACTGGCCGTCGGTGAAGGGCAGGAAACCATGTTTAAGGTTTTGGACTATGCGCCGGGGATGCTGCCGGATGACAAACCTCGTTACCTGATGGGCGTCGGCCGTCCGGATGATATTGTCGGAGCGGTTTTGCGCGGTGTCGATATGTTTGACTGCGTTATGCCGACCCGCTCGGGACGTACGGCTCAGGCCTTTACGCGCTTTGGCACGGTAAACATCCGCAATGCCCGCCACCGCGAAGACCCGCGTCCTCTGGAAGAAGGCTGCGACTGCCCGCTTTGCCGCAATTACAGCCGGGCTTATATCCATCACTTGCAAAAATGCAACGAAGTTCTTGCCGTTATGCTGCTGACATGGCATAATATCAGATACTATCAAAGATTAATGCAGGGGCTGCGTCAGGCTCTGGCCGAAGACAAACTGCAGGAATTTGCACAACGGTTTTATGCTGATCAGGCACAGGGCGACATACCGGAGATATAAGAATGACGGAACATTGTCAGGATAAACAATTTGTAACGGACTTTTTGAAAGCCAACCGGCAGGACGGCTTGCGCGTATTTGTTGCCGGCGGCAGCCGCTCGGGCACGGAACCCGTCTATGTTGAAGAAGCCTACAATCTCGGCCGCAAGATTGTCAAACTCGGCTTCAAGCTGGATTTCGGCGTTTCCAATTCCGGCATTATGGGGGCGGTTGCCCGCGGCGTTTTGGACGGCTGGAACAAAAAAAACAACGCCGCCGGCGTCAAAAGCCCGATCCAAGGCGTGACGACCGAGGCCTATTATGAATTGTATCCCAAGGATGATGAGCTTATCTGCCAGATTGACAACCTGATTTTTGCCAAAACGCTGGAAGAGCGTAAGCAAAAACTCCTGAATGCCGACTTTGTGGTCTTTGCCCCCGGCGGCGTCGGGACTCTGGACGAATTGGCTTATGACTGCGTAGCCATGCAGGACGGCTTTTTGGACTTCAAACCGTTTATTTTTTATAATATCGACGGCTATTTTCATCATATTATGGAATATCTTAAGGAGATTGCGCTGAAAGGCTTTGCCGACCCGATGCCTTTTATCGTGGTTGATAACAGCGAAGAAATCGGCATTGTCCTGCGCCTGATAAAACAGCGTTATACCCATAAGATGGACGGCAAAGAAGCTTATGCCAAAGTCCGTGAGCTGATTTATGACCTGCCGTATTTCATCAAGAAAAAAACGGACGACAATGTTTTTGTCGAAGACATTGACGCCGAAATCAGCCGTATCCGCACATCCGGCACCCCTGAAGAAAAGCAGGAGCTGGAAGCTGCCGTCGAACAGGCCTATCTTGAAAAAGAAATTGAGCGCATGTATGAACGCCTTGCCAAAACCGGCCGCGATACCTCGGTTGTCAGTGACAAACTGACCAAGCTTAAAAAACGCCGCAAAAAATAAGCAGGTATTAAGCTTTCGGCAAAAAATCGAGCGCCTTGTCCCTTTCCTGCGGATATCGCTTGCGGATAATGTTGTCCCTTTCTTTTGGAGCCATTTTTGTCAGTGCCGAAACATAAGCAATACGGGCGTCATACAGCCGGTTGATAATCTCTCGGTCAGAACAGGATGAAACGTCTGTTCCGAGTGCCTTTTTGACAATCAAGGCGGCCCGCCCGTGCTGCACTGCCATAGAGTATAAAACATCTTTCAAAACCGGATGCCGTTGTTCTAAAGACAGCCCTTTTATCATGCCGATTTTTTTGAGCAACGGCCGGAGTTTCTGCTCAATAATAAAATCGTGCTGAGATTGTACAAAACCGGCATCTTGAGCAAGATTTTGCCAAGTTTGCTCAAATGCCGCTGTTTTGTTGACAGCGCCGGTATATCCGCCGGCATTTTGCAAAGCTGCGGCGTAAGGGCGATAACGGTCGCAAAAGCTGAGAAACTTCAAAAAATCTTTCATCGTGCCTTGCTTGGTTTCAATTTGATAAGTTCCGTAACTGTAGCCGCCGGCCGTGTCATAACCGATTGCCGCCGGATTGCCGTTTGATTCAAAAGAAGAACTCAAAGAGCCGAGTTTGTAAGATGTCATAATGTTTTCTCCATAAAGAAAGGCTCCTGCCGTTAAGCAGAAGCTGGATTAAAAAAATGTCCCGAATAAAACTCAGGGCGGTTAGTCAAGTAATTTTTCAGTCACAAATATAACTCATTTTTTCGGTTGTTTCTAAAATCTTACATTGACGTAAAATTTCCGCTTGATACAATACAGGCAGTTAAAAAGGAATTTGAATATGTATAAATATGTTTTGATGTTTTTGCTCGGGGGCATATGCGCATATATGCTGAGTCTTATTTTTCAGCCAAATGCAAAAATCAGTAAATCAGCTGAAAACAAGGCAGAAGCAATTGTCCTGAACTGTCGCCGGCAGTTTATTCCTGATACTGATTATATTCCGGATGTTCGGCAGCGGCAACTCGTATATCAATCCAATGAATGTATAAAAAAAGAGTTGGTCAATCAGATTAAGAAAATTTTTCCTGAAAAAAAACAACAAAAAATTTTATCAAATATTAATCTGCTGGAAAAAGCCAATCTTCAATTTTATAATTCGCTGTATACAGAAAACAAATATGTTCTCTCTGCCGGAACACTGGAATTATTGCTTGTTCAGACATCTTGGGAAAAAACATTGCAAAACCTGTTAACTGATGCAATTTTTCAGGAAGAGTTAGAACATTTTTAATAACAAATATTAAATCCGCCGCAAAGAGCTTTTGTAATCTTTTCTTATAAGTTAAAGCGCTCATGTACAGGAAGAAATGTATTTATCCAAGCATAAAAAAATTTAGGATAAAAATACAATATGATGATATAGTTTAATATTGCTATAGCAAAAAAAGAAATCATAAAAACTTTTGAACTGAGTTTTTTCTCAATAAAAAATATCAAGTATGCGGCAGCACTATAGACATAAAACCACCATGGAAAAGAATGAGGAGAAAAAATAATCCTTATTAATGTTATATAGCTGACGACAGCAAATCCGATTGCAATAGTTATTGTAATATTTACAGAAAACATAACAAAAAATAATAAAACATCCTTAATGTAATCCCATATTGTATTGGGCGGCAGCTTTATATCTTTCATTATTTTTTTCTCCTCATTTATTGTAAATAATAATATACTGATAATATAAAATAACAATTAAAATTTATCTTTAATGTTTTTTGTACCATTGTCCCAAAGCCATTCTGAACCGGCAGAAAAAGAGTTTTGCAGTATATTAAACAACAATTCTCTGGAACGTTGCGTAGGTGGAGTTTGTAAAAATTCACGATTTATCTTTCGTGTTGCGGAATTTCCGATTTTTCCTGTCACACCTCCTACTACAGTTCCCATAGCCTGTTCTCCGATATTCCCCTCAGAACTTCCATGACCATATACCATACCGTTACCTACAGCATTTTTCCCCATCTGCGCTGCTTTCACTTTATTTGGCGCCCTTCGGGCAGCTTTGACAACATTTATTGGACTAACAACATTTCCAACAAACTCAGCAGAACTGGTTGATATCGGATAATTATCATTGCACCAGTTTAAATGATTGCGATTCATGTCTCGTGCTGTTTGGTAATTTTGGCTGACAGACGGAAACGGATTTTTCAGTTCACTGACATCATCCAACGCTTTACCTGTTGCATAGCCAGCACCAATCATTTCATCTCCCCAGCCCAGAGTATATCCCTGATACCCGCCATCGGCAATGCAGCCGGCTCTGTCAACAGTTTCATTTCCCGTACTCCAATCTCTCTGAGCCGCTGTTAAAGGTTTTTGCTGGGAAACAGCGGAAGTTTTCTCAGGCTGTAAATCGTCAATATAAGGTTTTGTCGTCTGAGTAATAAACGGATAAGGCGTTAATTTAGAGTAAGATAAAGATTTTTTGTAGTTTTCCTCTTCTTCTTTGTACTGCTGTGCAACGCCAAGTAATTTCCCGATAGATTTTGACATAATGTTTTCTCCATAAAAAAGGCTCCTGCCGTTAAGCAGAAGCCGGATGAAATAAAAAAGCTGTTACTAAAATCAAAACAAAAAAGCCGATGCAAATCACAGCGGCTTGCGGTGCATACACTTATACACCATAATAAAATTCATACAACGCAGTGTCACTCGTGTCAATACGGCTGTCCGGTATATGTGGATAAAGCAAAAAAGACAAAGCCCCGTATCAGTCACGACACAGGGCTTTTGTTTAATCCTTATCGGTATTTCAATAATGTATACCCGTAAAGCTTAATCTTTTTTTCGGCTTCTTCAAAGCTGCATAATTCCAGATTAACCGCTTGCAAAACAGCCGCTTCGTCCACCAGCTTCAACTTCAGCATTACCGGCAGAACCTTGTCTTCCGTTTGCGGATACCATTTCAGCATTGTGGCAAAAGCCCGCAGGGGTTTGTCCGGCTTGGTCAGAGAGGCGCATTCCCAGTCAATGACCATCTCCTGATAATCGGCTTCATTTTGACAATGTCGTCCTTGGTATTCGGTATGATGCCGCGAGTGCCGGCGGTGAATCCCCTGAACTTCTTCCACATCCAGCCACGGCAGCCAGTATAAGAACAACTTGTCCAAATCATGTTTCAGGCCTTTGAGCGTGTAATGCCCTAAAACCTTTTTTTCAACTTTCAGAAAAGCCAGCTTGTGCCGCCAGGTGTACAAGAAATAATCAACACGGATTGCGATTGAACTCATAAATTAAAATAATTTAAATAAAACATAAATATTCAATGACACTATATCCTATTGCAAAATTTTGTCAACCCGCGGCTTAAGAAAGGCTTTGGCTTTTTTTATATTTTATGCTAAACTGACGCTGTTTTTTTACAGGCGGAGATAATTATGGAAACCGGCGTTACCAGATTTTTATGGAAATATACCAAAAAGCTCAAGTTATGGTGTTTTATGGTTGTCCTGACTTTTGCTTTGGCAACGGTCTTGGGCAGAATGTTCAACTATTTCAGCGCCCGAATGGTAGACCTGATTTCTTCCGCGCCGGCAGATTCTCAAACCATGCATACGCTTTTGCTGCTCAGCGGCGGGATTTTTGCCGCCATCTCTCTCCAAAGTCTGGTTGAAATTGCGCAGCGCCTGATAAACGTGCGTTTTATGCCTTATTATCTGAGCAAGGTCTCACGCGATTTGTTCAGCCATGCCCACAAACATTCTTCTTCCTTTTTTGCGGATGAGATGGCCGGAAACATCGCCGGCAAAATCAAAAACATCATCAACAATACCGAACAGGCTTATTTTCATATTTTATACGGCCTTTTACAGCCGATATTGAGCTTTATTGTCAATATTGTGTTTATTTATACGGTCAATGTCGAACTGGCGCTGTGCTTTACGGTGGTTACGCTGCTGTTTGCCGCACTGATGATCTGGCTCAAACGCAAGCTGATTCCTTTTTCAGAGCGCAAAAACAAACTGAGTTCTGAATCTACGGGGGTTATGGTTGACAGCATAACCAACTCTGATCTGGTCAAAAACTTCAGTAACTACCTTTATGAAAAACACCGCTATTACAGCTCCGTCAATAAGATGATGAAAGCCTTGCGGATGGAGGAGCTGAAATCCTCTCGCATAGACTATGCCGTCAAAGTCGTGTTTGACATTATGACCGTCAGCTTTATCCTGCTGGTCTTTTATTATTGGTATGCCCAAAATATCAGCGTCGGCGGCGTTGTGCTGGTTTTGTCGCTCATCAGTTCGATGATTCATGTTGTTGCCAATATCAGTATGTTTACCACTCGCTTTGTTCAAGTAGTCGGCGGCATCCGCGACGGTCTGAAGCTTTTGGCCAAACCCTGTGAGGTTACGGATAAGCCGGGAGCCAAAAATATTAGCGTCAGCAAAGCAGATATCAAAATTTGTAATTTGAACTATCATTATAAAGAAGCCAATGCCTTGTTTAAGGACTTCTCGCTGCATATTAAGGCCGGTGAAAAAATCGGACTGGTCGGCCATTCCGGATCGGGAAAATCCACGCTTGTCCGGCTGCTGTCGCGTTACTATGACATCCAGTCCGGCGAGATTCTGATTGACGGGCAAAATATTGCCGATGTAACACAGGCCTCGCTGCGCCGCAATATTGCCCTGATCCCGCAAGACCCGAGCCTGTTCCACCGCAGTATTATGGAAAACATCCGCTACGGCCGGCTTTCTGCTACGGATGAAGAAGTTTACGAGGCCGCCCGTCAGGCTTTTTGCCATGAATTTATCTTAAAAATGCCGCAGGGTTATGACAGCAAAGTCGGCGAGCGCGGTGTTATGCTCTCCGGCGGCGAGCGGCAGAGAATAGCCATCGCGCGGGCAATTTTGAAAAATGCTCCGATTCTTATTCTGGACGAGGCCACTTCGGCGCTGGACAGCGAGAGCGAACATTATATTCAGGAATCATTAAGGCGGCTGATGAAAGGCAAGACTGTCATTGCGGTTGCGCACCGCCTGTCCACGCTGAAAGAAATGGACCGTATCGTGGTTATGGACAACGGCAAAATCATAGAAGAAGGAACCCATGCCTCGCTGATTCGCAAAAAAGGCGCCTATTATGGTTTTTATAATATGCAGGTCTCCGGATTTATGCCGGAAGCGCAATAGTTTTTTAACAAAATTGCGCTATATTGACCTAAATTGAAACGATAATTCGGAGTTTTGCCATGCGCGAGAAGTTAAAATTTGTTTGGAATGCAATCTGCTATGCTTTTTCACAACTTTTCAAAGCGATGGAACCAATAACTGCGCCGCTTTGCGCCCTGCGGGAAAAATTGGCCGTCGCATATTATCAGAAAACCGAACTGCATTTAACCGTACACGGACGGCTGCGCGAACAGATTGTTTCCGGAAAGCTGCTCCTTGTTGCACGTATTTTTCTGATCTTTTTTATGATTGCCCAGGCCTTTGCCGTCTATTATGTCATTCCGCGCATGAATGTTCTTATTGCCATGCTGATTTTGTATCTCCCGCTGTCTGTCTTGGTTATACGCGGCTATCGTCTGGCTTTGCTGCTGGTGATTCCTATTTCTTTTTATATTATGGTACGCTATCAGCTGCAAAATTATGTCACCATAACGGTCGGCACGTCCTGTACGCTGCTTTTGCTGCTGCTGGGATATTTTAACTTCAAGCTGGAAAATACCAAAAGCCTGTTGCAGCGGCAGGGGCTTCTGCCCAAACCGGAAGGGACGTTCTGGCGTGACTTTGCTTTTTCTCTGCTGCTGTTCGGCATTTTAAGCGTCTATACCACATTGTATAACAATATGCAGGAAAAAGCCCGTAAAGAGGCGCTTGAGCAGGCACAGCAAAACCTGATGGAAGCCGCCGGCTATGTCGTTTACCACCAACGGGCATATAGTGATTATTGCAAAAAAGAGGGCTGGCAGGTCAAGTCTTATCCGCAGGCCTTCAATGACAAGTTTGCCGCCGAAGTCAAAAATATAGAAATCAAACTGGCCGAGCAGCAAAACAGCCTGAAAAAAATTTATGACAATGCCCGCGGTACCAATTGGTCAAGAACTTTGCGTCAGGCCGCCGAAGAAATTAATAACATCCGTGAAGACGCCATCATCCGCCGCTTTGCCAAAGAGCTCAAACTTCCTGTGGCCGAAGTCCGGATGACTTCGGAAATGAATGATACCATGACCATGAAAGAAGCCTGCAAATTGTTTGATGAAGAGCATGACAAATATCTTGCCGTTGAGCGTCCGGAATTCGGGTTTATTTCAATGTTTAAATAAGGGGGAAAAATGCTGAACTTTATCTGGGCCGGATTTTTTCTGGCAGCCTTTGCCGCCGCGTTGTACCAAAGCCTGTGGCTGGGCAACGGAGCAATCTGGACAGATTTGGTCAATGCTGTTTTTTCTTCTTCCAAAAACGCTTTCAGCATTTCATTAAACCTGACCGGCATTTTGTGCTTTTGGCTCGGCCTGCTGAAAATTGCCGAGAAAGCCGGTATGACCGAGACTCTGGCCCGCCTGTTGCAGCCGCTGTTCCGGCGGATATTGCCGGAGGTTCCCGCCAATCATCCCGCCTTGTCCTCAATTGTCATGAATATGGCTGCCAATGTGCTCGGACTGGACAACGCCGCCACGCCGATGGGGCTGAAAGCAATGGAGCAATTGCAAAGCCTGAACCCGCATAAAGACCGTGCCAGCAATGCGCAGATACTGTTTATGGTCATTAACGCTTCGGCGGTAACGCTGATCCCCGTCACGATTTTAATGTACCGCTCCGAGTTGGGATCGGTCAATCCGACGGCTGTTTTTATGCCGATATTGTTTGCAACTTCCGTATCGACGCTCGTCGGCTTTTTGAGTGTTGCCTGTGTTCAAAAACTGAAAATATTTAATCCGGTGGTTGCTGCCTACCTTGGCGGTTTCGCCGTTTTTGTCGGAGCGGTCGCGTGGTATTTTAACAGTCTGCCGGAAAGTTCCAGATTACAGACTTCCGCCGCTTGGGGTAATTTTATCCTGTTCGGATTTATCATCCTGTTTATTGCCGCCGGTTTGCTGAAAAAACTCAACGTTTATGAAACCTTTATCACCGGCGCCAAAGAAGGCTTTGATATTGCCGTCAGAATAATCCCTTATCTTGTGGCAATGCTGGTGGCAATCGCAGTTTTGCGCGCCGGCGGCGTATTGGATATGATTGTGCTGGGTTTTGAAAAGTTCTTTGGTGCATTGGGCTGGAATACAGACTTTGTCAAGGCTCTGCCGACAGCTTTGTTAAAACCGTTGTCAGGCAGCGGTGCAAGGGCAATGATGATAGAAACCATGCAGACTTACGGCGCTGACAGTTTTCCGGCTTTTGTCGCGTCAGTTGTCCAAGGCTCGACCGAAACCACCTTTTATGTGCTGGCCGTTTATTTCGGTGCCGTAAAAATCAGCAAAGTCGGTGCCGCGCTGCCTTGTGCTTTGTTGGCTGACTTTGCCGGAATTGTCGCCGCCGTTTATTTTTCTTATCTGTTCTTTTAGCAGCACGGACTGCTCATTCCCTGACGAGCCGCATGGCAGGCTGCCCAGCCGTTATAACCGCCACTGGCATCACGATAAGTTTCCCATGACTTTGTCTCGCCGGAATAGGTTGTACATTCATGGATGGTTCCGCACCGGACATAGTTGATGTCAGTACCGTCCCAATGCGTATCACACCATCCGGCGCAACTTTCTTCCCTGGTGGTGGTTGCGCTTTTGCAAGCATCACCGGAGATGCAGGATCGGCATGCTGAACAGCAAGGGCAGGTAGAGGCACAGCCATATGGACAGTAAACATGAGAAGAATGAGAACAGCATGATTGATAAGGATAATAACAAGTCTTGGTTCCGCATTCATTCGTGGTTGATCCTCCGCAGCCTCCGGGGTTGGTGGTTGAAGTACCGGACGGACAAGAGGTTGAACAAGACCGGCAGGCACTGCCGCATTCGTTATATCCCACAATACTTCCAGAATAAGACGTACTGCCGCTTGAGCATGACGTATTGCAGTAACGGCAAACCGATCCGCACTCAGTTGTACCGGCTTTGCTGCCGGTATAATCCTTGGAGCCGCGGGAACAAGTATCATCGCAACATCTGTAACAGGTATAACCGCAGGTATCGGTACCGGAAGACCCGCGGGAAGCATCACAGTTCACGGAATAATTGGACGGACAACCGGCCGAGGGTGAAGCCGTACAACACTTGCCGTAGGAACTGTCCCACTGACAACGGTTTGTTGTGGCATAAAGCCGCCCCGGCGAACAGGAATTGACGTATCCCGCTTCCCGACAAGCGCGCGGTCTGTCTTCTTTACATTGTTTGTAATAAGGCTTGCCGTTCGGACATTGTCCGTCAACAAAGGACGGCAATGAACAGGTCTGTGTGTTATATCCGTTTTGCTTACACCAAGTTACGGCATCACATTTAAGATAATAGTCGTCTCTTTTACACTTACCGACCTGTGCCTGATACTGCGGACATTTGCCGGAAGCATAATAAGTATAACCCCTATTTTCGCACCACTCGGTGTCAGGATTCGGGTT
>JAGBHO010000010.1 GCA_017935485.1 Alphaproteobacteria bacterium | reverse complement strand
GGTACCTGTACAAAATGTTCTTCCTGCTGTAACTCATCTTCTTCTAACTGGTGTTCTTATCACGGAACATGTCATGGTGACTGTTGCAAAGACGGTACTTGGGATTCATGTGATGAACGTTGCGGCGGGTCAGGCTGCAGCAGCTCGGGGGGAAGCTCCGGCGGGGGTTGTTCAAAACATTACACATGGCAACGGGGTTATGTTTCTAATGGTGGAGCTGACTATGTATATTCAGTCCAATGTGTTTGTTCGGATGGTTCCTCCAGAGATTTAGGTACAGAAACCATTTGGGATAGTTGCTGGCGTTGCGATGCTGCACATCTTACCTGCAAAGCCAACTGCGGAAAATCCTGCTATCATAGTGATCCTTATTATGCAAGCAGTAACAATATTATTGATTATGGATCAAGAGATGTTTGTACAACTTTTGTAAGCGGTTCATGCTAAACTGACAAAAAAAACCGTCATTTGTAATGACGGTTTTTTTATTTATACTTCCGGAATGGAGGAGTGGGTTCGCTTTTCTTCGCTGACCGGACCTTCGTCACTTTTATCAAGCTTTTCTCCGGCGACGACCTTTTTGATTTCGTCACCGGTCAGGGTTTCGTATTCAATCAGCGCCTGAGCCAGAAGTTCCCATTCCTTTTCTTTTTCCTGCAGAAGTTTTTTGGCGTTGTCATGGCCTTCCGTTACCAAACGTTTGATTTCAGAATCGACCAGTCTGGCCGTTTCTTCGCTTACGTTTTTGTTTTGAGTGACCGATTTGCCCAAAAAGACTTCGCCGGAGTTTTCGGCATATAAAATCGGGCCGAGCAAATCACTCATTCCCCATTCCGTGACCATTGAGCGTGCCAGATTGGTGGCTGCGGCAATGTCGGAAGAAGCGCCCGAGGTAACGGCGTTGTAACCAAACTTTAATTCTTCGGCAACGCGGCCGCCCATCATAATAACAAGGCGTGACAGCATTTTAGCACGGGAATAAGAATACTGGTCTTTTTCCGGCAGTTGCTGAACCATGCCCAGAGCGCGTCCGCGCGGGATAATGGTGGCTTTGTGAATCGGATCGGTTTCTTCAACGTATAATGAGCAGATGGCATGACCGGCTTCATGATAAGCTGTCAGGGTTTTTTCTTTTTCATCCATTGCCATGGATTTTTTCTCTGCGCCCATCAGAACCTTATCTTTGGCCTCATCAAAATCTTTTGATGTTACTTTTCTTTTGTTTTTGCGGGCGGCAAGCAATGCCGCTTCATTAACCAAGTTGGCCAGATCGGCGCCGGAAAAACCGGGAGTGCCGCGGGCAATGACCGAAATGTTGACATCTTTGGCCAGCGGAACTTTTTTGACGTGGACGTTCAAGATTTCTTCACGGCCTTTTTTGTCGGGGTTGGTGACCGTAACCTGTCTGTCAAAGCGTCCGGGACGCAGCAATGCCGGATCCAAAACGTCAGGACGGTTGGTGGCTGCAATAACAATAACGTTTTCATTGGCTTCGAAGCCGTCCATCTCAACCAGCAGCTGGTTCAGGGTCTGTTCGCGCTCATCATTGCCGCCGCCCAATCCGGCTCCGCGGTGGCGGCCGACGGCGTCAATTTCATCAATAAAAAGCAGGCAGGGCGAATTCTTTTTGGCTTGTTGGAACATATCGCGGACGCGGGAAGCACCGACGCCGACAAACATTTCCACAAAGTCCGAACCGGAAATGGAAAAAAACGGAACATTCGCTTCGCCGGCAACAGCTTTGGCGAGCAGGGTTTTACCTGTTCCCGGAGGTCCGACAAGCAATACGCCTTTCGGGATTTTTCCGCCCAGACGCTGAAATTTTGCAGGTTCTTTTAAAAACTCAATAACTTCTTCCAGTTCTTCTTTGGCCTCGTCACAACCGGCAACATCGGCAAAAGTGACTTTTTTGGTATTTTCAATCAGTCTGGCGCGCGATTTGCCGAAGCTCATGGCTTTGTTGTTGCCGGAGTTGGCCTGACGCATGAAGAAAATCCAGACGCCGATGAGCAGAATCATCGGGAACCATGAAATCAGAACACCCCAGAATGTATTTGCCGAGGTATCAACAGGTTTGGCTTCGACTTTGGCACCGCTTTTACGAATGGTTTCGATCATTGTCGGATCGTAAGGCGCGTAGGTGCTGAACTTTTCACCGTTGGCTGTAATACCCGTGATATTCGGCCCTTCGACCGTGACTTCTGACAATTGTTTGTTATCCGCATAGTTCATAAACTCTGAAAATGCGATTTTGTTATAATCTTTCACCTGTTGGGAGGCGTTAAATATATTCATTATCAGAGAAAGGACAACGAATATGGCCAGCCAGATTACAAGATTTCTTCCCGATTTCATTTCAATTCCTTAAAATAATAGTCAAACTGTATTATTATATAGCGTTTTTTATCCCAAAACTCAATAGTGATTAAAAACTTGTCAAATAAAAAAAGGCTGTTATAATCGCGTTTCCGAATTTTATTATTAATATTTATTAAATTATATCATTTATGAAACAGAAGAAAATCAGCCGAAAGCAAATTTCACAATTTTTTAACGGTGAGAACGAGAACCGGCGCTTTATTGTCAAACAGTGGATGGTGAAGCAGATCTTGCTGGAAAACAAATTTTCTTATGACGATTTTTATTTTCTGGATGTGGAAGACGAGAAATATTGTCCCGAAAATAAGTTTTGTGTTTGCCGCAGCGTTTTGCTTAACGGAATGGTTAATCGTATGAGCAGAAAATCCGGTTTGGAAAAAAGATTTCTGTCTTTTTTTCATCAGGCGCCGGATTGGCAGGACTTGTTTATCAGTACGTTAAAACATCCGTCGCTGGAACGCAATTTGTTCTGGTGCAGTATGGTTCTGACATTTTGGATGGAACATGGCGAAGTCAGCGAGGATTTGCTGCGGGAAGTCAGTATGTTACTGATTGCCAACAAAGTGCAGCTGCAGAAAAATCCGGAATTGAACGGTCTTTTGTTTGACCTTCTGACGTGTTTTGTGCAATCCGGCCGCAAGTTGGAAAAAAAAGAGCTTCTGAGCAGAGACTGTTTTGCTTATCTGGATAAAAAGACGGTGTATGCTTTTGAGGAACTGGCTTTGCTGAGCCGGATTTTTCCCGAGGAAGACGGTGCGGCCTGTTCTGATATTTATAATCTGTGCCATTTGGCGCGGATTCTGGGAAAGGAGCAGGATACGCTTGGACTTTTGAAGAAAATTATTTCTCCGTACAATGCCGATGAAATCTGCCGGTTGCTGATGGACTGGAAATCAGAGCACTGGCCGCAGTGTCTTGAGGTGATTTCCCGTCAGCCGCCGCTTTCCGCTGCCGTGGCCGTTGAGCTGCTGGAAAAGCTGAAAAGCTTTTGTTATGGGGTAAAAGAGCAGGTCTTTGCCAAAGAAATCGTGAATAAAATTGCCGGCCAGATTTCCTATGTGACGGAAAAGCTGGTTGTGTTGATTGCCGAGAATGATTTTGAGGCGTTGCTCCGGCTGGATTTTGCAAATCGTGACAGCGGGTTCAACAGCAATATTGTTTTGTTGGGCAAAATGCTAAACGGCAATCATGCCGCTTTGGCCCGAGAGATTATTGACAAGCTGGGTTTGCAGGAGAAAGCGGATGCTTATCTGGACAGCGAAAGGGAAAATGACGCTTTAGCCGAAGAAATTATGGCCGGCAAAGTTGTTTGTGCGTAAAAAAAAGCCTCTCACTAAGAGAGGCTTTTTTGCGGTTTTTACAGAGTGGCGGCGATTTCTTCAATCTCATAACATTCGATAAAGTCGCCTTTTTGAATGTCATTATAATTTTCAAAACTCATGCCGCATTCATAACCTTCTTTGACTTCTTTGACATCGTCTTTGAAGCGTTTAAGCTGGCCGAGGCTGCCGTCATGGATAACCACGTTATCACGCAGCAATCTGATTTTGGCACCGCGTTTTACCAGTCCTTCCGTAATCATACAGCCGGCAACTTTGCCCACGCCGGTAATGTTGTAGACTTCGCGGATTTCGGCGTATCCCAGAATCTTTTCTTTGAGTTCCGGAGAAAGCATGCCTTCCAGACCTTTCTTCACGTCATCGGCAACGTCGTAGATGATTGAATAGTAACGAATGTCTACGCCGTCGCGTCTGGCCATGTCGCGGGCTTGCGGGTTGGCGCGGACGTTAAAGCCGATGATAAAGGCGTTGGACGCTTTAGCCAGAGAGATATCGGATTCAGAAATCGGGCCGACGGCAGAGTGCAAAATCTGAACACTGACTTCATCATTCGACAATTTTTTAATCGTGCCTTCAATGGCTTCAATCGATCCCTGAACATCGGCTTTGATAATGACCGGCAGGTGTTTGACTTCGCCTGATTTGATTTTGTCAAGCATTTGTTCCATGGCGGATTTGGCGCTCTTAACCAGTTTGGCTTCGCGTTCTTTGCGAATGCGGTAGCCGGTTACTTCCTTGGCCTGATTTTCGTCATTAACAATAACGAAGTCGTCACCTGCGGAAGGTGTCCCCTGTAAACCGAGAACCTCTACCGGTGTTGCCGGTCCGGCTTCAAAAATCTTGTGGCCGGTTTCGTTAAACATAGCGCGGACGTGACCCCATTCTTTGCCGGCAATGCAAATGTCGCCGACGTGCATGGTGCCTCTTTGAACCAAGACGGTTGCAACGCTGCCGCGGCCTTTTTCCATTTTAGCTTCGATAACCGTACCTTCGGCTTTGCGGTTGGGGTTGGCCTTCAAATCCAGAATTTCGGCCTGCAGCAAAATGGCTTCAACCAGTTTGTCAATGTTAATGCGTTTTTTGGCAGAAACTTCGGCGCATAAGCTCTCTCCTCCAAGCTCTTCTACAGCGATGCCGTGGTTGAGCAAAGCGGTTTTGACTTTCATCGGGTCGGCGCCGGGAAGGTCGATTTTGTTAATGGCAACAACAATCGGAACTTCGGCGGCCTGAGCGTGGCGGATTGCTTCAACCGTTTGCGGCATAATACCGTCATTGGCGGCAACGACCAAGACAACGATATCCGTTACTTTGGCTCCGCGGGCACGCATTTCCGAAAAGGCTTCGTGACCCGGCGTATCAATAAAGGTAATGCGGTCGCCGGTTTCTACCTGAATCTGGTATGCGCCGATATGCTGGGTGATACCGCCGGCTTCGCGGGCAGCGACGTTGGTTTCGCGCAGAGCGTCCAGCAGCGAGGTCTTGCCGTGGTCAACGTGACCCATGACGGTTACGACCGGCGGGCGCGGTTTCATATCTTCGGCTTTGTCTTCCGGTCCGCTCAGTCCGAGCTCGACATCGCTTTCGGCAACACGTTTGAATTTGTGTCCGAATTCTTCAACGATAATCTGTGCGGTATCGGCATCAATCGGCTGGTTAATGGTGGCCATTACGCCCAAAGACATCAGTTTTTTGATAACGTCGGCGCTTTTTTCGGCCATGCGGTTTGCCAGTTCCTGAACGGTAATAATTTCAGGAATGGTAACTTCTTTGATGATTTTTTCCTGCGGTTGCTGAACAACGACCGGTTTGGGCTGTTTTTTCTTAAAGCGGCGGCGGGGACCTCCGAAGCCGTAGTCATCATCGTCATCGTCAGAAATTGCATTGATGTTCAGTTTTCCGCCGCGGCGTTGCGGCTCAAAGCTGCGTTTGACGATTTTTTTGCGTTCCTGCTCAAAAGCGTCTTCGCGGGATGATGTTTTTTCGGCAACAGACTTTTTGCCTTTTTTATGATAATTATCATCATCGTCGTCGTCATCAAAATCTTTTGACTTTTTGTCTTTGGCTTTAAACCCTTTGTCTTCGGCTGCCGGAGCAGGTTTGTTTTCAGGCTGCTGAATTTTTTTGCTTTCCTGTACCGCAGATTTTTCGGCCTGTGCGGCTTTTTCGGCAGCTTCGGCTTTTTCCCGTTCCTGTTTTTTCTTTCTTTCTTCTTCCTCGCGGCGGCGTTCAATTTCGCGTTCTTCTTCTTCGCGGCGTTTTTGTGCTTCGTGTTCTTTAGCCTCGGCAATCAATTTCAATTTTGCAGCGGTTGCCTCGTCGATTTTGACTTTAGACTCACCGTTGGCTGATGCCGACGGGGAAATTATCCGTTTTTTGCGGACTTCCACCTGAATGACTTTTTTGCCTTCGCTGCCTTTGTTCGGGGCTTTGTCGCCCAGTTTTAGTGTGAGTTTTCCCGATAATGTGAGTTTATTTTTTGCATTATCTTCTGTCATATAAATTCTTCTCCGTATTTTGCGTCTTTATCTATGAATTTAGAAAATTTTTAATTCTTGTCAGTTCCGTACGGACTGATTTTGCCATGTCGCTTTTTTTGAAAGCTATGTGAACAGTGTTTGTTTTGTTTAATGCCTTGTCTAACTCCTCAACACTATAAATGTTAAAAATTTCTAATCCCCCAGATACGGATAAAATCCGATTATGTCCGTCGGTTCCGGCGTCAGAGGCCTCCATTATAAAAGCGACTTTGTCTTTTTTCACGGCTTCACAGACTTTTTCAAATCCGGTCAGCAGAATTCCGGCCTTGCGGGAAAGCGAAACCAGTTCCAGACCGCGTTTTTTGAGCAGGTTTTCAACCAAGATGATTAATTGCTCATCGGCTTTGACCTTTTTTTTGCAGACTTTGGAAAATAAGTTTTTTTCAATCGCGGCGGCAAGGGTGCTCTTTGCGTTGCCGACGTAAATTCCTGTGCCGGAAATTTTTTTCTTAAAATCCGGAACAATCTGTCTGTCGGGCGTAAGGGCGAAGCGGAGAAGATTTTCCTTCTCCATAACCTCGCCGCTGACGATGCATTTTCTTATTTCTTTTGCTGTTGCCATTATTCCTCTTCAAACCAGTGGGCACGGGCAGCCATGATGATTTTTTCGGCTTCGACTTCGGTCAGCGAATTCTCGCCCAAAATTTCAATCAGTTCATCGGCAGCCAGATCGGCCAAGTCGTCGATGGTTTTAACACCTTTTGAAGCCAATGTCAAAAGCATATCCTGATCCAAGCCCTCAATGGCCTGGATTTCTTTGTCAAGGCCGAGAGATTTGCTCTTTTCTTCAAATTCGTGATTGCGTTTTTCTACAAAAGCTTTGGCGCGGTTTTGCAGTTCGGCGGCCAGATCTTCGTCAAAGCCTTCAATCTCGGCCAGTTCGTTCAGAGCAACCATTGCAATCTCGTCCACGGTTGAAAAGCCTTCGGCAATCAGCAGGTGGGCAATCATTTCATCAACGTCAAGAGCTTCCATAAAGCGCTGGGAGCGGACTTTGTTTTCATTCGAGCGGCGTTCCTGCTCCTGTTCTTCGGTCAGGACGTCAATGTCGCAGCCGAGCAGCTGAGATGCCAGTTTGACGTTTTGGCCGCGGCGGCCGATTGCCAGAGAGAACTGCTCTTGCGGAACAACGACTTCAATGCGGTTGTTTTCTTCATCCAACACGACTTTGCTGACTTCTGCCGGCGCCAAAGCGCTGACAATGTATTGAGCCTTGTCTTCGCTGAACGGAACGATGTCAATTTTTTCGCCCTGCAGTTCGGTGACGACAGCCTGAACGCGGATACCGCGCAGACCGACGCAGGCGCCGACGGCGTCAATTGTCATATCATCGGTTTTGACGGCGATTTTGGCTTTTGATCCCGGATCGCGGGCAACGGCAACAATTTTGACAATGCCGTCATAAATTTCCGGAACCTCGGAAGCAAACAATTTTGCCATAAATTCAGGATAGGTGCGGGACAAGAAAATCTGCGGGCCTTTGGTTTCGCGGCGGACGTCCAGAACATAAGCGCGGACGCGGTCGCCGTTTTTGAATTTTTCCCGCGGAATAATCTCGTCACGACGCAAAACAGCCTCGGTTTTGCCAATGTCAAGAATCACGTTGCCGAATTCGATACGTTTGACCGTACCGTTGACAATAGTGTTGATTTTTTCTTTGTATTCTTCAAACTGGCGGTTGCGTTCGGCATCGCGGACTTTCTGAACAATAACCTGTTTGGCGGTTTGAGCGGCAATGCGGCCGAAATCAATCGGCGGCAGGGCGTCAATGATAAAGTCGCCGACTTTGGCATTGTCCTCATAATCGCGGGCCTGTTCGACGGTCAGCTGGGTGACTTCGTTTTCAACTTCTTCCACAACTTCACGATAACGCGCCAGAGAAATGGCACCGGTTTTGCGGTCAATGTGGGCGCGGATGTCATGTTCAAAGCCGTATTTGGAGCGGCCGGCTTTTTGAATGGCGACTTCCATGGCGGTGAACACGTCTTCGCGGTCAATATTTTTTTCACGGGCGACCGTATCGGCGACTAAGATAATTTCAGGTCTTGGCATACTTTCGGTATTTTGCATTTTAAGTCCTTTGTTAAAATTTGAAATTAAAGTTCAATAGCCTGAGCTTCGGCAGCGGCCTGAAGAAGCTCGTCGGTTAAAATCAATTTGGCTTTGCTGATGTCATCAAACGCAATGGCATAGTCCGTGCCGTCCATGTCAATATGGACGCGGTTTTGATCATCAACGCCTTTAAGACAGCCTTTGAAACGTTTGCGTTTTTCAACTTCAACAGAAGTTTCAATCCGGGCCTCGTTGCCGGAGAAACGTTTGAAATGTTCAAGTTTTGTCAGAGGGCGATCCAGCCCCGGAGAGCTGACTTCCAGAGAATATTGGTCTTTGATCGGATCTTTTTCGTCCAATACGGCAGATACGGCGCGGCTGACCGTGGCGCAGTCGTCAACGGTGATGTCTTTGCCGTCCAGACGGTCAATCATAATCTGCAGGGTCGGATTTTTCTGACCAATGGTCAGAATCCGTACAACCTCATAGTTGAGGCCGGAAATGACCGGTTCCAGCAGGTCTTGTAACGGGTGTTTTTGTTGCATGTGTTGTTTCCTCTAACAAAAAAGCGGGGCTTTTGGCCCCACTCTCAAATTGTATTATGAAAGGTATGATGTATTTATAGCATAAAAATTTTGAAATTCAAGAATTTTTTTATAATTTTTCCTCTGCTCTGAATTCATTCTTCTTTTTTTCCTTTTTTTTCTCTTCCCTCCCCGCCACTTTCTTTTCCCGCTTTCCCGTTCTCGGTTTCTCCCCTCTTTCCGCTTTTTTCGCTCCCTTGTCCCTTTTGCCGCGGCCTTTTCTTTTTTTTATTTTCGGGTTTTGGTTTCTTCATAGAGTTGGTTATTCTTCTTTCTTACTTTTGCTTGACCAAAAGTAAGCAAAAGTCAAGCCCAACCTCACTTTCTAAATCTTC
>JAGBHO010000057.1 GCA_017935485.1 Alphaproteobacteria bacterium | reverse complement strand
TCTTTACATTGTTTGTAATAAGGCTTGCCGTTCGGACATTGTCCGTCAACAAAGGACGGCAGGGAACAGGTCTGGGTGTTATAACCGTTGTCAGTACACCATTTAACCGGATCGCATTTGAGGTAGTGGTCGTCGCGAGAGCAGGTACCAACTTTAGCTTGATATTGCGGACATTGTCCTGATGAATAATAGGTATAACCTTTTTTCTCGCACCACTCGGTATCAGAATTGACATTCATGTTGATATCGCCCTGAACAGTATCGGAATCCTGACAGTCGGGCAGGAAGCAGACGCCTGCAAAGGCGGAAGAAGGCAGGAGGAGAACCGAGAAAGCGGCGGCAACAGCAAAGGCTGACACCGCAGAGTTTAGTTTCATGTGTAGCATATTTCTGTTAATGTTTTTCATCGGTCTCCTCCCCATAATAAAAATTCTTTCTTTGTTGTCATTCAAAGCACGTTCTTGTCATATTCCCTGTCGAAGCATCGCGGTCTCTGAAGCAGAGAGCTGGCAACCTGCCGCGCGCCTGCCGTGCAGGTCATTCTCGGGCTGCGACCCGAGAATCCATCTCACAATCGGCACTTTGCCTGTTTCTTTATGGATTGCCGGATCGAAGTCCGGCAATGACATTGTTATTACTATATCACAACAAAATGCCCATGTCAAGCAATAGTGAAAGAAGGGGTGGGGATTTTGGCTAGGAGGATAAGAGAACAAGGGAGAAATTTGGCTAAGATAAAAACTTTAGCCAAATCTGTGCTCATCATCTAAAAGCTGAAAATTAAATGCTTTATAAAGACAATTTTAAGGAGGAAATCAAATTTAAGGAACCGGCCTACGAAAGAATGATTTGTTTGATTTGAACGGCTAAACCCGTTGTGTCATCCGTTTCAATAAACACGCCGCAGAAAGTTCCTTTTCCTTTTGCCGGGCTGAGGCGCCCGCCGGTGTATTTGCGGGTCAGCCGGTTGACCGGTTCTTCTTTTTCAAAGCCGATGACCGAGTTATAATCGCCGCACATTCCGACATCGGTCAGATAAGCCGTGCCGCCGTCGCGAATAGTTGCATCAGCCGTCGGAATATGGGTATGGGAACCGATAACAGCCGAAACCCGTCCGTCCAGATAATGCCCGACCGAAACTTTTTCGGCCGTGGCTTCGGCGTGAATATCAACAAATATGGCATCAATATTTTTGCCGAGCGTATAATTTTTGAGCAAATTGTCAATTGCCTGTGCCGGACAGTCAACCGCCTCCATAAAAAGCCGCCCGAGCAGCTGGGTGACCAGAATTTTCTTGCCGTTGGCCAGTTCAAATTCAACAAAACCGCGCCCCGGCAGATGAGGCGGATAATTCAGCGGCCGCACGATTCTTTTACATTCGTCCAAAAACGGAATAAGTTCGCGCTGTTGCCAGACATGGTTTCCGGTGACCAGAACATCCGTTCCTTTTTGCAAAAAATCTTTGCAAATTGCGGGGGTTGCACCAAAACCGTGAGCCGCGTTTTCAATATTTACAATAAAAACGTCGGGATGATAGGTGTCTTTAAGACTGTCAATATTGTTGAGAACGGCTTCCCGGCCGGCTCTGGCGACGACGTCGCCGCAATAAATTATCTTCAAAAGAGAGCTCCTTATTATTTGGGCTTTGGCAACAAAAAAAATCCCGAAAGGGGGATTTTATTGGGAAGGCGCCATCTGACCGTATGGATTACATTCTAATCGAACCGCTTGGACAAAGTGGGTGCCGTAATAACTGAACCTCGATTCAGACAGGGACAGCTCCCTATAAAGAAATGTTGGCTCGGTAGACCTGCGGAAATACGAGCCAGACAGCTACCTTCTATGCCTATAGACTACAACATTTCGATAGAAGATGCAACAGAAATTATCTGATTTTTTAAACTTTTT
The DNA here is from genome assembly GCA_017935485.1 of Alphaproteobacteria bacterium. Taxonomy (GTDB): domain Bacteria; phylum Pseudomonadota; class Alphaproteobacteria; order RF32; family CAG-239; genus MGBC133411. The sequence goes on along the minus strand of JAGBHO010000057.1, from coordinate 7,719 downwards.
ATCTCTTCGCACAGAGAGGCGTCAAATTCAAGGAGTCGCGAGTTATCCACAGGGGCAGCGGCCGGCGTTTTTTCGCCTTTTTTAAGCTCGCTCAGCTCATCGGCCAGTAAAAGGCCGGCCAAAACCAAAACCATGCTCTCGTTAACCTGCCCGATGGACAGATTGAGCAGCTTGGCTTTTTCGTCAAGCAGACGCGCCAGCTGAATGATTCGGACTTCCTGCCCGTCCTCGCAGGCAACGGCATACTCGCGGGAATTAATTGTGATTGTTACCTGAGCCATCTTTTTCCAAAACTTTATCCAAACGGTTGATTACGGAATCTACATTGTCGATAATCTGAGCATAAGAAGACTTCATCGCCTCGATTTTTTTGTCGCGCAGCTTAATGTCGGCGGCAAATTTCTTTTGTCTTTGCAAAACTTCTTTTTTCTTGCCGTCCAGAACTTCGTTTAAGTGAGCCAAAGCGCTGCTTAGTTCGGAAATTGCCTCGTTTGTCTTCGGCAGGAGGATATTTTTTGTATCAGTCAAAATATTTCTCTTCCTTTTCTGAGATTATTCTCGTATATTAATATCAATTCGGCAACATAGTACTAACATATCAGAGTTTTTCAAGTAACAAAAAACAATTATGCAAAGTTTTATAATAAAATTAGAAAATCAGAACGAAGACTTAATCAACGATGATAACATTTGTTGTTATCTCATCGATTCTTCTTATAAAAAAGAAAAGATTAACGCGTTGGCGGAGCGGATTCATGCCGGTGACCGCCTGCTGCTGGTCGGCGGAAAAGACGCGGACGACGTCTGCCGCGAACATGGGCTGGACGGCGTGGTGATTGAGGTTTCCGAGGATCTGCCGCACAAAAAACAACTTTTGGAATTGCGCGGAAAAATCGGCAATGGCCGTTTTGTCGGGGTAATTTGTCCGCTGCAGCGCCATGCCGCCATGATCATCAGCGAAACCGAGCCGGATTTTGTGGCCTTTCGGATTGATGATCTGGAACGTGCGCGGGAGATTATTTCCTGGTACAATGAGCTGTTTTTGATTCAGTCCGCCGCTATAAGCGGTGATGCGGACTGCGATTTGCGCGGGTTTGATACCGATTTTCTGATTCTCACTCCCGAAGAATTTAAAATTTTGGTTGCTAAAAAAGAAAGTTTAGATTAATTATTAATCAAAAAAATAAATATGGAGACAAAAAACAATGAAACAATTAGCAGGATCAATCAGAATTGGCTGGGTTATTGAATACAAAGGCAAAGCCTGGACCGTAACCAAAGCTCAACACATCAAGCCGGGCAAAGGCGGCGCTTTTATGCAGGTGGAAATGAAAGCCGTTGAAGAAGGCACCAAAACCAACGAGCGTTTCAGAACCGAGGACAGTGTTGAAAAATTGATGGTTGAAGAAAAAGACTGCCAATTCCTGTTTGAAGATTCTGACGGCCTGACCTTTATGGAAAGCGAAACCTTTGAACAATTCACCATGCCTTCGGACATTCTGGGCGATTCCCGTCCGTTTATGACCGACGGTATGACGGTTTACATCAACTTTATTGACGGCAAGCCGATTTCTGTCGAACTGCCGATGCAGGTCGTTTGCACGGTTGTTGAAACCGAACCTGTGGTCAAAGGCCAGACGGCGTCTTCTTCTTACAAGCCGAGCATTTTGGATAACGGCGTCCGCGTTATGGTTCCGCCGTTTATCAATTCCGGTGACAAAATCGTTGTTGCCACCGCCGATGCAACTTATGTAGAGAGAGCCAAATAATGTCTTATCTTTCCCCCGTTTCAGCCATGCTGGTCAATGCCGTCAAAAAAGCCGGACAGTCTTTGACCCGTGACTTTAATGAAGTTGAAAAATTGCAGAATTCCGTAAAAGGGCACAGCGAGTTTGTGGTATCTGCCGTCAACCGCGTGACCAGAAATTTGCAACAGGAATTGTCCAAAGCCAAACCGAATTATCCGTTCTATGTCGACGGCAAGCCTCGTCCGCAGGGCGTATATTTCGTTGTTTCTCCGATTGACGGAGTTATGAACTTTGCGCACGGGATCCCTTATTTTTCAATTTCGGCTTCAATCGTGGAAAATGAAACCACGCTGGCTGCGGTCATCTATAATCCGGCAACCGATGAACTGTTCTTTGCCGAAAAAGGTGTCGGCGCTTTTAAAGAAGGTTACCGCAATCACGAGCGTCTGCGGGTTTCTTCCCGCAAGGAACTGCACGGCGCGCTGACGGCATCCTTGCTGAAGTACAAAGAAAAACCGGAGGAATATCATAATATTCACGGCCGTCTGATTGCCGGAACGGAAGATTTGCGGATTTTCGGGGCTTTGAGTCTGGATTTGGCAAATGTTGCGGCCGGAAAACTTGATGCCGCGGTCAGTCTGGCAAACAGCGTTTCCGACCTGACGGCAGGCATTCTTTTGGTTAAAGAAGCCGGCGGTTCGGTTTTGGAAATTGCGCAAAAAGATATTCGTTCGGAAGATTTGCCGGCGGTATTTGCCAGCGGTAACATTCTGGCTTCCAATCAGGCATTGGCCAAACCGGTTTATGAACTGCTGAACAAATAAAGTTTGTAACTTTATAAAAACAGAGGGGCAAAATGATGAAAAAACAGAAGATATTGGTCTCCGCATTGGCCGTGTTAATGTTCTCGGCGGCCGGCGTATCTGCTCAGGATGTGTATGTGGATTTGTCGGTTTTAGACAGTCTCGGAACCGATTCTTCTGCTTCTTCCTCACCGCTTTTCCCGGTTGTTTCTCCGGAAAGCCGTCCGGTAAAAAAAGCCGTCAAAAAAGCGCCTCATAAAGCTAAAAAACAAGTCAAAAAAGCTGTCCGCGCCGAAAAAGACGTCGTCAGCATTCCGCAAAAATCGGAAATCAAAGTTGAAAACCTGAAACCGGCAACAAATTTGCAGCCGGATTTAAGCTCGGAAAAAGCGCAGATAAAAGACCAGCCGGTCAATAAGGCCGCTGCAGCCGAAATCTTGGGCAAGGCTGAAAAAACAATTTCCGAAGCGGAAAACGCGCCGGTTTTGTCTCCGGTGTCTGCCGATGTCAAAAATGATTCTGCCGAAAATAACGGGCAAACGGCAATTGCTCCTGTCGAAATGCCGGAAAATGACGAAAATGCGCTCATGCTGGCCGAACGGCAGCCGGCTCCGCAAACTGCGGAACCTGAATTGCTGGTGCCTGTAAAACCGGCGGAATCAAAGACATTATTTACGCCGCCGGCCGCAGAGCAGCCGTCGGTTCCGGCCGAACGCCAGGTCAGTGCGGCGGATAATCGTATTATATTTGCCGAAGACGTTTCAGAATTGAGCGAGGATCACAAAAAACAAATTGATGCGGTTATTTCCGGATTTGAAGATCCGAAAAATAACAAAATTGCCATTTTCTCTTACAATTATGACAACGGCGAAGATGTTTTCCGCAAAAAACGCATGAGCCTGAACCGTGCGGTGGAAATCCGCTCTTATTTGCTGGGTAAAGGCTATAAAAATTTCTCAATCAAGGTTATAAACGTTAATGAGGCCGATAAAAATAATCTGGTAACGGTTGTCGAATTAAAATAAATTTAAAATTTTTGTAAAATAAAGCTTGCTTAATTTATTTCTCTACTGTATAAGAGCAATAAAAATATGCAAAATATAGAAAAATTTGGAGAAAATAAAATGAAACAAGGTATTCATCCTGACTATCATGAAATTACTTACATCATGACCGATGGAACAGAAGTAAAGACAAAATCCACCTGGGGCAAAGCCGGCGATGTAATGCGTCTGGAAGTAGACCCGAAATCTCATCCGGTTTGGACGGGCGTTTACCGTATGGTTGACACCGGCGGTCAATTGTCTAAATTCAAAAACAAATTTGGTGCTTTCGGTCTTAAAACCGGTGATGACGCCGCAAACTAATTTCATTATGGTTTAGCTATTTGTTAACCTGCATTTGATAATTTGAATGCAGGTTTTTTTTATACGGGGACAAAGAACGGTCATGGTCAAGATTGTGCATTATGAGGTGTATACCGATTCCGGAGACGGCTGGAAACTGGAAGAACGATTTTCCAATGAACAGCGGTACGAAGCCGTAAATTTGGCCAAAGAACAGGAACAAAACCATAAAAAAGTCAAAATCATAAAAGAATATTTTGATGTTCAGGACAATTCCTATCAGGAAACGGTTGAGTATGTCAGCGGTTTTTCCAACCGGAAAAATGCCAAGGGCGGTGCTTACTCCGATGTTTCCGGCAGCGGCAACGCCGGCGGCGGCAGTTCCGAAACCGGCAAAAACGCAGGCGGCGCACGGCGTGACAATGTCATGACCGGTATTATCAAGCTGCTTGCGATTATAATCCTGTGTCTGGCATTGGCCAATTTTTTGGTCACATTGCTGACTCCCGTTGTCGAAAACTTTGCGCCGGAAGAAATAACCAACCCGATTTTGTTTGTTTTGTTCTTTAGCCTTTTTCTGGGAATTGCGCTGCCGCTGCTGCTGAAAAGAGTTCCTTGGCATGTCTTTATTCCCCGCTCTCCGCACAAAAAAAATCTTAATGAAAGAAAGTTTTATAACAGGGCGGACGTCATCGCCAGACGTTATAACATGAATGACGAATTTGATCCCCAGCTTGCGCCGGTTTATCCTGAGGCGCCGTTGGAGTTCAAGCGTTATATCCTCAATTTTTTGAGCGATGTGGTTTCAAACATCAACTCTGCTTCCGATTTGCAGGACAGTTTTTCGCGGCTGGGCGTCAAACTGGTCGTCTTCGGCGGTTGTTTTGAACTGGCACGTTACAGCGGCCTTTCCCTGACGGAAGCCAACTCGCTGTTGTATGAGGCTTTTAAGATCTTGGACGGAGATAAGACCGATTTGGAAGACTTCTACGAAGCCAAAAAGACCTATAAAGACAATCAATATGCCGTATTTTTGACCGGTGTCGGCGCTTATCTGATGGGACAGGTAATCTTGGAAAAGCCGCTTGATATCAATATGCTAAAACTTTCTTTTGACAAATGGGAAGAACAAAACAGCCAGCTTGACAAGGTGAGGAGCGCCGATGAACCCGTTGAAAAAGAAGTGTCTTTTTCCTGTTTGGTCAATATTAAAAATTCAATTGAATTTGTTGATACGGCAATCCCAGGGCTGGATCAGCAGAAAAATGACGTTAAAGCCGGGGTCCGTAATATCATCCAGAATCTGCTTGAAAAATATAAATCCATGAATATCTCGGAAGAAGGCGAGATAACAACGCTGACTTTCAACAAATTGAACCGCGCGGTCAAATTTGCCGTCGATTTTCTGAATGATGCCGCGATTTATGCCGACGATATTGCCGATGAAAATTTGTTGTTCCACTGCAGTTGCACGATTATTGAGGATATTCGCCGGCAGGGCGGTAACATACGGGATTACATTGCCGACTTGTCTGACCAGACTTATGATTATGAAATTGTTACGACCGAAGCCATTAACAAATTTCGGGACGAACTTGATGCCACCCGTTATAATTTTGACTTTTTGGGCGAAAAAACGCTTCCGCGCTCACAAAAAACAGAAGCCATTTATAAAATATTGTATTGATGAGGAAAATTTTCAAAAAAGGTTGAGATATTATAATTTTTATGCTACAATATAAATTGTTTATTGAGGAGTATTAAAAATGCAGATACCGTCGAGTTCATCAAATGTCAAGGATGGCATTGCTTATTGGGAGAAAACCGCCGCGGATGTTAACGACGTAGACGAGAAGTTTTCCAATGCCCGTGATTTGGGCTACCTGCGTTTGAATTATGCGCGCGTGACCTCAATCGCCCGCCTTTCCGAATATGACAAAGAAGACAATTATAAAATTCAGGTGCAGTCCAACGGCAAGTTTTCGTTAGCCCTGCGCAATACCGAAGGAACAGACGACAAAGTGCTGGATCTTTCCAAATATGACGAGGCTCTGGACAAGCTGAAACAACAGTTTGATCCCGAAGGCTACGCCAAAGAGCAGGAAGAAAAGAAAAAAGCCGAAGAAGATTTGCTGGCGACCATGGCCCCCGGCATGCAGGTTCAGGTTTATATGGTGAAAAACGGCAAAGAAGTCTTGGTTGCCGACAGTACCGCCGAAAAAGGCGAAGACCTGAGAACCAATCTGGACAATATGCTGTCCGGCGAATACAAGGCCAAAAAAGGCACTTATTATGTAAAAGTCAGCAGGGATGATACGGTTGATAAAGACGCCGAACTTCCTTATGCTTTGCAAATGAGAGTCGGTTCGTCGCACAAACATGAATATAGCTTTACCGAAACCGTTTCTTCCGATACCAAAAACAAAGAATATACCAAAATTCCGTCCACCACCTCGGCAAGCGGAACTTTGTCCAGCGTCAATGCTTTGGAAATACAGGCTTCGCGCTATCAGGCAACGGCTCAGATGCTGCAGATCGGATATATGAATGTGGCTAACATTTACAACAGCCGCAAATAAAGAATGATTTTAAATTGCTCAAAAATGCCTCAGAAACAAATTCTGAGGCATTTTTAATAAAAGTCTTGTATAAATGCAAAATATCTTCTATTTTAGCAGTAATTATTTTTTGAGGCAAAATTTTAAAGGAATTTAAGAAAGGATATAAAAAATGACAGCTCCATTGATGCCGAGAGCAACCGCTGTATGGTTGGTAGAAAATACAACTTTGACATTTCGCCAGATTGCTGACTTTTGTGAACTGCACGAGTTGGAAATTCAGGCAATTGCCGACGGCGATGTTTCCGGAAACATTATGGGAATCAATCCGATTGACAACGGCCAGTTGACTTTGGATGAAATCCAACGTTGCGAAGCAGACAGCAAAGCCCGTCTGGAAGCCTGCTACATTGAACGCAATGTCAAACTGAAAAATGCAAAAGCCAAAAAAATTCTGTCTCCGACTCAAAGGGGCGACAAACCGAATGCAATTTTGTGGATTATCAAGAATTGTCCGGAACTCAAGGATACCCAGATTTGCAAGTTGATCGGCACAACCAAGCCGACAATTGAATCCATTAGAGAAGGTACACACCGTGATATGCTGAACCTGCGCCCGAAAAATCCGGTAACCGTAGGGTTGTGTTCGGAAAAAGATTTGGAAAATGCCGTAGCCATTGCCAAGGCAAAAGCTTCGAAAGAAAAGAAATAATCTTTGTTAAGAAAAACAAAAGCCGGAAATATCCGGCTTTTTGTTTGCCCGAGATTTCACTTGCAAAATCTTTGTAATACTTTATGATAATACCCGTAGTCCGGAGACGGGCTGTGGTGTCTCAAAAACATCTTACTAGATTATAATTCCACTCTGGGTGGAGTGCGGTCAAATAAGTGCGTTCACGCAACGAATAGCCGTGACTGTTCTAGTACAGTTTTTGAGCTCCATCCGCCTATTTCTTAGGCGGATTTTGTTTTAACAAAATAGTGGAGCTAAAAAATGGGAAAATTTTATTATCATACGACGGCGCAAGACCATTTAAGAAATTTCAACAAGACATTAGGTTTTGCTTTGTTTTTTGAACGCCATGAACGGCAGCTTCGCGTATGGCAGGTGTGTAAAAAACTAAAAATAACGGAACGTGAACTTGACGATATCGAACTCGGGCGCGGCGTTTTGAAATTAAACGTACTTAAAAAGATGCTGAAATATTATAACAGAAGAATAGAACTGTGCTTGGTTGCGCCGGATCCGAATGAACCGGATAAC
>JAGBHO010000056.1 GCA_017935485.1 Alphaproteobacteria bacterium | reverse complement strand
TAAGATTTCGGAAGATGAGACTTTAATGGATAAGGCCAGAGAACTTATATCTCCGACAGAAAAGAAACTTTAAAGTTTCTTTTCTGTCGGAGATATAAGTTCTCTGGCCTTATCCATTAAAGTCTCATCTTCCGAAATCTTATGAAAAATTCGGGTCGTGTCCAACGGAATAGGATAAGTCGGCGAGGGGCTGATATAATTAATATCCTTAAACATAATGTGCTTAAGGCAAAAGACAATAAAAACGCCGGCGGCAACGGCATAAGCGCCGACAAAACTGATCGGGCCGAACTCCTGCATAAAGAAAGAAATAACAATCGGGCCGGCAATCATGCCGATACTCTGTAATAAAATGAGCATCCCGCTGGCTTCGACCCGTTCATCATCCGCAATCATGTCGTTAACATGCGAAACCGAAATCGGATAAAGAATAAACGTGCCAAATCCCATCAGCAGCGCACCGATAATCAGCATGCCGGTTCCGGACGTAATAAAAAAATGCACCCACGGCACAATCAAAAACAAAAAGCCGCCGATAAACAACATGACGATTCTGCGGTCAAAATAATCAGAAAGCCGTCCGATCGGCAACTGAATGGCCATGCCGCCAAAAACGCCGAAAAACATAAACAGCGATGTCTGCTCCAGCGTCAACTTCATCTGATGGGCATAAATCGCCCCGAGAATATAAAACGCCCCGACAAAAACGCCGCTTATCAGACAACCGGCAACACCGACCGGCGTTTTTTTGTAAAGGGCAATCAGCGACATATTTTTATGCACGGTAATTGCCGGCGTCGGCAGCGCCGTCAGCGAAATCGGCACCAAAGCGACGGAAAGCAGAATGGATACCGTAATATAAATCACCACGCCGCTGCTGTCCGGAATGTTTAACAAAAGCTGCCCTGAACTGGCGCCGAGATAAGAGCTGATCATATACAAAGACATAATCATTCCGCGGTTGGCATTGGTTGCACGGGCGTTCAGCCAGCTTTCCAGACACATAAAAGCCGAGCCGATGCAATAGCCTTCCAAAAAGCGCAAAACGCCCCAGAAGTACAGGTTGTCCGAGAAAAAGTGTAACAGCACAATGCCGGAAAAAATTGAAATATAGGTTGAAAATGCCCGAATATGCCCGACCTTGTTGATAATCCGGTACGAGACGACCGAAGCGACAATATAACCGGTGTAATACATGGCCAGAATAATACCGGCGGCAAAAGTGTTGTCGCTGTTGTCTGCCAGCCGCAATGCCAGCGATGAACTGAGCAGGCCGTAAGCGCAGCAGGTTAAAATTGTGCCGAAGAAAAAAGCCGTCAGCGGAGAAACGATTTTTTCAAGAGATTTAAGATGTTTGAGTATATTTTGCATAAGACATTCCTTGTTTGTGTCCTTAATCTACAGGATAAAAAGATATTTTCAACAACTTATCTTGCTAATCCTCAGGTCTTGGGCTAAAATCAGCTCCAAAAGGAGAAAAAAGATGAAAGACGTATCGGCCGGCATTATAACCTGCGGCGGAAAAGTGCTGATTGCCCAAAGGCGGCACGGCAAAAATCAGGAATATCTGTGGGAGTTCCCCGGCGGCAAGCTGGAAGAGGGCGAAACCCTGCCGCAGTGCCTGCAAAGGGAAATCAAAGAAGAACTGAACAAGGAAATTACGGTCGGCGATTTTTTTATGACCTCGGTTTATGAATATGAAAACGGCGCTATCCGGCTGCATGCTTACTTTGCTGCCATGGCCGAGCCTGAAATACCCTCGCATATAGACCATGAACAGGTTAAATGGATCGACTGGGCGCAGATTGACGACTATACCTTTGCTCCGGCGGATATTCCGATTAAAAACGCGCTGAAAAAGTTATTCGGCGCATAGTTTTATAATTCCTGATAAAAAAGGAGCCTTTTCAAGCTCCTTTTTTTATGACCCGATAATATTTAATCATCAAACCGGATGTTCGGATTAATTTGGGCAAAATCCTCCGGCAGCATGACCAAAGAAACATAAACATTAGGCATTTTCTGTTCCGGGTTTTCTTCATGTACAACACCGTTTTGGCACAAAACCGGATGAGTGCGATAACACGGATATCCTTCGTCTTCTCGGCTTCTTGTCCAACAGTCGTTAAAAGCCGTCAGCGAAAACCTCCTCGCCAGAAAACAAAAGTCAGAAGAAATCAGGGTCGAAACATACTCGGGATAATTCTCTTTTCCCCATTCCTGCCGTAACAAATCACTTTCTCTGAGATCTTTATCTTGTCCGATAGAGGAAAGAAAAGCAATATTAACCAGCGGTTTAAACCAAATTCCTTCTAATAAACTTTCACCAAGAAACTCCTGTTCCTTAATCAATTCGACCACGGCAATCCCTTGGGCAGAGTCTGAAACAACCTTGAGAGCCTTGTCAACATAAAGCAATTTTCTCTTTTCCATAATGATTTGTTTTTTATAATAATTAATTTAACACGTTCGTTATAGCATCTGAATCTCTAAAAGCAATTTGTTTTTATCTGAACTCGGTGTTAAAAACTATTGGTTATCCGTACGCAGGCGTTTGGCCAGCAAAGCGTCTTTCAGAATTTGCGGACTGTAAAGCAGGGCAATCTCTTCTTCTTTGCTGAATTCGGCAGCCAATCCGTGATTGATAAAGTTCTCCAGCTTAATCTGCGCGCTTTCCAAATCCGCAGCCTTAAATTCCGGCGCCGGCCCGTTGGTTTCCAACATCATCAAGTGCAAATTGTTCAGCACGGCATCGGTTGCCAGCAATTCGGCACCCTGATAATCTCGCTTGGTCTTTTCTGCCAAAACTTCTCTGGCTTTCAGGGCTTTTTGCAAAATCTCGGGCAGTCTGGCCTCTTCCGGAATAATAAAGTATTTATGCTTTTCGGCCAGCCTTCCGGCTTTTTCATAAGATGAAATCATCGAAATCGGAATGGACAGCATCAGCCCGACGGTAATCGGCAGCATCCACCAGAACAAATCATGCGCATGATACCAGACCACGATTGTCGTAATCACGCCGAGAACCGTGTGCCAGACGTGGCGGCGGAATGCTTCGGCAAAAGAAGTGCCGGTCTCGTCGCGGTTCTGAGTATTCCAGCTCACGGCGTTTCCGGTCAGAATATCAAAAACAAACTTGCTCTGAAACATCATCATAATCGGTGCAAACAACGCGCTGATGACAATCTCGGAAAAAACGCTTTTAATCGCGCCCAACCGCCCGCCAATCAGCTTTTTGTCTTTGTTTTGCAGCAGATAAACAACCAGCCCGAGAAATTTCGGAAAAATCAGCATAAACATGGAAATGACAAACAAACTGATTGTCCCGATCTTGTCAAAAACCGGCCAGGTCGGAAAAAGCGTGTAAGAAGTCGGAAAATATGTGGGTGGAAAAATCTCGCGGCCAAGGGCAATCATCAGCCCGACCAGCAAAAAGCACAACCAGATCGGCGAAGACAAATAAGACATAATGCCAATGGTAAAATGCACGCGGCTCACCGGATGCAGCCCCTTGGAAATCAGCACCTTGATATGCTGCAAATTCCCTTGGCACCAACGGCGGTCACGCACGGCAAAATCAATCATTGACGGCGGACATTCCTCATAGCTGCCTTTCAGTTCGGGCAGCAGCCAGGCCGACCATCCGCCGCGCCGGATAAGCGCTGCCTCAACAAAGTCATGGCTCAGAATATGCCCGCCGAACGGGGCTTTGCCTTTCAGAACCGGCAACCCGCAACAGGCCATGAACGCCTTGACCCGGATAATGGCGTTGTGTCCCCAATAGTTGCTGTCGCCCACCTGCCAATAAGCCAGTCCGGCCGAAACAATCGGGCCGTAAACCTTGCCGGCAAACTGCTGAATGCGGGCAAAAAGCGAATGGCGGTTAATGCACATCGGCGGCGCCTGAATAATGCCGGCATGCGGATTGGCTTCCATCAGCTGCGACATCGCCAGCATCGTTTTGCCGGCCAGCAGACTGTCGGCGTCCAATACAATCATAAAGTCATATCTGTTGCCCCATTTTACACAAAAATCTTCAATGTTTCCGCTTTTGCGCGCCGTGTTTTTGGCGCGGCGGCGATAATAAAGATTAATTTCCGGCGACATTAGTTTGCGGGCTTCCAGCCAATTTTTTTCTTCCTCAATCCAAACTTTCGGATTGGTCGTGTCGCTCAAAACAAAAATATCATAAGCCTGTCCTTGGCCTGTTTGTTGCAGCTCTTCCGCCATTGCCAGCAGGTTGGCAAAAACTTCGGTGGACGATTCGTTATAAACCGGCATAAGCAGAGCCGTTCTTGTCTGCAGCTTTGTCTTTTCCGGCACCCAGACCACGCCGGGAACTTTTTTCTTGCGCAAAAGCTCGATAAATCCAAAAACGCTGGACCAGAAAAACAAGGCAATCCATGCAAAAGTCAGCATAAACAAACCAATCATCAATACTTTGGTCAGCCAGACGGAATCGCTCGGAATAACGGTCATCCATTTGAGCGTTGCCAGCAGGGTGCTGATAACCATCAGCCCGAAAACTTTAATCCTGCGGTTGCGGATTCTTTTGGGATTAATCGGAGAATATTCTTCCATTTTCAGTCCTTTTTGCGTTTATGGAAAATTTTGCTCAAAAAGCTTTGCGGCGCTTCGATTTTCTGAGGCTTCATCTCGGCAAAACAATAATCCGGCGCGGTTGCAAACATCAGGTCTTTTTGCAGGGCGGCAAATGTCCCGCTTTCATCGCCGAGGTTAAAATTTTTATATTTGTCTTTAGATTCGGAAAGCAAAAAACCGTATTTGTATCGGGCAACAAGCTGTTCGTCCGAAAGGTTGCTGCCGGCAAAAACCTTTTTGGCTTTTTCCAGAATAATGCTGTCCGGAAAGACAGAAATCTCCTGCTTTTGAGACGAAGCTTCCCATTTTTTCAGCATCTCATCCTGCGCGGTTTCCAGCTCCCTGCCGGAAAAACCCAGATTCTCAAGATAAGCGCGGATAATGTCTTTGCTGCTTCTGATCTTTATGGCAACCATTGATAACTCCATACTTCTGAAACATTTTCGCCGCCTTTTTTCAAAACAATCCTCAGTTCGGAAGTCTTGTCATTCGGCTTAAAGTCGACATAAGCGGTCAGACCTTTGGTCAGCGGGTTCAGCATCAGATGCGAACCGACAATTTTGCCTTCGCTGGCCGATGCGTCAATACGAATTTCATTGTTGTTAAAAGCCTTGGTAACGGCGGCGGACGGCGCAAAATCAATTGCAAACTTGCGTTTTTCCGTTTCCAGCATGCCGGAAACCCCGCCAATTCCGGTACGTGTCGCCGTAACGGCAACCGGCTTGTTTTTGCCCAAAGAAATTCGGGAACCCCAAGTCAGACGGTATTGAAAATAATATTCTTTGCCGGCAACGGCTTTTTTCTTCGGAACCCAATAGGCAACGATATTGTCATGAATCTCCTGTACGGACGGAATTTCCACCAGTTCGACCCAGCCTTTGCCCCAGTCGCTGATCGGTTCGACCCAGGCGCTCGGACGTTGTTCGTACATTGCCTCAAAATCCTGATAATGCTCCGGATCAGTATCCCGCTGCATCAAGCCGAAACCCTTGGGATTATTGTCTTCAAAAGCCGAAATCCTCAAATATTTCGAATTGTCAAGCGGCCGCCAGAGCCATTCGCCGTTGTTGTTGTGAACCAGCAATCCGTCGCTGTCATGAACTTCCGGGCGATGGTCGTCAAAACGGTTTTTGGTGTTTTCGCCGAACAAAAACATAGAAGTCAGCGGCGCAATTCCGAGTTTGTTAATCTCCTTGCGCGGAAAAAGCTTGGCCTGAACTTCCATCACGGTCTCTGCCCCCGGCGTAATGGCAAAGCTGTAAGCGCCGGCCACGCTCGGGCTGTCCAGCAGGGCATATACGATGACGGATTGCGATTTGCGGGTAGGCTTTTCCAGCCAGAATTCTTTAAACACCGGAAATTCCTCGCCGGTCTGGACGGCCGTATCAATTGCCAGGCCGCGCGCCGAAAGGCCGTATTTGTTGCCTTTGCCGAGTGCGCGAAAATAACTGGCTCCCAGAAAAGAAACCAACTCGTCAAAATAACGGGCGGTGTTCAGCGGGCTGTGCAGGCGAAAACCGGCATAACCGATGTTTTCAAGCTGCGAAGCGTCAAGCTTGTTGCGGCCGTAATCAAAAAATTGCGGAGAATATTTAATGGGATGCGACCGGCCGTTGATAACCTCGTTAATCGGCACCGAAACGTTAAAAAGAGAACCCAGATGAAAAAACTGCAGCTCAAAAGGCAGACGCTGCCCGAACCACGGACCGTTGTTGCGCACGAAACGGATGTCGCGGTGCTGGTCATAATCCAGCTTTTTCACGCTGTCGGGAAGTGTGGAGCTGGGGGCGGCATAAGGTTGCGACGCCAGTTTTTGCGCCATGCTGCTGAGAACGTCAAAATCAAAAATCTCGCCTTCGGCAATAGCCGGCAAATTCTCTGTTGCCTGATTCTTTATATAAAACATCCGTCCGGCCCAGACAACAGCGGCAACAACCGCAAGCGCCAGCAAATTCTTCAGGAATTTTATCATTTTTTCTCCTTTATGTTTCTGCATATCGTTCTCACAAATACAAAGCAGTTTTGCTTAAAAGTCAAGGGCAAAAGCACCGGTTTTTAACAAGGCCGCCCGGATTGTCCTTGACGAGCCGCAGATATGGTAATAAAACAGAAAAAACAAAACGATAACCTGTGTATGGGGAAACAAAGAATGTTTAAGAAACTGGCAAATGAATTTAAGACTTTCGCCATGCGCGGAAACGTCATTGATATGGCCGTCGGTATCATTATCGGTGCGGCTTTTGGCAAAATAGTCGATTCTCTGGTCAAAGATATTATCATGCCGCCGATAGGGCTGCTGCTTGGCAAGGTTGATTTTGCCAATTTGTTTATCGTGCTGAAAGACGGAGCGACGCCGGCACCCTATGTGTCGTTGGAAGCAGCACAGCAGGCCGGAGCCGTCACGCTGAATGTCGGTGTCTTTATCAATGTCGTTATCAGCTTCCTGATTGTTGCGTTTGCCGTGTTTATCCTGATTAAGGCAATCAATGAATTGCAGGCCAAAATGGATAAAAAAGCGGCGGCGGAAGCGGCAAAGGCCGAGCCGACAACCAAAGAATGCCCGTATTGCTGTACGCAAATTCCGGTGCATGCAACCCGCTGCCCCAATTGTACCTCGGAATTAAAGAAGTAACTTTGTCTTATTGTTATTTTCCAAACCGCCCTCTTGGGCGGTTTTTTCTTCTTTACCCTGTTTCTTTTTTATTGTCATCCTCTTCTTTCCCCGTCATCCTGAGCCCTTTTTTATTGTCATCCTCTTCTTTCTTCGTCATCCTGAGCGAAGCGAAGGATCCAGTTCAAACAAATTAGCCTTATTAATTGACTGGATTCTTCACTCCGTTCAGAATGACAGTGCTTTTTTCTCCTACCGCAAACAACTACTGGCATTTGTAATAGCCGGCACCGTTGTAATAAGTAAATGTAGCCTTATCAGTTGTGTTACAATGGTCAAAAACCAAAGTTCCACCGACAGCTTGACAACTTTTTTCCAAATCACGACAATCTGGTTCACCGGTTATACAAATTTGATAACAACTCTTTGAGTATTTAAATTGACACTGGCGTTCATCTGAATTACATTTATTCCCTCCGCAACACCAACCACTTTTATCATTAAGGCTCTTACAATTTCCATTGTCACAATATTTCCCGTTGGAGCACTTGCTTGCGCCACAACTCTCATAATACGTCACCCTGCCTCTAACACATGACTTAGCCCCGACATTCAAACACTGTGCCGAACAGCTCTCCGCCGTATAGGTATAAGTACAAGTTGAAACACAGGAACCGTTTTTGCATTCCTCACCGGCTTTGCATTTAGAAGACCCACAGGCATTGTAATACGTCACGCCGCCGCGGGTGCAGGATTGAGAACCGGCGTTTTTACATTGAGAAGAGCAGGTAGAAGCCGCTACGCTGTAAGGCTTAGGCGAAAAACAAAAGCGTTTGGAGCTATCAAACGGGCAGGCGACGCTGCCGCTCGGGCATTCTGAGGCGCAATATTTATAGCCCATGCTTTCACAGTTCGGCGTAGTCGTGCACGCCGCCCGCACATCCGCCGCCCCGACAACCATTCCACCGACAGCCACACCGACCGCAACTCTCGCTGCACTCAACAACAATCCCGTTTTCATTTTACTTACTCCTCTGTTTTTAACCTTGCTTGCTCTTCTGTTATTACTTTTTCTTCGTCATCCCCTTTTTTCTCTCTCCATCACCCTGAGCCCTTTTCTTATTGTCACTCTGAGCTCTTTTTTTATTGTCATCCTCTTCTTTTTCCGTCATCCTGAGTGAAGCGAAGGATCCAGTCAGATAAATCAGCTTTATTATAAAACTGGATTCTTCACTGCGTTCAGAATGACAATTCTGTCTTTCCATTGCTAATAAAAGCCGAGACGACAACTACTGGCAAGCGAATGTCGCGTAGAAGTCGTAGCCGTAGTTGCCGCCGTTGTAGCAATACTGGAAGACCGGGGTACCGCCTGAGGATGAACAACTACTTATCATATCACTACAATCAGGATAACTATAGTTACTCTTGCAATATGAATAGTTGCCACAATAGCTTCCTGTATCATCACAGCACAACCCGCTCGTTGGCGCAGGACTACGACAAGTTCCGTTATTACACGTCTGCCCGTTGGAGCACTTACTGCTTCCGCATCCGGAATAGTAGGTTGTACCGTTTCTGACACAAGAAGAGCCGGAAGTATTTTTACATTGAGAATCACAGGTTGATTTTGTGGTGGTATAAGTACAGGGATTAGCGCAGTTATAGCGGGTTGTGTCAAACGGGCAGGCAAGACCCTCACCGCCGCAGTCCGCCGCGGAGTATTTGTAACCAAGCGCGGCACAGTCATTCGTCGGTATACACGCCGCCCACGCGTCCGCTGCCCCGACGACCATTCCGCCGACAGCCACACCGACCACAACCTCCGCCGCACTCAATAACAATCCCGTTTTCATTTTACTTACTCCTTTATTTTTTAACTTTGCTTGCTCTTCTGTTATTACTTTTTCTTCGTCATCCCCTTTTTTCTCTCTCCATCACCCTGAGCTCTTCTTTCTCCGTCATCCTGAGCGGAGCGAAGGATCCAGTCAAACAAATTAGCCTTATTCTTCGATCTGGATTCTTCACTGCGTTCAGAATGACGTTGCTTTTTTCTTCTCCTTTTTTCCTTTCAGGGCTTTCCCTCCTATCTAACTCTCCCTAACCCTCTCTTATCAAAGAGAGGGAATGCACCGAAAACGACTAGTCACAATCGTAATTTCGCGCGTAGTAGATGCCGTAGATGCCGCAACCATGGGAGTACAGGGTACCGCCTGAAGCTTGACAACTACTTCTCATATCACTACAATCAGGGTAATAATAGTTACTCTTGCAATATGAATAGTCGCCACAGCTTCCTGTCTCATCACAGCACCAGCCACTCTTCGGTACAGACGTTACACAAGTTCCGTTCTCGCATTTTTGCCCGTTGGAGCACTTACTGCTTCCGCATCCGGAATAGTAGGTTGTACCGTTTCTGACACAAGAAGAGCCGGAAGTATATTTGCACTGTGCCGAACAAGTCGCGGCTGTAACGGTATAAGTACACGGGTTTTCGCAGAAAGCCTTTTCCGTATTAAAAGGACAAACAGCCGTCAATTGTCCGTCACAGGCACTCTTGTCGCTGTTGTATCCGAGCGTAGCGCAGTCGGTGACCGGTGTATCGCACCATTCAATCAGCCCCGGCCGGCACTCCGTCAGGCATTTTGAATATTTCTTCAAACTGCCGCTATAACAATAATCGCCGTTGTCCACACCGCCGTAAGCCGAACAGACGTCATAGCCGGTACACGGATTTTCTTTTCTCTTATAAAGTTTTCCTTTTGTGCAGTGATTGCAGTAATCTTCACCGTCTTTGATATATCCGCTTTCGCCGCCGGAAGTCTGTTCGTCGGTATAGTCATAACCCGCCGGACAGCTCTGTACACAACACTGGTGACATTCATAGCCGCAGCTGTCTTTCCCGACAACCTCGCCGTCCTCGCAGCCCTCAACTTTGGAATCCGCCGGACAATTCAACGACGGTGTATCGGTACAGCATTCGGAATAATTATTGTTCCACTCACAAATCTCAGAATCATTCTTACTCGGCCGCCCGACTGTGCAGGTCATAAATTTGTCATCTTCTTCACAAGCCCGTCCGGTATCTTCTTTGCATTCTTTGTAAAGCTCCTGCCCGTTCGGACATTTCTTGTCTTCGTCAGGATACCAGGTCGGCCCCTGACTTTGGCAATAATCAAAAGTCTTGTCATAACCTTTGTTTTTGCACCACTGCTCTTCAGAACATTTCGTATAAGTCTCATCACGGGAACAAGTCTGGGAATAGTCAGCCGCCGTGCCGTCAGGACAACTGAAATGATAGCCGTTGTCCTCACACCATTTGGTGTCGGAATTGACATTGTCATATGTGAGGGCGTATTCAGGACAGTCCGGCAGAAAGCAGACGCCCGCCCGAGCCGGCGATACAATCATAAAAGCGGAGGCGGGGAGAAAAGCCAATAAAGCGGCAGCAGCGACCGCAGAGTCTAGTTTCATGTGTAGCATTATGTTGTTTGTCATTGGCTTCCTCCCCGAAAATTCTTTTCAAAGCACGTTTTTTATCGCATCCTCACCATAGCATCGCGGGTCACGAGGCACTGTACAAACTGAACGCAGCCGACGTTCGGCCGCGGCCTCTGAGGCACTGTACAAACTGACGCCTCACCCGCCAGTCGTACCCTACTTCAAAGCACGGTCTCCGTCATACTTCCTGTCGGAGCATCGCGGCCTCTGAGACAGTGAGATGACAATCGACGGCTGTCGGCCTCCTGACTCCGGCTCCCAAGCCGATGAAAACAGGGAGCCGGAGCAAAACACCTGGGAGGAGTGTTATCAGAAATTACTGTACCACAAAACGACGCAGTTGTCAATAACAGCTGAGAAGATAGTGGGTTATTTTGTATAATTTTAGTAAAATCAAAGGGATAAAACACAATATTATATATTAATTTTAGCTAAAATAATGCGTTTTTTTGGTATTTTTCAGATTTATTTGAGCAAATACAAATGATTGGAGATAAATAATATCAGCCTTGCTTAATATAATAAAAAACCCCGTACTTCAAAAAAGTACGGGGCTGGTTGAGCAAAAAGCTTTTAGGCAACCGGTTTGATATGCCAGATATGGTTGGCATAATCCATAACCGCACGGTCGCTGGAGAATTTGCCGATGCGGGCAACGTTGAGAATGGCTTTTTTCGCCCAGGCTTCTTTATTTTGAAAATCTTTTTCCATTTGGTGTACGGATTTTGCAAAATCCTCCAAATCGGCCAAAACAAAGTAGTAGTCGCGGTTCATCAGCTCTTCATAAATGACCTTGAACAGCAAGACATAGTCTTTTTCGCAGAATATGTTGGAGTTCAGGGCATTCATAATCCGCTTGATGTAAGGAGATTTTTCCGCATATTCCGCCGGATTGTAAGAATTGTTCTGGCGCATTTCCTGAATCTGTTCCTCCCGCAGGCCGAAGAGATAGAAATTGTCTTCTCCGACGGCTTCACGGATTTCAATATTCGCGCCGTCATAAGTTCCGACGGTCAGGGCGCCGTTCAGGGCAAATTTCATATTGCCGGTACCGCTGGCTTCAAAACCGGCGGTGGAAGATTGAACGCTGACATTGGCGGCAGGTATCAAAACTTCGGCAAGCGAAACTTTATAATCCGGCATAAACACGACTTTAATCATGTCGTTAACCCGCGGATCATTGTTAACCACATCGGCCACGTTGTTAATGAGCTTGATGATCAGCTTGGCAAAATTATAAGACGGAGCTGCCTTTCCGGCAAAGATATAAGTCTTTTTGACGGTCGGGCGGAAGTTGTCTTTAATAATGGCCAGATAATCGCCGATAACCTGCAAAATGGTCATCAGTTGGCGTTTGTATTCATGAATGCGTTTGGCATGAACAATAAACATGCTGTTCGGGTCAACAATCACGCCGCAGGTTTTGAAGATAATCTTGGCCAGTTTTTCTTTGTTGGCCATTTTTACATTGATAAACTCCTGCACAAACTTCTTGTCTTTAACAAAATCCTGAACCCCTTCAAGCAGGTCAAGATTGGTAATCCAGTCTTCGCCGATCTTCGAGCTGATTAAGTCAGCCAGAGCCGTATTGGCATGCAACAGCCAGCGGCGTGGCGTAATGCCGTTGGTTACGTTGGTAAATTTCTCCGGCCAGAGTTCGTAAAATTCCGGCACCAGCTTGGTCTTGACCAGTTCGGAGTGCAGTTTGGCCACGCCGTTGACCGAGAAAGAGCCGACAATGGACAAGTTGGCCATACGGATAATCTGATTGTCGCCGTCGCCGGAAACAATTGACACACGGCCAAGCTTGTACGGATCGTCGCCGAATTTCTCGCGGGCAAAATTCATAAAGCGGCGGTTGATTTCATAAATAATCTGCAAGTGCCGCGGCAACAGGCGTTTGAAATACCGTGCCGGCCAGGTTTCCAGAGCTTCCGGCAACAAGGTGTGATTGGTATAGGCAAAGATTCTGGTAACAATATTCCATGCATCGTCCCATTCCTGTCCGTGAACGTCAACCAACAACCGCATCAGTTCGGCAATAGCCAGAGCCGGGTGCGTATCGTTCAACTGAACGCAAACCTGATCGGGCATTTGCTTAAAGTCGTTGCTCTTTTCCAAAAAACGGCGGACAATATCCTGCATGGCGCAGGACACAAAGAAATACTGTTGTTTAAGACGTAGTTCCTTGCCGGATTCGACGGCATCAGACGGATAAAGCACTTTGGAAATCGTCTCAGTCTCGATTTTTTCTTTAACGGCTTCAATATAGCCGCCCTCATTAAAAATATTGATGTCAAGTTCGTCATCGGTCTTGGCTGAAAAGAGACGCAGATAGTTGACGGATTTTCCGTTATACCCGACAATCGGAAAATCATAGGGTACGCCGTACAGGGTGTTGGTATTCATCCAGATATAGTTTTCTTTGCCGGACGGGTCGCGGAAGGTCTCAACCTCGCCGTAAAGCGGAATTTTGACGGTTCTGTCCGGACGGGCGAACTGCCATGGCGAAAATTCAGCCGCCCAGCTGTCGGCCTGTTCAATCTGATACCCGTTTTCAAATTTTTGTTTAAACAGGCCGAAATTATAGTCAATGCCGTAACCGAACCCCGGAATGCCGAGCGAAGCCATAGAGTCAAGATAGCATGCCGCTAACCGGCCGAGACCGCCGTTTCCGAGTGCCGGATCATACTCCGTGTCAAAAATTTCGGCGATTGAAATATCTGGAAAACCGTCGATTTTAATATTTTTCATAATATTGAAAAGGCCGAGGTTATGCAGATTGTTCTCTAAAGAACGGCCGATAAGATATTCGACGGAGAGATAATAAATCCTTTTTGAATTTGCTTTGTTGTAACGGGCAATGGTTTCATACATCTTGTCCATGGCAAATTCGCGTACGGCCAGAGAAATTGCCAGCAAAGCTTCTTCTTTGTTGATTTCGCAAGTCCGTTTGCCGATAAAATACTTAATATAATGTTCAATCGAAAGCTTTAACCGCGCTTTGTCGATTTCATTAATGATTGTCGTATCTTTTTTGCTCAAAATTACTCTCCTCTGGGTCATTGATAACATTTCCTGCCCATAACCATATTTGCAATTGTTTGAAATATGGTTAATGAAAGATATAATCATGAAATTATACATCCACAATAGTACACATTTAATCATTTTGTCGTGAAAATAAAGTTGCAAAATATTGTTTTTTGAATATAATCCCGCTAAGAATATAGATGTATAAGAGGTAAAATTCATGAAAAAAACATTTTTGTGCAGCCTTCTGATGGCGGCTGCAATTCCGGGCGTTGCTTGCGCTCAGGATATTTTTGAGGCCTTGAGCGATGCTTATCGCAGCAATCCGACTTTGCAGGCGCAGCGGGCATATCTTCGCTCTGTAGATGAAAATGTTGCAATTGCCAAATCCGGCTACCGTCCGAACATTTATCTTCAGGGCAGTTACGCTGATGCCGATGTCGACAGCAACCAGCCGGGAGATGCCAGCCGTACCAAACAAAAAGTAATTGCGGCCAAAGTCTCGCAGCCGTTGTTCAGCGGCCTTCAAACCGTAAACTCGGTCAAGTCGGCTGATAAAATCGTGCGTTCTCAGCAGGATAACCTTTTTAATGTTGAACAAACGGTGTTTCTTGATGCCTCAACTGCTTATCTTGATGTTTTGCGCGATACCGCAATCGTGGATTTGCAAAAAAACAATGAAAAACTTCTGAAAAAACGCCTTGATGAAACAATTCAGCGTTTCAAAGTCGGCGAGGTCACCCGTACGGACGTTTCTCAGGCCCGTGCCCGCCATTCGCAGGCCAAAGCCGACCGCATTAGTTCAGAGGGAACGTTGCAGGCTTCCCGCGCTAATTATGCCCGTATTATCGGTGTTCGTCCCGAGGATTTGAAAGCGCCGGAAAGTCTGGACAAGTTTTTGCCTGCAAGTTTTGAAGAAGCTTTGGAATATGCCAAAGTTCACAACTATTCTATTTTGCAAGCCAAAAATTATCTGGAAGCAAAAGAATATGACGTCAAAACCCAGACCGGCGCCTTGCTGCCGAGCATTACTTTGGACGGCGAAGCCTCCAAAACCAAAGGCGATATCGACATTTTGCCCAATGACAGCGAAGTCGACAATCTGGAGTGGAGCGTCAATATGACCGTTCCTTTGTACAGCTCCGGTGAAACCCGAGCCAAAATCCGTCAAAGCAAATATCAAAAATGGCAGGCTCGTGAACAGGTTGCCGAGGCTGAGCGCAGCGTGACGGAAAGCGTAACCAGTGCCTGGGAATATATGCTGGCCAACAAAGCCATGTTGTCGTCTATCAAAGATCAGATTAAGGCCAATGAGATTGCCTTGGACGGCGTCCAGAAAGAAGAAGCTCTCGGCAACCGCACGATTCTTGACGTGTTGGACGCTTATCAGGAGTTGTTAAATTCTAACGTTGAACAGGTGAAAGCCCGCCGCAACTATTATGTTTCGGCCATGTCTTTGCTGCAGGCCATGGGCAAATTGACGGCTCGCAACCTGAATCTCGATGTTGAATATTATGATGCCAAAAAGTTCTACAAAGAAACGCGGGACAAATGGCTTTCTATATCTGTCGATGACTAAAAAAATGCCTTGTTGCGCTGATATTCAAAAAAAACAATAAAACATATTTACAGTTGGAATCTAATATAATATGTTAAAATAAGTTAAATATTGAGTGTCAGCCCGCAAGGCTTGTATTTTTATTAAGAACACGGAATTGGTGAGAGAAATGGCCGAACAACAAGACGAAATGTCAATGAATGAAATCTTGTCCTCAATCAAAAATATTTTGGTTGAAGGCGAAAACCCCGCAGCATCTTCAGCTTCCGGCTTTACTCCGCCGGAACCGCATTCTGCCGGAGAAGAAAAAGTTGTTCCGGCTGAACCTGTCTTGACGGATTCTCTGGATATTGAAAAATCGGATCTTGATCTGAGCGAACTCAAGCTTGAAGACAGTGATATTTTGGAACTTTCGCCCGATATGGCCGTTGAGCCTGCACAGGCGGATGCTCTGCCGGCCGTAACGCCTGTCGCCGAAGAAATCAATTTGGCGGATGAGCTCGCCGGCGTAGATTTGACGCCTGAAATCGTTGATGATAAAGGCGATGACCTGCCGGAACCGGAAATTGACGGAACAGAAGAACCGGAGGTTGGTTTTGACCAATTAATTGAACAAAATGCTCAGGCAGAAATTAACGAAGAAGAACAAAACAATGCGGTCATAGATGTAGAATCCGAACCGTATTATGAAGATCCGGCTTCTGAAAATACGGATCTTCCCGAATTTCCTGCTCCGACGGAAGAAGCCGCACGGACGGAAAATACTGAAGATATATCTGCAACTGCCGATTCGGAATATCATCCGCAGGCGGAGCCGGCCTTTACCGTGCCGGAAAATGCCATTGCGGAAATGTCTTGGCCGGAACCTGCGGAAAGCAAAACAGAGCCGGTTGGGGAAGATAATATTGAACCTGCTCCGATAGTTGCACCTGCGGAAATGCCTGTCGTTTCAGCGCCCGAACCGCAAATGGCGGCTCCCGCTCCGGCACCTGAGGCGTTTGTGGCTGAACCTGCGAAGGAGCCGGCTATTGAAAACGTACCGGCTGTTGATGAAGATGTTGCCGATGTTTCTGCAAATATTATCAATAATTTTGCCAAACTTTTTGCTAAAGAAGAAACGCCGGCTCCCGAGGCTGTCCGCCCGTCTCTCGGAATTGCGCCGGTGTCGGACAATATCAGATTGGGCAACGCTTCCCAAACTTTGGAAGATATGCTGAAAGTCACGCTGCAAGGTTTGGTCGCCGATTGGGTTTCCGGTGCAAAAAGCAATATTGATTTGTATGATCTGGTTTCAAAAGAAGTTGCCCGTCAGACCAAAGTCTGGTTGGATGCCAACCTGCCGGCCGTTGTCGAAGGCGTGGTAAAAAAAGAAATTGAACGAGTGATGGTAAAGGTTGGCCGAAGCTGAGCCATTGGCGCCGACCTCCGTCCTTTTTGCCCCCAAATTGATTTTTGAGGGCATTTGTCGCTTTTTTATGTCATGGAATAAAGAAATTTAGGGAAAGTAATAATGTTGGAAAAAACTTATAATCCAAAAGATTTTGAAGAAAAAATTTATGCCGATTGGGAAAACGGGGGAGATTTCAAACCCGATATGCGCAGCAACAAGGACGCTTTTGCCGTTGTTATCCCGCCGCCGAACGTTACCGGTGTTTTGCATATGGGACATGCGCTGGACGACACACTGCAGGATATTCTGATTCGTTATAACCGCATGCTGGGCAAAAAAGTTTTGTGGCAGCCGGGAACAGATCATGCCGGTATTGCAACCCAAATGGTTGTCGAACGCAATCTGGCCAAAGAGGGCATTACCCGTCATGACCTCGGACGTGACAAGTTTATTGAAACCGTCTGGAAATGGCGTGAACAGTCCGGCGGCACAATCTGCAAGCAGCTGCGCCGTCTCGGTGCTTCCTGCGATTGGAGCCGCGAGCGTTTTACCATGGACGAAGGCCTGAGCCGCGCTGTTCGCAAAATCTTTGTCAACCTGTATAAAGACGGACTGATTTATAAAGCCAAAAAACTGGTTAACTGGGATTCCAAATTTATGACGGCCGTTTCGGATTTGGAAGTTGTCCAAAAAGAAACCGTCGGCAAAATGTATTACTACAAATATCCGATTGAAGGCGCAGAGGGAGAGTTTATCCATATTGCCACCACCCGTCCTGAAACCATGTTCGGAGATACTGCCGTTGCGGTCAGCAAAGAAAATGAAAAACTCAAACACCTGATCGGCAAAAATGCGATTCTGCCGATTGTCAACCGTCCGATTCCGATTGTGGGCGATGAACATGCCGATCCGGAAAAAGGTACCGGCGCGGTTAAGATTACGCCGGCGCACGACTTTAACGACTTTGAAGTCGGCAAACGCCATAATCTGCCGATGATTAATATTCTGAACGAAGACGCGACTTTGAACGAAAATACGCCTTTCCCCGGAATGGATACCCAGACGGCGCGCAAAAAGACGATTGAAAAGCTCGAAGAACTCGGACTTATGGAAAAAATTGAAGACCACCCTATGGTTATTCCTTACGGCGACCGCTCCGGCGTTGTTATTGAGCCGCTGATGACCGACCAGTGGTTTGTTGATGCACCGACCTTGGCCAAAGAAGCGATTCGCGTTGTTGAAAACGGCGAAATGGAATTTGTGCCGAAATCTTATGAAAAAACATATTTTGAATGGATGCGCAACATCCAGCCCTGGTGCATTTCCCGCCAGTTGTGGTGGGGACACCAAATGCCGATCTGGTACGGCCCGGACGGTGAGATTTTCTGTGAGGAAAATGAAGCCGAAGCTCAGGACGCTGCAGATAAACACTATGGCAAAAGCGTTGAGCTGACTCGCGAAACAGACGTGCTTGACACCTGGTTTTCTTCCGGATTATGGGCTTTTTCAACCTTGGGCTGGCCGGACAAAACCGAATATCTGGATACTTTCTACCCGACTTCGGTTTTGGTAACGGGGTTTGACATTATCTTCTTCTGGGTTGCCAGAATGATGATGATGAGTATGTATATGATGAAGAAAGTTCCGTTCAAAAAATGCTATATCCATGGCTTGGTACGTGATGAAAAAGGCCAGAAAATGTCCAAATCCAAAGGCAACACCGTTGACCCGATGGATACCATTGAAAAATACGGCGCCGACGCTTTGCGCTTTTTCATGGCGGCAATGGAAACGCAGGGACGCGATATCAATATGAGCGAAAGCCGCATTGCCGGTTATCGCAACTTTGCCACCAAATTATGGAACGCCGCCCGTTTCGGCGAAATGAACCATTGTTTTGAAAACCGTACGGCATTTGATGAAAACAGCGTTAAGCATGCGGTTAATAAATGGATTGTCGCTAAAGCCAAAGAGGCCTCAAAAGAGGTTACGGAAAATCTTAACAGCTTCCGTTTCTCCGATGCCGCCAATGCCGTCTATCAGTTTGTCTGGGGCGCTTTCTGCGACTGGTATATTGAAATGATTAAGCCGATTTTCTATGGTGAAAGCGAGCCGGAAAAAGCAGAAACCCGCAATACTTTTGCTTGGGTGTTGGATAGAATCTTGGTTATTTTGCACCCGTTTATGCCGTTTATTACAACGGAACTGTGGAACAATACGGCAGACAAGCGCGAAGCCAAATTGATTCATGCCGCTTGGCCGTTGCCGGAAAAAATTGATACTGCGGCAATGGCGGAAATAGACTGGGCAATTGACTTAATTTCGGCTGTCCGTTCACTGCGTGCTGAGATGAACCTGCCGGCCGCCGCCAAGTTGACGATATACCTGAAAGATGCCAATGCCGCGTCTTGCGCAAATCTGCAAAACTTTAACAATATTATCAGCTCCCTTGCCCGATTGGAAAAGCTGGAATGCTTTGCCAAAGGTACAGAAGTCAGCAAAGATATGGTTCAGAGCGTTTTCAAAGAAGCGACAATCCTGCTTCCGCTGAAAGGAGTTGTTGACTTTACGGCAGAAAAAGAACGCCTGAAAAAAGAGCTTGATAAGCTGAATAAAGACTTGGAAGGCTACGCGCGGAAATTGCAAAATCCGGGCTTTGTCGAAAGAGCGCCGGCTGCAGTCGTTGAAGAAGAAAAACGCCGCCAGGCCGAAGCGCTGGAAAACAAGAGCAAGGTTGAAGAAGCTCTGGCCAGAATAGCAAATTTCTAGTGAAGAAAAATAAAAAAAGCGCTATAACATATAGCGCTTTTTTGTTATCTTATGGCACAAGTTAAGCCACCGATTTTTCCGCTAAATGACCGACCGGCTTCACAAGCTGAAATACAGCCGTTTATACATTTAAAATCCTGATAAGTCTGTCTACACCACGAACAGTCTATTTCCGGTTTGTTCGCTTTGCAGTTATAGAAGCAGGTGCTTCCGCAAACCGTTGTGGTCGAACAAGACTGTCCGCTCGGCTGGGATGACGAGTATCCTCTGCTTGAGCAGGTGTCCGTGCAGTTTGATTTGCAGTTATAGAAGCAGGTGCTTCCGCAAACCGTTGTGGTCGAACAAGACTGTCCGCTGGGCTGAGATGACTTATATCCTTTGCTTGAGCAGGTATCGGTACAACTCGGTTCTTTCGGTTCAGGCTCAGGTGTGGGTGTTGGATCAGGTGCTGGTTCAGGTTCAGGATCGGGAGAGGGAGTGTAACATGAACTGCAACATTGTCTTGTTCCGCCGCAACCGTCAGAACAAGAGTAACAATTACATCCGCTTTCGTCGCCGTAAGGGGTACATTCCGGTTCCGGCGGCGGAGGCGTTGAGCAAGATACACAGGCCTGACCGTTAAAGTCATTATACCCGCCGCTGTAGGAAGCTTCTTCTCCGGCAGAACAGCCGGTGTTGCAGTCGTTGCCGTAACGGCAAATATAGCAGGTTTCGCCGCAACCGGTAGAAGTTGTATCATCTGTAACGTAAGGGTAAGAGCAGCTGCTGCTTTGAGAGCCGGAAGGACAACGGGTGTCGCAACATTCTTCATATTTTCCGTCGCAAATTAAACCGACGCCTCGGTATGGATATGTACAGGTTTGATTATAACTTGTGGGACAATAACATTCGGTAATCCAGTCATTGCTGTGCGGACAGGTCTTGTCAAAAATTTTAGGCCTTGGGCATTGCGGGTTGTCAAGAGAAAGGTGATATTTGGGATTGGTCGAACGTTGACATAAACAATAGTCTTCGCCGCCGCCGGCACAGCCTTCAAATTCCCATGATTCTTCCATATAATCAGGAAGAAAAGTGGTTTTTGCCTGCGCGGGAAAAGAAAAAGCAACGGATGTCATAAAGCAGTATGTCAGAACGGCAACGGGTTTGTGCGCATAATATGTCATAATAGTTCTCCCAAAAAGATACAGATAAGACTATTATAACATATAGATGGAAAAAGTAAATAATTAATGAAAGGCGATACCGCTTTTTTGTACCATTAGAAAATGATAATGTACTTATTTTCTCAGCAAAGATGAAATCGTCGGACGTTTGATTAGTTTTTCCGGACGGACAAAACTTGGCATTTCCGGCTTTTTCACCGTATCGGCAATTTCTTTGTCCGGCGCATTCAGCTTTTGCACCTTATCAACGCTTCTGGCCTGATAAAGTCCGTCAAATCCCGGAACTTTTGAATAAAATTCTTCAATCCCCTCAATTTATTCTTTTTTGCCGACATAAAACAAACCGTTGGATGTTTGAACGTTAAACATATTCCGGACAATTTTTTTCTGGTGTTCTTTGGTAAACATGGACAGGACATAACGGCAGAAAATCACGTCAAATTTTTTGGATAATGAAAAATCGTCAAGCAGGTTGTTTTTCTTAAAGCTGACCATAGATGCAATGTCGTCATTTACCAGCCAGCTGTCTTTTTCATAATGAAAATTGTCAATAATCTTGCGGGCATTCATTCCCATCTGAATCTCAAACTGGTTATAACTGCCGTTTTGAGCCTTGATAACGGCCTGTTCCGAAATATCCGTGCCGATAATGTCAATATCCCAGTCCGACACATTCAACAGCTTGTTTTTAATCGAAATGGCAATAGAGTATGTTTCCTGACCTGTTGAGCATCCGGCACTCCAAACCCTGAGCTTTTTCACGCCACGGTTATATTCCCGCAAATAAGGCAGGATATTGTCCTCAAACTGCCGGAACACGCTGTAATCCCGATAAAAACCGGTGCCGAGCAGCGTGAGCGATTCGATCAGCTGGCTGATAAAGGATTTCTGCCCGAGACGAACCTCGTCAATCAGTTCTTCGACCGCGGCATACCCTTTTTCCCGAACAAAATTGGTGATTTTTTTATCCAAGATAAAATATTCTTCTTCCGAAAAATCCCAGCCGGCATTTTCCTTAAGAACTTTCAACAGATAGTCAAAATCGCTTTTGTTCATGGTTATTCCTTAATCATTCCCAGAATTTTGAGTTTACTGACAATAATCTCTTCGTCAAACGGCTTCATCAGATAATCGTCAGCGCCGCCGTCCAGAGCCTCGCGGATTTTTTCCGGTTCAATCATGGATGAACAGAAAATAATTCTGGGCTGGCGGATTTTATATTCGCCGCGGATTTTATATAACACATCAATCCCGTCAATAATCGGCAGCCGCCAATCCATCACAATCAGAGCCGGCTCTTCCTTTTGGCAAAGCTCCAGCACTTCTTCGCCGTCTTCGGCTTCCAAAACGTCCAGTCCGAGATTTGAAAAAATCTTGGAAAGCACCATCCGGATAATTTTTGAATCGTCAGCAACAATACACTTCACGATACCACCTTTAACCCATAACCAAACCTAATACGCCGTCTTCAATAAACGCCAAATCATAACCGGCAAAGTTTAAAATTTTCTTTAAGTAAAACGCCGGTGCAAACTGAGCGGAAACTTCGCAGTCCTTACCCTCGCAGATATTTTTCAGTGCGGCCGTTTTTTCTTTTGACGGCTCGGCATCGCTGTGAGAACCGATATATAATTTGCCGTTTCTTTCCTCTGCCTTGATCCATCCGCCCTTAATGATTGTATCGGCCAAAACCATAATGCCGACCATTGCCGGACGGGAGAATTTCGGATTCTGAACGGCCATCTGCAACTCTATCGGAAAATTCCGGTTGCCGAGCGTTGCCAGATATTCCTCCGTTGTTTTTCTGACCAGCGGCATATTTTCCAAATTGGCGTTTTCCAGCCCGAAAGCCATGCGAAAAAACTTTTGCCGCGCCGAAAGAACGGATGAGCTGACCTTTAAGATAGACTTGATGTCATCCAGAAAATCCATGTCGCCTTCTTCCAGCAGTTCCACGGCATTGGCCACCGCCCCGACGTTTCCGATCAGGTCATGGCTGATTCGGGTGCAGATAAGTTCGGCAATCAATGTATCGTTAATATTGTTGTTCATCTTTTCCTCTGGTTAAAAATTGTACAAATCCGTGTTCATATAACGCTGGTCTTCGCGGGACATTCTGGTAAAGTCCAGTTCCCGCAGCATCGGGTCTTCCAGCAGCAGATAACCGGAAGAAGCCTGCAAATAGGGCTTTGTCCCGCCCATTCCCCAGATAACCTCATCCTTGTTGTCGGGCGTGCCGTATTTTTGATTGACCTTTTTCCAAAAGTCATAAATTTTGATGTTGCGGAGATAAATGGCCTTCGCGCTGTTGCCGGTAATGGTCTGCGACATGCTTTTATAAGTGATTTTATAAACCTTGTTGCGGGTAAAGTTACTGGTAAAATGCACGCTGATGTGCTCTTTGGTGTCGAACTTGCTGAACTTCAGCGTATCGGTGTACCTGTGCCCGTCTTTTTTGGCAGTCTCGGCCACGCAGTTGGCCAGCCGCTCATACCCGACCACACCGCTGTTGCGGCATTTTTCTTCATTGCGCCAGCGGATAAAGTTCGGAATTTCAAATTTTTCATGGACTTTCTGAAAGCCGCGATTCTGCATAATCCGCTCCACCTGTTCCTTTGACATTCTGAGCATCACGCCGGAAATGTCAAAAACAGAAGCGTTTGAGCGTTTGTTCTGAGCCTTGGCCGAAGTCTGCATCAGCTCTTTCAGGCTTGCATCGCCGTCATTTTTCTTTTCGGCCGAAGTTGAAAGCTCTTCCGCTGCTTTTTCGGTAATTTTGCCGATCCATGTTTTTTCCACCGCATTGGGCAGGCTCGGCGTCAAATCAATCTTTTGGGCGGCGTCTTTGTCGGCAATGGCGTCCACCAGCCCTTGGGACGTGTCGGGCGGAGTCTGCAGTTCGCTCTGCGGAGCCGGCGCTTTTATTTTGGAAAGCGCTGTCGGTTTGTTCTGCGGCAGTTGGATTCTCGGGGCAATGGCGCCTTCTTCCTGAACCTCTGTATCATCGTCGGGAAAATCAAGGTCGGATTCGTCCATTAGCTTGGGTTGCGGCTGAACAGACGGAACAGGCGTCTGCAAAGGCTGCGTCTGCCGGCGGCGGGCCTTGATTTGCTGCAGGGCATCGCCTTTGACGTCGTCTTTTGACGGCGGTTTAATCTGAAAAGCGGCGGCTTCGGCTTCTTTTTCGCTGGAGAACATCATCGGGTCAAAAGACGCGTCGGCACGGGCTTCTGCCGCCAGCAGCCCCGCGAAAGCAAATATAAGTGCCAGATGTTTCATATAACCCTGTTCCCGAATATCTTTAACTAACCAAACTTTATACCCTTTTTTAGCGGTTATCAATTTATAAGCAACATTTATTAAGAAATCTATTTGATTTTGTGAATAAATGAGTGTATTTTAACCAAACTTACAAGGAAATGAGGATGGAAAAAAATACCGTACATATTATCGGCGCCGGACTTGCCGGTTCGGAAGCCGCCTGGCAGCTGGCATCTCGCGGGATAAAAGTGATTCTCCATGAGATGAAGCCGCAGAAATATTCTCCGGCGCACAAAAAACCCGGCTGTGCCGAACTTGTCTGCTCCAATTCGCTGCGCTCGGATGATTGCGAACATAATGCCGTCGGGCTGATGCATCAGGAAATGCGTCTGGCCGGCTCTCTGATCATGCAATGCGCCGACGCTTCAAAAGTTCCGGCCGGCGGCGCTTTGGCCGTAGACCGTGATGCTTTTTCGGCGCTTGTGACGGAAAAGTTAAAGTCTCATCCGCTGATAGAATTTGTGCATGAAGAAGTCACGGCTCTGCCGCCGGCGGACTGGGGTGAGGTCATTGTTGCTTCCGGCCCGTTGACAAGCGATTCCCTGATTGCGGATATCTTAAAGCATATCGGCAACGGCTCGCTGTCTTTTTATGATGCCATTGCACCGGTAATTTATAAGGAAAGCATAGATTTTTCCAAAGCCTGGTATCAGTCGCGCTATGACAAGGGCGACAAGTTTGACTACATCAACTGCCCGCTGGACAAAGAACAGTATTACCGCTTTGTCGAAGAGTTGAAAACTGCCGAGCAGGTAAGCTTTCATGAATGGGAAAAAGCGTCGTTTTTCGAGGGCTGCCTGCCGATTGAGGTCATGGCGGCGCGCGGGGAAGATACCCTGTTGTACGGCCCGATGAAGCCTGTCGGCCTGACCAATCCGAATGCTGCGTCCAAGCCTTATGCCGTTGTCCAACTGCGGCAGGATAACAAAGAGGATACGCTGCGCAACATGGTC
Source organism: Alphaproteobacteria bacterium (assembly GCA_017935485.1). Taxonomy (GTDB): domain Bacteria; phylum Pseudomonadota; class Alphaproteobacteria; order RF32; family CAG-239; genus MGBC133411. Next base: position 3,673 of record JAGBHO010000056.1, on the reverse strand, counting down.
GGTTTTCAGACCAAACTCAAATACGGGGAACAGCAGCGGATTTTCCGTACGATTCCCGGCTTGGAAAATGCTGAGTTTGCCCGTCTGGGCGGCATTCATAAGAATACGTTTATCAAAAGTCCCGAGCTTCTGGATGGCTTTTTGTGTCTCAAAACCCTGCCGCATATCCGTTTTGCCGGACAGATTACCGGCAGCGAAGGCTATATCGAAAACGCCTGCACCGGATATTTGGCCGGTTACTTCGCCGCTTGCCGGCTGCAAGGCAAAGAGCCTGTTTTGCCGCCGCGAACCACGGCTTTCGGCGCCATGCTGGCACATCTGACGGATGACACCAATTCGGAAGATTATCAGCCGATGAACATTAACTTCGGCATTTTCCCAACCATTTCGGGCGAGATGACGGCCAACGGCAAATTCCGCAAGCTCAAAGGGCTGGACCGCAAAAAAGCTTATACGCGGCGGGCGCTGGTAGATATTATCCCTTGGCTGGAGGCCATAAAATGAAAAAACGTTCCAAACAACAAAAAGACGAGAACTTTCCGGTTGCCGGATTATTGATAAAATCTTCGCTCCGCCCGTTGGTTAATGCCTATTACCGTGCCGCCCGCTATTGCGATGACATTGCCGACGCGCCGGATTTGTCCGCCCGCCAGAAATTGGCCAAACTCAGCGAAGCGGAAGACATTTTTCTCGGATATCAGAAAGATGTGCCGGATGAACTTTTGTTCTTGTCCGGACTGCGCCGGAATTTTTGTGACGAACTGCTGGATACGTCGCTTTTTACGGATTTGTTGACGGCTTTTCGTCAGGACAGCCGCGGCCATACTTATGAGACCTGGGAGCAGCTTTTGGAATACTGCCGCTATTCGGCGGCGCCGGTCGGGCGTTTTATGCTGGCCGTTCATGATGAAAACCTTTCGACGTATATGCCTTCCGGCATTTTGTGCACGGTCTTGCAGATTGCCAACCACATTCAGGATATTAAATATGATTTGCTTGTTCAAAACCGCATATATCTGCCGGCGGAACTGCTGCAAAAATATCAGGTTTCAACAGACGACCTGCGGCAGGACAAGTCTTCTCCCGAGCTGAAAAAGCTGATTGCCGAAATCATTTCACGCCTGCAAAAAATGCTCAAAGACGCGGCGCTTTTGCCGGCCATCACCCGCAGCCTGCGCCTGAGAATGCAAATTTGCGTTATCCTTTCCTTAACCAATATCATGTTAAAAAAGCTAAACAAGAAGGATGTCTTGCAAAAAAACGTCAAACTGTCTAAAATAGATTGGATGCGTGCGGTAATCGGCGGTGTTTTCCGCGCCCTGTTTACCAAAACAAAAATATCAAGGACTGCTATATGAACAACATCAAACAGATTGTAAAAAAGTCAGGCACCTCTTTTTTTTGGAGCATGAGGTTTCTGCCGACGGCGCAGCGCAACGCCATGTATACGATTTATGCTTTTTGCCGCCATATTGACGATATTGTCGACGGTGATTCTCCGATGGCCGAGAAGATAGACTTGCTGCAAGCCTGGCGTGAAGAAATGGACAATATCTTTGATAAAAAAGTTCCGACCACCGAAATCGGCCGTAAGATATATAAAAACTGTATGCGTTTTAAGCTGCCGAAAGAAGAATTTTTGCACCTGATTGACAGTATCGGCATGGATGTACCCAATCCGGTTCAGGCGCCGGATTTGAACAAGTTTTACCGCTATTGCCGCGGCGTTGCCGGTGTTCCCGGAAGCCTGACGCTGAGGATTCTCGGCTGCAAGGATGAGCAGGTTATCAATGACCTTGCCACCTCTCTCGGCAATGCGCTGCAAATTACCAATATCTTGCGTGATGTTAAGGAAGACGCTCTCAACAACCGCCTGTACATCCCCAGAGAATATCTGGAAAAAGCGCAGATAACGGTGACTGACCCGATGAGCGTCGTCGTGGATAAAAATCTGGTGGTTGCCCGCGAGGAGCTGGCACGTCAGGCCAAAGACAACTATGCCAAAGCCGACAAGCTGATTCCGCAGCTGGATAAAAAAATCAGCCGCCATGTCCGCATGATAGAAAGCATCTACCGCCACTATTTTGATATGATGGAAAACCGCGGCTGGGAAGTCATCTCTCCCAAGCCGTCGCTCGGCAAGTTCAAAAAACTGTCGCTGGCATTGCGGGCTTATTTCAAAAAATGAGACATGGTGCGCTGCAAAAGGTTCATATCCTCGGCGGCGGCGTTGCCGGACTGGCCTGCGCTTATTATCTCAAGCAAAAATCCCCGCACATAAAAACAATCGTTTATGAAGCCGCGCCGCATGCCGGCGGTCGGGCTTTCAGCCGCTATGACAAAGAATGGGACATGGAACTGGACAACGCCACGCACGGCATTCTCGGTGCCAACCGTGAAGTCCGGCGTTTTTATCGCGGGCGGGAAAATGTCTGCCTTATTCCTTTTTATGATTTTGCCGAACAAAAGTTAAGTTACAATCCGCTGCGTTTTGTCCGCCATATTCTGCTTTCGGTGTTTAATACCGCGGCGGAAAAAATTGACCGGCACTGCTTGTGGACGATTGCGGCGGCGTTGTTTCCGTATACGCCGCTCCAAACCCGTTTGTTTTATTCCTGCAACAATCTGACGCCGGATCTGGTGGACTCTTTTCTGCCGTTTGTTGATGAACTGAAAACCGGCTGGCGGGTGAAGCGGGCAGAGGGAAAAGACAAGATTGAAAAACTGGTTTTTAATCAGGGAGAAATTACGGTCGGTTCGGATGAAAAAATTATTTCGGCGCTGGATTCCCGGGCTTATCATAAGATATTCGGCGGTGAAGTTTTTGAGTATAACCGTATTGTCAACGTTTTTTACCATGTAAGCACCCGCTTGTGGCTGCCGGGGGAAAAAGGCGTGCTGGGATTGGTGAATGCGCAGGCCGATTGGGCTTTTGTGAACAAAAACACACTGGCGGTTACAATCAGTAATTTTCAGGGCAAAATCGGCAATAAAGAAGAATTTGCCCGCCGGATATGGCTGGAAATTAATGCCTTGCGCAACCGGACGCCGTTTTTTCTGCCGGCTTATCGGGTCAGGGATTATAAGTTTGCTACGATTGCACAGGATGAAAAAAATAACGCCAAACGCCCGCGAAATTGCCGAACCGAATATGCCAATATGATGTTGGCCGGAGACTGGACATTAAAAAATTATCCCTGCTGTCTGAACGGTGCGGTCCTCTCCGCCCGCCGCGCCGTTAAAGCTGTTTTGTAAATTATTTCTTGCAAAATCTTTGTAATACTTTATGATAACACCCGCAGTCCGGAGACGGGCTGTGGTGTCTCAAAAACATCTTAAGAGATAATCCGTCTTTAGGCGGAGTGCCTAAAATAAGCCGCTTTGCGGACGAATCATGGCGACTGTTCTCTTACAGTTTTTGAGCTCCGCCACCCTTGTTTAGGGTGGTTTTGTTTTAACAAAACTAAGGAGCTAAAAGAAATGGGAAAATATTATTTTCATGCAACAACCCGTAATCATTTAAGAAACTTCAATAAAACGCTTGGCTTCGCCTTGTTCTTTGAACGCCATGAGCGGCAACTTCGTGCTTGGTATCTCTGTAAAAAACTGAAGATAACGGAACAAGAATTAGATGATATTGAACTAGGCCGCGGCACGCTGAAGTTAAACTTGC
>JAGBHO010000055.1 GCA_017935485.1 Alphaproteobacteria bacterium | reverse complement strand
TATCTCTGTAAAAAACTGAAGATAACGGAACAAGAATTAGATGATATTGAACTAGGCCGCGGCACGCTGAAGTTAAACTTGCTGAAAAAACTGCTGAACTTTTACGGCAAGCGGATAGACCTGAGATTGGTAACACCAGCCGAAGACGAAACAGATAAAGCCATATCGGGAGAATTCTCTGATCCGTTGTACGATAGTTTTGAAGACTTGGAAGAAATGGTAGAGAACTAAATAAAAAAGCGGGAAAAAACTCCCGCTTTTTTATTTTCTGTTCAACGTACAATGTCATTCACAAAAAATGTCGGAGCACTGCAGTCTCTGGGATAGGGCGCTGACAATTGATGCTCCACCCGCCGCAAATTGCAAGTTTTTCAAGGTACATATTTTTTCATGTCCTCAGCGGGAGCAACGCGGTCTCTGGGGTAGGTTGCTGACAACCAGCCGCGCGCCTGCCGTGCAGGCGGCGGGCTTGAAAAAAAGATTTCAGAATTTGAGAGCACTCGTCTTGCAAAAAACCGCTTTCCACAATCGGCCGGTGATGACAAGTCGGCTGCTGGTAAAATTTCACGCCGTTAAGAACCGCGCCGCCCTTAGGGTCTTCGGTTCCGATATACAAATGTTCAATTCTGGCAAAAGATATTGCCGCCGCGCACATGGTGCAGGGCTCAAGCGTCACATACATGTCCAGTCCGCGCAAACGGTTGCTGTTAAGTTTGCGGCAGGCTTCCTGAATTGCCAGAATTTCGGCGTGAGCCGTTGCATCAAGCGAATGTTGGCTTAAATTATGGGCAGAGGCAATAATTTCGCCGTTCGCGGGATTAACGATCAACGCTCCGACCGGAATCTCGTCTGCTGCGGCTGCCTGCCGCGCAAGTTCAAGAGCCTTGTCCATATAAAATTCGTGATTCATCTTTGACCTTTGCAAAATTTATGTGTATTATACGGATAATATTAAAAAAGGAAAGAAAAATATGTCTGAAAGAATAGCCAAGTTTATTGCCCGTTCGGGGGTTTGTTCCCGCCGTGCCGCTGAAGATCTGATTGCCCGTAAAAGGGTAACCGTAAATGGCGAAACCATTGAAAGCCCGGCTTTTAACGTTGAAGGAAATGAAAAAATTTTGATTGACGGCGAAAAACTTCCGGCTAAGGAAATCAGCCGCCTGTGGCTTTATTACAAACCAACCGGTTTGGTGACGACGCATAAGGACAATCAGAACCGCCCGACTGTGTTTGACAATCTGCCCGCCGGCATGCCGCGCGTTATTTCCGTCGGCCGGCTTGATTTGAACTCTGAAGGGTTGCTGTTGCTGACCAACAACGGCGAACTGTCGCGCCGTTTGGAACTTCCGGGAAATGGCTGGGTCAGAAGATACAAGGTTAAGGTCCATGGTTTTCTGGATGAAAAAAAACTGGCTTCTCTGGCAAACGGCATTACCGTAGACGGGGTGGAATACGGTTCAATCAAAGTTGAAATTGAAAATAAAACCGGCACAAACGCCTGGCTGGTCGTTTCTCTGACGGAAGGCAAAAACCGTGAAATCCGCAAGGTGATGAAGGCAGTCGGACTGGATGTTGCCCGCCTGATACGGCTTTCTTATGGACCGTTCCAGCTCGGATCGATGAAAAAAGGCGAAGTCAGGGAAGTCCCCGGAAAAGTCTTGAAAGAACAGCTCGGCAAAGATTTTGAACTATGAGAATCATCGCCGGCAAATATCGCGGCAAAAAATTAAAGTCGCCGTTGACAGACAAAATCCGCCCGACGGCAGATCGGGCGCGGGAAGCGGTTTTTAATATTTTAAATGCGCGCCTGAACCAAAATTGGCCGGATTACGCTTTGCTGGAAATTTTTGCCGGTACCGGCGCTTTCGGATTGGAGGCTTTGTCCCGCGGTGTTAAAAAAATCTGCCAGATAGATATCGATACCAGAACGGCTGCTGCCAATGCCGCATTGTTCCCGGATGAAAAAGCCCGCATAAAGCTGCTGCGCGCTGATGCCGCCAAGCTGGGAACTTCTGTCGAAAAGTTCAATCTGTTGTTTATGGATGCGCCGTATAATCAGGGACTGAGCGAAAAAGCTCTGGCTTCGGTTGCAAACGGCGGCTGGTTGGAGCCGGGGGCTTTGTGTCTGGTCGAAATCGAAAAAAAAGAACAAATCAAAATTCCTGAAAATTATGAAGTTTTGGAAGAACGGATCTACGGCCTTGCCAAAATTTTATTTATGGAATTCAAAGGCTAAAACTTGGCAACGGTAATATTTTCAATCAACAGCTTGCTGTCTTTATAATCAATCGGCGCAATGACCGTAAGATATTTGTCTTTGGGGGAGAGCTTAAAGGCCTTGTTGCCAAGCAGAATTTTACTGACAAACACGCCCTTGCCGTCAAGCCATTGATATTGCAGCATGCTGTCCATACTCTCGGCCAGCCCTTTGGAAGACGTATCCAAATGCAGATTCGGCTCCAGCTTTTCATTAAAATAAAGGCTGCCGCGACCGACCAAAGCAAGCGGTTTCCAGTTTAACGAAACGTATTTCATATTGATATAGCCGCCGGCTTCCAGCCATTCGTATATGGCTGAACGGTAAGACGTACTGCCGTGAACCTTTCCCATAACGTCGGCTTCGGCAAAAATCATGTCAATCTTGTCAGACAAGGCAATTTCATATTTCTTGTCAAATCTCAGGCTTCCGACCAGCAGGGAACAGCCCCATGCCGGTACCAAACCGGACTTGTTGGCCGGCGTTTTGCGAACGGCGGAAAAAAGCACATCGCCGATTTGCGCCGTATGCCGGACATTAACCTCTTTGGCGCTGACAATCAAATGCGCAAGCCGGTCTTCTTCATCAAGATCCATCAGAATCAACGGATTCGGAATATCAAGGTTATAATTTTTCCGGCGCAAAGAAACCTTTATCTCGGGAGACAGGCGGATTGTAATTTTGTGTGGATTAAAAAGATTGGCCGAAACCTCGATTTTAGGAATTTCCGCCTTGAAAGTCCGCCCCTGATACAGGCTGTAAAACTGAAAATCCTGTACGGTCGCCAAATTCCCCGGATAAGCCGGAGAGAAAGAAATATTGTTATAAGCCACATCCCATCCGGCTTCGTTAAGAGAATTCTGAATTTTGACGATTTCATTTTTGATAAGGCCGATGGCATAAGAACGTGAAAAAAGAACCCACATCCAGATAAATGTCAGCAAAGCGGTAAACAAAAAGGCCGCAATACCTGCTTTGGAAATCCGAAAACGAAATTTCCGTTTGGGTTGGTTTTCGGAAACCGCCGCCTCATCCGGCTTCAGGCCTTCAAAAATCGCCTTAACCTCCAGAACGTCCTCAACCGATGCCTGCTGGCGGGTATGTTCTTCTTTCTCTGCCAAGATTATTTTGCCTTTTTATACTTTTGAAGCAAGTCTAATGTATAAGGATACTTTTTGAAAGCCTCCTGATTGAGTTCTTCGCATTTATTTTCAATTTTTTGCTTGAGCGTATCCATAAATTCTTTTTTATCCAGTCCCGGAGCAATCGGCGGCATAAATTCTATAATGACCTTGCCCGGATAACGCATGAAAGAAGCTTTTTCCCAAAACAGTCCGGTATTAAGTGCAACCGGCACCACCGGCAGGCCGAGATTCTGATAAAGGAAAGCAACGCCCGGTTTGTATTGGGTCGTCGTTTCCGGTTTGGTGCGCGTTCCTTCCGGAAAAATCATAATCGGCCGGCCTTTTGCCACCCGTTTTTTAGATTCTTTCAGCATATTTTTCATCGCTGCCGAACCGGCAGAGCGGTTGACCGGAATCATGCCGTAAAAATGCGATGCCCAGCCGAAAAACGGAATAAAATGCAGTTCGCGCTTCAAAATAAAAACGCCGGTTTTGATAATAGTCGTCAGATAATAAGTTTCCATCGCCGACTGATGCTTGCAGGCATAAATCACGCCGCTTTGGCTGACGTATTTTTCTCCGCGGACTTCAATGTCAAGACCGCAGATAATCTTAAGCAGTTTGCGGGATAACGGCTGCATTATGCCGTTCCAGAATTTGATGCTCAGTTTTTGCGGAAAAGGAGCCAGAAAAAGGGAAATCACTGCGCCGAACAAGATCAGCCCGTAGCAGCAGATGTTAAAAATCAAAGAACGAATAAAAAGCATTTAGTCCTCACCGGTAAAAAATTTTTTGCTAAAATAAACATACAGGAATTTGTTGTATTCCGTGGCAATCAGCCGGAAACTTCCCGGATTCTTCCACCATTTGGCCTGCACTTTGTCGGAATAGACCGGGCTCGGAACAATCGAAACCTCCGGAGAACGGTGGCGGAATTCCAAAATACTGCGCGGCAGGTGGTAATTGGACGTGACCAGCCGGATGGAACGGACATTGTTTTTCTTAATCCATTCATCTGCCTCAATGGCATTGCCGATGGTGTCTTTGGCTTCGCTTCCGGTCTGCACTTTTTGCTTTTGGCGGATTCTCAAATCATTAAGCTGCTCTATCTGAGTCAAAGAGGTTTGCTTTGAAACGCCTGAGATAAACAGCTTTTCTGCCGCCCCGTCATTCAGCAGCGCCACGGCATTGCTGATCCGGTTGCGTCCGCCGGTCAGGGCGATAATGGCATCGGTTTTGATGCCGGCAGTATTTTCATAGGAATTAATCTGATGATTAAACCACAAAAATCCGGCAAACCAAGCCGAAAGTAAAAATAAAACGGCAATAATAAAAAGTTTTCTCATATCATTTTTTCTAATGTGCGTTTTACGGTATAGTAGGCGGTAAACATGGCAATCATAACGGCAAATAACGGCAATATCAAGATAATTACCCACGATTCTGCGGATAAATGCGCGCCGCTGATAATGCCGCCCTCAATCTGTTCGGCCAGAGAAGCGATCAGAAAAATCGTCGGAATGGAAAGAACCACGCCGATAATACCGCCCAAAAGCGACAGCCATCCGGTTCGGCGGGCATATTGCTGGGCAATATACGCATCTTTTGCCCCCATGGTATGCAGGATTTCTATAATATAACGGTGCAGTCCCAGACTGGTCTGCGTGCTGTAAAAAATTGCGCCGGACGTCACCAAAATCACCAAAAACAAAATGCTCAGCGCCAGCATTTTCAAACCGTCGGCAAAACGGATAAGTTTGTTGAGCCAGAGTTTATGGTTGTCAATTGAAGCCAACGGCGAAACCTGAGCCAGATTCTCTGCCAAAACGCCAAAATCCAGTGTTGCGCCTTTTTTGATTTTTACGTCAATCAGCCGCGGCACCGGCAGGCTCCCGATTTCAATGCCGTCTCCGAGCCAGGGCTGAATAAGCTTTTGCAGCTGTTCGTCCGACAAAGGGGTTACTTTTTCAATTTCGGCAACCGATTCCAGATACTGTACCACCTTGTTCAGGTTCTCCGCCGTATCGGCCTGAACTTTGCTGCGGTCGCTGTCGTTAACCGGCATAATCTGAACGGTCAAAGAGCCGAGAATGCTGTCATTCCAGTTTCTGAGCATGGAATTAATGGAAAGCACTCCCGCCAGCGTAATGGCAAAAATAAAGACGGAAATAGAAATCATAATCTGCAAAAACAGGCTGGAACTGTCGTTGTTCAAAGGCAGTTCCTGCTTGCGCGAAATAAAATCAGCCGCAGTATTGTTGCTCATCAAATTCCTCCTTTTCCGGTTTTGTTGCCAATGTTGATGCCTGTAAAATCGTAAGGTTCATAAACTTTGAGCCCGTGATTTTGCAAATGCAGGCGCGGAAAGGCAAAATCGGTAATCAGCTTTTCGCTGTGCGTTGCAATCACGACCGTTGTCCCAAGCTTGTTAAGCTCTACAAACAGCTTCATGAGCTTGGGCGCAATGTCATTGTCCACGTTTCCGGTCGGTTCATCGGCCAGCAGCAGGTCAGGGCGGTTGATAACGGCGCGGGCAATGGCCGTACGCTGCTTTTCTCCGCCGGAAAGAGTGGAGGTTTTGGCATACATGTTGCGGTCAAGTTCAACCCATTGCAACAGCTCGGTCACCCTTTTTTTGACCTCGCGTTCATTCATTCCGCAAATTCTCAGGGGCAGGGCAACATTGTCAAAGGCCGAAAGATGTTCAAGCAGGCGAAAGTCCTGAAACACCACACCGATTTTGCGCCGCAGCAGAGAAAGGTTGTCGCGGTTGGTAAAGTTGATATTTCGGCCAAAAACCTGTACCACGCCGCGGCTGGGTTTTTGTGCCAGATACATCATGCTGAGCAAAGACGTTTTGCCGGCGCCGCTGCGTCCGGTCAGAAAATGGAAAGACCCTTTCTTCAGGCTCAGGGAGATATCGCTCAAAATCTCCGGCCCCTGACCGTAACGGATTCCCACATTCTGCATGACAATAATTGCATTATTGCTCTTTGGTTCGTTTTTTTGCAACTTTTGCCTCCTTGACACTAAAATATTTTCTCTAAGATATAGCAATAAATCATTTAATAAAATATTTTTTTTCTTTGATTAAATGCTTTTTGTGCAATAAGGTGCAATATAAAGGAAAAAGGTAAAAATAATGCGTATAAAATGTCCTAACTGTGGAAAATTATATGAAATAGCAGATGCGGATATGCCGGCAGGCGGCCGCAGGCTGCGGTGTTCCGGCTGCGGAGAGGTTTTTTGGCGCCGACCGGAAGATGCAGACGATTCTTTTACAAATCGGACGGAAGAAAAAACAGCTGCTGTTGATGCACCGGACTGGAATGAAATTAATCATGAAAAAACGCCGGAAAATGATCCGGATTGGAATGAGATAAAATATGCAAAACCGGATTCGGATGCACAAGAGCAGGCAGAAATCAATGCAGAACAAGTGAAGGCGGAAGATTTTGCTGTGCCGGGCAAAGAAGAAATACCGGCAGCCGTGACGCCGGAAGATGATGCAGCTTCCCAAACCTCGCATGAAGAAAATAATACGCCGGAAAGCGAAGGCGGCACACCCTCCGGAAAAGCGGAAAACAAGCCTGACAGCATGGATGATATTTTCAAACGCCTTTCCGAACAAAGCGAAGCTCTGGCTCAAAAAGAAAGCGCCCGCCCGGCACAGGAAAAAGTCTGGGGGTGCATTTGCCGGAACACCGGCCTGTTGGGCAAAACAAACCGCCGTTATTTCAGTTTTTTGCTGTTTTTGATTTTTGTGCTGCTGATGTATTATTTCCGTTATGAGATTGTCAGAACAGCACCTTTTATGGAAAAAGCCTATGCCGCATTGCATATCAAATCAAAGATTCTCGGTGAGGGGCTGGAGTTTAAAAACGTCAGCCGCCGTTCTTATGAAGACGATTATGTAACAAAAATGGAGATCAAAGGGTTTATCGTTAACAATACCGATAAAATGCTCGAAATTCCGACTGTCAAGCTGGAGATTATGGATGAGGACGCTCGGGTGATTCAAAGCCAGACCACACCGCCGCCGGCCAAATTTGTTAAAGAAAACGGCCGCGTTGCTTTCAGCGTGACCGTAACCAAGCCGTCGCCCTTGAGCAAATATATTTATCTGACCTTTGCGGAAAAACAAAAATAAAAAAATTCCCGTTTTGTAAAAAAAACGGGAATTTTAATTTTCTAGGCCGCAGCTTCTTGTGCTTTCAGCATGGCCTCAGGGGAAGCAATCCCCAAAAGATAGAGCTGAAGTTTCAAAATATCTCTGACCAGCCGCGCCAGTTTGAGACGGGAACCTGCCAGAGCCGGCGTTTCGGCATTGACAATGGGAGAAGCATTGTAAAAACTGCTGAAACTTTGTGCCAGCGTATAAGCGTAATCGGCAATAATGCTGGGTTCCTTATCATGGTGCGCCCGCATGATCGTTGCGCTTAACTGGGCAATTTTCAAAGCCAGATTGCGTTCTTCTTCATTGGAAATAACAATGCTGTTTTCTTTAATGCTGTTGTCCTGCGCCTTGCGGATAATCGAATTAATCCGCGCAATGGCATATTGAATATACGGGCCGGTCTTGCCGTCAAATTTTGCAAAATCCTCCAAATCAAACACATAACCGGATGCAATATTGTTCTTCATGTCCTGAAACTTGACGGCGCCGATGGTAATGTCGTCCACCAGCTTGGCAATGTCTTCTTTGCTGTAGCCCGGAGCGCTTTCCGGAACGGATTTCCGGACGGTGTCTTTGGAGATTGCAATCAGGTCGGCCAGATTCATCACGCCGCCGTCACGGGTTTTAAACGGCTTGCCGTCTTTGCCGTTAACCGTACCGAACCCGATATGCACAAGCTTCGTGTCCGGACAAATGCCAAGCATTTTTGCAGCTTCGAAAACTTGCTCGAAATGCAAAGACTGCCGAAGGTCGGTCACATAAATAATTTCGTCGGCTTTGAGGTCGTCGCAACGCATTTTGATTGTGGCAATGTCCGTTGCGGCATAGGTAAAACCGCCGTCCGATTTTTCCAGAATTACCGGCGGTTTGGGCTTGTTGCTTTCTTCCAGACGGATAATTTCCGCACCTTCGTCTTTTTCCAGAATGCCTTTGTCTTTGGCAATTTTCATAATCTCTTTGCAGGTTTCGTGCGCATCGCTTTCGCCGAGCCAGAGGTCAAAGTTCACGTCTAAATCGCCGTAAATCTCTTTGACCGCTTCAACCGAAACATCGCGCAGATGCTTCCATAAAGCACGGTAACCGGCGTGCCCGTCCTGAAATTTGGCGGTAATAATGCGGGCTTTTTCGCGGGCGGCTTCGTCTTCTTTGCAGCGGGCGGAAGCTTTTTTGTAAAGCTCGGTGACTTCGTTGACGTTGTACGGATGCTCAACCGGAAAACCGTCTGCCTTACTGTCGTCAAAATAAGGCCAGTCAGGGTGCAGGTTCTCGATTTCGGAAATAATCATGCCCATCGGCGTTCCCCAGTCGCCAAAGTGCACGTCGGAGATGACTTTGTTGCCGACAAATTTTTCAATCCGGCGGATGGATTCGCCGATAACGGCCGGCCGTAAATGTCCGATATGCATGAGCTTGGCGACGTTCGGGCCGCCGGAATCAATCACGATGTTCTGCGGAACAGCCACGCCGGCACAGCCGAAACGGTCGTCGGCGCCGACTTCGTCCATGTTGCGGGCAATAAATTCGTTTTTAAGGGTAATGTTGATAAACCCCGGCCCGTCTACGGAAATTTTTTCAATATCATTGTCCTGTTCCAGTTCGGCGGCAATCTTCTGGGCAATTTCGCGCGGGTTTTTACGTTCGCTCTTGGCCAAAGCCAAAGCGCCGTTGCACTGAAAGTCGCTCAGATCCGGACGGTCGGAATTTTTGACGGCGGCAAATTTCTTATCCAGCCCCAGCCTGTCAAAAACGGCTTCAAATTTTTTGTTAATAATGTTTTCTACGGACAAATCCATTTTGTTTCCTCATTTTTTAGTCTTAAAATCAGCAATAGTTATAACGGATTTTTTCAAAAACTCAAGCGCCTAATTCACACATTTAAAATACAAATGGTTGGGCAGCAGCAGCTTGCAGGTAAAAAGCGTTTCTTTAACCAAAACGGCATGAGTTCCGGTTTTCTGCTCCACACATTCGGCGTCGGCCAGTTTTTGAATTTCTTCAAACGTTGATGTCAGCTTGTTATAACAAATTGCCGGTGCTTCCGGTTTTGACGGCCCGATATAAAGCTCGGCCGCCGTCTGGGCGTTCACGTTGCGCCGCCGGTCAACATAAGGCGAAAGTTGCGAACAGGCATTGATAAGCAGGCAGGCCGCCAAAATAAAACCGAATTTAACCCTGGACAATTTAAAAAACTCCATTAAATTAAAATAAAATTTGCAGTAACTATAAATGAAGAAGTTAAAAATGAAAAGTCCAAATAATTATATTGGTGATGATAAATTTGCCAAACTGCTGGAACACTACAAATGCCCGACGCCGGCAGACGTTGTCAAAGCGCGCTTTGTCGGCTCAATCTGCAGCCCGAATTTGGAACTGCGTCCGACGGACGTTATCTCATCTTTCTGGCCGGAAGGACAGGAACCGCGGCTGGAAACCAAAGAGGAAGCCGACTTGTTTTTTAAGTTTTTTATGGGCGCATGGGATGACGCTTTTGAAAAAGTCAAAAAAAATGATGTCAGATTTCCGCCGTTCAAAAAAGATTTGGAAAGTCTGAAAGAAACCTGCCGTCGTCGTTTTGACGTATTGGAGTGGGGTTTTGTTGAAGGTTTTTGGGGCGGAAAGCAGGATTTGAAAATTCCGGCTTATCTTGCGGAGATTATCGATTCTCTGAGCGATGTGGCCGGATTGTATCAGGTGCTGCTGAAAAAACTTGACAAGAAACCGGAACTGGATGAAATTGCAAAGACAATAAGCCACAGCGACAGTATGGCCGAAAAAGCCATCGCTTTTATTATTGAAAACTCGGTTCTGCCGCGGATAGAGAGCTTAAAACGTGAGGTAAATTAACCCGTTCTGACGTAATTGGAGAAAAGCAATGGATTTAATGGAAGGGCTGCTGAGCCGCCGTTCAATTAGAAAATATGCCGATAAGCCGGTTGAAAAAAATTTGGTGAAAAAGATTATCAAGGCTGCGCAATATGCCCCGAGCGCGCACAATACCCAGCCTTGGGAGTTTTTGGTTGTTGATGACAAAGAGCAGTTGAAGGAACTGCGCCATATTCAACGTTCTGCTTCTTTTGCTGAAAATGCGCCCTTGGCGATTCTGGTCTGCGGCGATGAGCAAAAAGCTTTCAGCCGAGAAAAAGAGGGGTGGAGCTATGTTGATATTGACTGCTCTGCCGCTACGGAAAACCTGTTGCTGGCAGCTCACGCCGAAGGGCTGGGAGCCTGCTGGTGCGGCGCCGCGCCGATGACCAAACCGATTGCCGGCCTGAAAGAATATTTCAAACTGCCGGAAAACATCAAACCTTTTTCCATTGTGGTTCTCGGCTACCCCGATGAAGAGTCGAAGTTAAACGGCGAACGCTATAATGAAGACCGCATCCACTGGGGAAAATGGTAATGTTATAAAAAGAAACCCGCCGGGGGTGCCGGCTTTCGGTTCTCGGCGGGTTTATATGCGGCCGTAAGAGTCTTCAAAACGGACAATGTCGCTTTCATCCAGATTCTCTCCGGTCTGAATTTCAATAAACGTCATGTCTTGTTGGGTATTGTTCTGAATCCGGTGCTTGGTTTCTGCCGGAATATAAACGGATTCGTTTGCTTTTTTTACAAACTTGTCGTCCCCCAGCGTCACTAAAGCCTCGCCGCTGACAATAATCCAGTGTTCGGCGCGGTGATGGTGCAGTTGCAAAGAAAGGATGTTCCCCGGCGTCACGCAGATTTTTTTTACGCAGTAACCGTCACCGGCATCAATAACTTCCCAAGTTCCCCACGGACGTGTGTCTTTTTGCCCGCGGGCATATAAATTAACCATTATTTTAATCCTCCGATATAAAATTACACTTGATGAAAAGAAATATAGGCAATATAACTAAACGTGCAAGAATAAAATAGTTTGGCGGTAGAAAAATATGCAGTCACCGGTAGTCAATCAGGCCATGGATATCCTGCGGTTGCTCAGACAGGTAACCGAAGGGCAGGATGCCATTTCGGAAAAACTGGAAAAAATAGTACAAATCATTGCGGAAAAAATGAATGCCGATGCCGCTGCCTGCTATGTTGCTGTTGATGATTATACTCTGGAGCTTTTTGCTTCCTGCGGCTTTAATAACGGCGTTTCCCATAAAATTTCCATGCGCTTCGGCGAAGGCCTGGTCGGCGAAGTCGCCCAGAATAACCGCCATATTGCGGCTGCCGATGCCTGGAAACATCCAAAGTTTTCTTATAAGCAGGAACTGGGGGAAGAAGAATATAAATCTTTTCTCGGCGTTCCTCTGATTCGCTGGAGCCGGTCCATCGGCGTTTTGACGATTCAGAGCCGGGAAATGCATGAATACTCTCAGCTCGAAATAGACATTATGGAAACAATCGCCATGGTCTTGAGCGAAATGATTGCTTCCGAAGAAATGTCCGAATATAAAAAAATGCTGATAAAAGAACGCGGCATTATCGATAAAGAAAAAAGCAAAGGCCTGAGCCTGAGCAAAGGCTACGGCATGGGGAAGGCCGTTGTGCACCGCCGCCGTCGTGCCGTAACCAAAATCTTTGCCGAAGACAAGGACAAAGAACTTCACCGTCTGGAAATTGCCTATCGGCAGATGAATGAAGATCTGGAAAAAAAATTTACGTCAACCCAGCTCGGCATTGGCGAACATGTTGAGATTCTTGATGCCTACCGGATGTTTGCGCAGGATAAGGGCTGGTACAAAAAAATTGCCAATAATGTTCAGGGCGGCTTGACGGCCGAGGCAGCGGTCGAACGCGCTTATGAAGACATGTGGAACCGGCTTTCCGCCACGACCGATACTTACCTCAAAGAGCGCCTCCATGACCTGCGTGACGTTTCTGACCGCCTGCAGTCTTATCTGAGCGGTGATTTCGGCACGGTTGAAAAGGTTGAGGACAATGACATTATCGTCGTTGCCCAAACCATGGGGCCGGCGGACTTGATGGATTATGACTATACCAAAATCCGCGGCCTGATTATTGAAGACGGCACGCCGACCATGCACGTTGCCATTGTCGCCCGCGCTTTGGGGATTCCCGTCGTTGCCAAAATAAAAGGCATCTTCGAGGAGATAAAAAACGGAGAGCTGGTGGCTGTTGACGGCAATGACGGCTATGTCTACCGCAATCCGTCACGGCAGGTGCAGGATAAGTTCAGAGCCAAGATATTAGAAAAACAAAAGCTGCAGCAGAAACTTTCGGAACTGCGCAAAAAAACGTCAAAAACGCTGGACGGCGTTAAAATCAGCCTTTATATCAATGTCGGCCTTTCTTTTGACTTGGACTATATTGAATCCACCAATTGCGACGGCATCGGCTTGTACCGTACCGAGATCCCGTTTATGGCTTCCGAAAATATGCCGGATGTCGAACGGCAGGTCGGTTACTATCGCGAGCTGATGGACAAGGCCGGTGACCGCAAGGTTATCTTCCGCAGTCTGGATGTGGGGTCGGACAAGCTTTTGCCTTATTGGAGCAATATGGGCGAGGAAAATCCCGCCATCGGCTGGCGTTCGATTCGCATTACGCTGGACCGTCGGGCGATTCTGCGCAAACAGGTGCGGGCTTTTCTGCGGGCGGCCGCCGGCAAAGAGTTGAATGTGATGTTCCCGATGATCTCCAATTTAAGCGAGTTTGAAGAAGCCAAAGAAACCCTGATGCTGGAATTGGAAAAAGAAAAGCGCAAAGGGCATGAGGTTCCGGCAAAAGTCAACGTCGGGCTGATGATAGAAGTGCCGGCCATCGTGTTCCAGCTGGACGAGATTCTGCCCAGAGCTGATTTTATTTCTATCGGAACCAATGATCTGGCGCAGTTTGTTTTTGCCTGCGATCGCGGCAATCCGCGTCTGACCGAACGCTATGACGTTCTTTCCGCGCCTTTCCTGAGCATGATGGAAACCATTGTAACCAAGGCCGATAAATACGGCGTTTATTGCTCGGTTTGCGGCGAGATGGCAGGCAACCCGATTGAAGCCATGGCGCTGATAGGCCTGGGATACCGCAATCTTTCAATGTCCGGTTCGTCTTTCGGGCGGGTCAAAAGCATGGTGCGGAGCATGAACGCGGCCGAAGTTTCCGATTATGTGCGAACTTTGTTGAAATCGGGCAAAAAAAGCGTCCGTCCGCAATTAATTTCCTATGCCTATGATCACGGTATTGAAATCTATTAAAAAATGTGCAACAATCAGCTAAATTTACCAAAAAGGGGATAAAGTTGTGACCGAAAATTCAAAAAAGACTGAAAAAAACACAGAAATCACAGAAGCGCCTGCCGTTGCAGACAAAGAGGATGATAAAATCGGCGGAATCCTGAAACAGGCGCGCCTGAGCAAAGGGAAGAAAATTCCCGAAGTCGCCCAGACATTGTGCATCCGCAAAGCCTATCTTGAGGCCATTGAAGCCAACGACTATGAGAAAATTCCCGAGTTTCCTTACGGTATCGGCTTTATCCGTTCTTATGCCGATTATCTGGGACTGAACAGCTCGCTGATTATTCAAAAGTATAAAGAGGAATCCGAACCGGAAACCGCCGAGAATGAAAACGGCGGCTATCAGCCGGAACCGCAGGCCGAAGCAGCCGTTCCGAACCGCAAATACCTCACCGTCAGTCTGCTGGCAATTATTGCCGTTTATGCCGCATGGTATTTTTATAACAGCTACAAAAGCCTGCCGCTGACTGACACATCTGATGTTGAAAAAGAAACCGTCAGCGACGGAACGCCGGTTGATGAAGCGCAATATCCGCTGGTGGTTGAAGACTTTGCCATGAATGCCGAAGATTCGGAAGTGGTACCGCCGGCGGAAGAACCCTTGCCGGTCATTGAGCCGGCTCCGGTTGAAGACAATGTTCAGGTCAACGTAATGGAAGCTTCTTTTGTTGAACCGGCGGCGCAGATAGAACCGGAAAAAGAAAACAAAACCGCGGAAACGGCAGCTGCTCCGGCCGAAAATAAAGTCGTTGCCGCGCCTGTTGCCGAAGCCAAACCGGCAGCTCCTGGAAAATCGAATATTGTTTTCCAAATCAAAAAAGAAACCTGGATTGAGGTCAAAACGGCAGACAAGCTCTATTTAAGCAAAGTCTTGTACGCCGGCGATTCTTATGCATTGCCGAAAGCCAAAGGGCTGATTGTTTCGGTCGGCCGCTTTGACGGGGTAGAAACTTTGATTGACGGCAAACCGGTAGACTTTTTGCCCAAAGACCGCAAAATGAACATCAATCTGGAAGAAGCGCTGGAAAAAGTTAACCGGCAGCTTTAGAAAACAAAACCGACAAACAAGAAAATAGCTGGCCGCAGGGAAGCTATTTTCTTTTGTTTTAACAATAGGACAAAACACATGACTAACCATACGCCGCAAATTATCCGCCGCCAATCCCGTAAAATTATGGTCGGAAACGTCGCTGTCGGCGGCGATGCTCCGATTACGGTACAATCCATGACCAACACGCTGACCTCGGATGCCAAAGCCACAATCGAGCAGATTCAGCGGCAGGAAGCCGCAGGCTGCGATATTACCCGCTGTTCCTGTCCGGATGAAGATTCGGCGCGCGCCCTGAAAGCAATCACCAAAGCCGTAAACATTCCGGTCGTGGCGGACATCCATTTTGATTACCGTCTGGGCATTCTGGCCGCCGAAAACGGCGCCGCCTGTCTGCGCATTAACCCTGGAAATATCGGCGGGGCAGAGCGCGTTAAAGCGGTCGTGAAAGCGGCCAAAGATTATGGCTGTTCGATTCGTATCGGCGTCAACGGCGGCTCGCTGGACAAACGCCTGCTGGAAAAATACGGTGAGCCCTGTGCCGATGCCTTGGTCGAAAGTGCTCTTGAACAGGCTAAAATGCTGGAGGACAATGATTTTCGCGAATTCAAAATCAGCGTCAAATCATCCAATACGCTGATGATGATTGACGCTTATAAAAAACTGGCGGCGGCTTGCGACTACCCGCTGCATTTGGGCGTGACCGAAGCCGGCGGCCTGCGGACGGGAACCATCAAATCGGCCATGGGTATCGGCGCTTTGCTAATGTCCGGTATCGGCGACACGCTGCGGGTTTCGCTGACTGCTGACGTTGCGGAAGAAGTCAAAGCCGGATTTGAGATTTTGAAAGCGCTGGATTTGCGCCATCGCGGCATTCGCATCATCTCCTGCCCGACCTGTGCCCGCCGCGGCTATGACGTGCAAAAAACGGTCGAAGCGCTGGAAGAGCGTCTGGCGCATATTGCCAAACCGCTGACTTTGGCAGTCATGGGCTGCGTGGTTAACGGCCCCGGAGAAGCCGGACATGCCGATTTTGGCGTTTGCGGCGGCAAAGGCGGCGATAATATGATTTTTGTTGACGGCAGACCCTCTCATAAGGTAAAAAGTGAAAACATTGTAGAAGAACTAGTTCGTCTGGTTGAAAATAAAGTTAGTTAGGAACAAAAAATATGAATTTTGCAGAAAAACTCGCAAACGTGGTTAACCGCTACGAGGAATTGGAGGCTTTGATTGTCAGCCCCGGATTAAATTCTGATGACCTTGTAAAAATGAACAAGGAAATTTCGCAGCTGGCGCCGGTTGTTGAAAAAATCCGCAATTATAACCATGCCGAAGCCAATATGAACGATGCCAAAGCCATGATGGAAGATTCCGGCCTTGACAAGGAAATGCGGGAAATGGCCGAAGCCGAGTTCTATGAGCTGAAGGACAAACTCCCCGAACTGGAGAAAGAAATCAAAATCGCCTTGTTGCCCAAAGACGAAGATGACGAGAAAAACGCAATTTTGGAAGTCCGTGCCGGTACCGGCGGCGATGAAGCCGCTTTGTTTGCTGCCGTGCTGTTTGAAATGTATCAGCGCTATTCGGCAACACAGGGCTGGAAGTTTGAGATTCTTGACGCCGATGAAAACGGTCTGGGCGGATACAAGCAGGCTTCGGCCAAAATCACAGGCAAAGACGTTTTTGCTAAATTAAAGTTTGAATCCGGCGCCCACCGTGTTCAGCGTGTTCCGGTAACGGAATCTCAGGGGCGCGTCCATACGTCGGCGGCAACCGTTGCTGTCTTGCCGGAAATTGAAGAAGTTGATATGTATATCAATCCGGCAGATTTGAAAATTGACGTCTACCGCGCTTCCGGCGCCGGCGGCCAGCACGTTAACCGGACGGAGTCCGCTGTCCGTATTACCCATATTCCGACCGGCGTTGTTGTTCAGTGTCAGGATGACCGCTCACAGTTTAAGAATAAGGAAAAGGCAATGAATCACCTGCGTGCTAAGTTGTATGATATGCAAAAAGAAAGCATTGATTCCGCTTATTCTGAAAAACGCAAACTGCAAATCGGCAGCGGCGATCGCAGCGAACGGATTCGGACTTATAATTACCCGCAGGGACGCGTGACCGACCACCGTATTAACCTGACACTTTATAAGCTGGATGAGGTTGTCTCGGGTGACGCGCTTGACGAGATTGTCGAGGCTCTGGTTATGGAAGATCAGGCGCAAAGGCTGTCCGAGCTGGATTGATTTTTTCGCTTGCAAAAGCTCCAGATTCATTTAATATAATACCCGCAGTCCGGAGACGGGCTGTGGTGTCTAGAAAACATCTTGAAAACAAAATTCCGCTCCGGCGGAGTGCGGTCAAATAAGTGCGCTTGCGCAACGAATAGCCGTGACTGCGTTTTCACAGTTTTCTAGCTCCGCCACCCTTGTTTTAGGGTGGTTTTGTTTTAACAAAATCAAGGAGCTAAAAGAAATGGGAAAATATTATTTTCATGCAACAACCCGTAATCATTTAAGGAACTTTAATAAAACGCTTGGCTTCGCCTTGTTCTTTGAACGCCATGAGCGGCAGCTTCGTGCTTGGTATCTCTGTAAAAAGCTGAAGATAACGGAACAAGAATTAGATGATATTGAACTAGGCCGCGGCACGCTGAAGTTAAACTTG
>JAGBHO010000054.1 GCA_017935485.1 Alphaproteobacteria bacterium | reverse complement strand
TGATTTCTTAGCTTTTGGCCCAAAGAGGCGAATATTAAGTACTAAGCCTTGGAACGTAGTGACCTTAACTTTGGGCTGAAAGCTTAGAAAATGAGGTTGGGCTTGACTTTTGCTTACTTTTGGTCAAGCAAAAGTAAGAAAAAAGAAAACCCAACTCTATGAAGAAAACGAACCTCGAAAATAAGAAAAGAAAATAACGAGGAATATAGAAAGAAGAGGGAAGAAATAAAAAAGTAAAGCAAGAATTTTTTGTAAAAAAACATACAAAAAATCCCCGACTTTACAATTCGGAGATTTTTTTATCAATTATAAGATTATTCTTGCGTGGTATTTTTATACAACCACTCTTTGAATTCAACCACATTCCTGACTTCCGGAATCCAACTGAGTTCTTCCGGCAAATCCGACGTAAATTCGCATCGCATGCGCACCGGATGAGCACCGCTGTCAATCGCCGCATATTGATTGTAAATACGGTCATCGACCAAAACCGTTTCTTCGGCTTTCAGGCCATATCTTTTATAACAATCACGCAACATATCCTCTTTTGCCGTATCATGCATAAATTTCCCGTGCTGCACACATTCAATTGTCAAAAAGTCAGTAACTTCAGCCAACAACGTATTAAGAAATTTCTTCTTTGTTTCCACGTCAAATGTCGCAGACATTGTAAACTGGCGGTACCCTTTCTGATTCAATTCTTTCAGAACCTCAATAACATTCGGATATAACGGCCGATGACAAAAGAACTCCGGAGAATGACAAAAGTCATAATCAAGTTCCGCTCCCAATTCAGGATGAGTTTTAAGCTCCAGCGCACCATATTTCGGACTGACCGGCAAAACCTTCGGAAGATCCTCCCACTGAATATTTCCATATTTGGGTGCATATTTCGGATGCTTGGTCAAAAAATTATAATAAGCAAAATTCAAATTTGCCAACACGCCGTCAACATCCCAAAAAATATTCTTAATCTTCACTTTTCCTCCTACGCCTTCAAGGGAATAAAAATTTTCTCATCCCGTTCAACAATAAAAATTACAGAAACAATGTACTATAAAACCCGCCTTTCTGCAACAAAAAAAGCCTCCTTTGTCAGGAGGCTTAACTCATAAAGAGTTTATTAAGCGTGAGAAGAAATCCAGGCTTCCAAAGAGGCTTTCGAATTTAACCCGACTTTGGTATCAACCTGTTTTCCGTCCTTGAACAAAAACATGGTCGGAATACTGCGGATTCCGTATTGCGCAGCCGTGTTCGGCGCCTCATCCACATTCATCTTGCAAATTTTTACCGTATCGCCCATAGACTTGGAAACTTCTTCCAAAATCGGACCGAGCTGACGGCAGGGACCGCACCATTCCGCCCAAAAATCTACCAGCACCAAACCTTTTGACTTCAAAACCTCAGCATCAAACTGACTGTCGACTATAGACTGCATTAGACTTTCCTTTCTTCATATAGTTTTACGTTTCTTCTAATATAGTAAATCTTTTTTCAATATTAAAGAGGAATCGCACAAAATTCAAATTTATTCTGCCAACGGCATCAAATCGGCGGTATCCGTCCATAGAATCAGCGGAATAATCTCTTTTTCGGGATAAATCCGCACCAGCAGATCTTTATAAGCCTGCATCTGTTTCAGATAAGCCGACGGAATATCTTCAACGGACTTTGCCGCCGGCCGGTTGGTCTTATAATCCACCAGCAGCACCCTGTCTTTTTCAACAACCAGTCGGTCAACCTGTCCTGAAATAATCCGGCCGTTGACTTCGCCCATAATCGGAACCTCTGCTTTTGACTCGGCAGAAAAAACCGCCGCGAATTTTGGATTTTCCAACAGGCGCACAACCTCATCGGCAATTCTTTGTTTTTCCGCAGACGGCAAATCCGGCACATTTTTTTGCAAATAGTCATCAATAATGCCGCGTCCGTCTTTGGCATAAACCTCCGGCAAAAACTGCAAAAGTTTGTGAATAATCAATCCACGGCGATACCGGCTTTTACCATGGCTTCCGATCGGCGATGCCAGCGCCGGCTCTTCCTCATTCTCCTCCAACCTTGACGGACTCAGCGGCTTTGCCAGTGCGCTTTCCGCTGCCGGATTTTCCTTAAGCCAGACCGCCGTACATTCCGGATAAGCCGGTTTCTCCGACATTTTTTTAGGCTTGGGCTCAAACGCCTGCGGACATTCATAGGCAATAATATCGTCATGCTCAGCCGTCCCGATTTCCCTCAGCGATTTTTCACAGATTTTATACCACGATTCCTCATGCGGCTTGGAACGTTCGCTGTTATAGTAACCGCAAATTGCCAGCAAATCTTCCGCTCTGGTTAACGCCACATACAAAAGCCGCCGGTACTCCCGCAGGGCATTCTGCTTTTCGGTTTCTTTTATTTTAATGCAGTTATCGTCATAATCCTGTGACGACAACGGATAATAAAACAAATCGTCCCACAACATGCCGCCGGAATTTTTCACACTGACAATCCGCACCGTATCCGGCAAAATCACAATCGGCGCCTGCAAACCTTTTGAACCGTGAACCGTCATAATGCGCACGGCATCGGCTTCGCTTTGCTCCAACTCGCGCTTAATCTCCACCTCGCCGCCGCCGATCCAGTCAATAAACCCTTGCAGTGTCGGAATATGCTCTTGCTCATAGGCAATTGTCAAATTCATAAACTCGTCCAGACCGTCTTCGGCTTCATACCCCAGCCGCGATATAAACTTCTTCCTGCCTCCCATCCGGTTCAAAACCTCGGCATAAATCTCAAACGGCCGCAAAAATCCGGCACGGGAACTCAGCTGTTGCAATCTCCGATAAACTTCTCCGTGAGCCGCGTCGTCTTTCAACCGGCTCCACAGGCTCACGCCTTTGCCGCGCTCGCAACACAGCTTTTCCAAATCTTTGTCATCCAGACCGAACAAAGGAGATTTCAAAACCTCGGCCAAAGTCAGGTCATCTGTCGGCAACAGCAAAAACTTGCCGAGCGAAACCAAATCCTGTACCGCAATCTGTTCCAAAAGCTTGATCTTGTCCACGCCGGCAATGCTGACACCGACATTTTTGCAGGCCCGCACCATTTCTTCCACAAAACGGTTGCGCCGTTGCACTAAAATCATAAAATCCTTATACCTGACCGGCCGCTTTTGCGACTTCAGTTCCTGACCGCTTTCCACCATCTGCTTAATGCGTCCGGCAATTTGTCCGGCCAGCTTTGAACTCGTCGTTTCCACACTCACGCGTTCCATTGACGGCAGCCAGACATCCTTGTTCTCACCCTCTTCCGGCTCGACCAGCGGCCAGAGTTCAACCCGCCCGGCTTCTCCGGCCCGAAAAGGAATATGCGTAATATCCTCGCCGTCATCCGCCACGCCGTCACGCCCCGGAAGCTGCCGGAACACATGGTTTACCGTTTCCAAAACGGCCGCCGTCGAACGGAAAGACACTTCCAGATTAACCACGTCAAAATCATCAGGCCCCTCTTGTCCTGCCAGCTGCGAAAAATAGTGCTGCATGTCGGCAAAACCTTTTGGATCCGCTCCCTGAAAACTGTAAATTGACTGTTTTTTATCTCCGACCGCAAACACGGTCTTGCACACGTTCCCGGCTCCGGCATCGTCAAAAAAATGCTCGGTCAGCGCCCGTATAATCGCCCATTGGTCAGGAGAAGTATCCTGCGCCTCATCAATCAGAATGTTGTCTATGCCGCCGTCCAGCTTAAACATTACCCATTGTGAAACGCCTTTGTTTTCGAGCAGCTGTCTGGTCGTTACAATCAGATCCTCATAATCCATTTTGGAACGGATTTTCTTAAAATGATTATAAGCCGAAATCAAATCTTCCGCCAGAAGCAAAACCGCTCTTGTGCTGTCCGCCAGCCTGACCGCCGCCAGTTTTTTCCTTAAATCGCAAAGTCTCTGGGCTTCTGTATAAAAAACTTCTTCAAAATCAGGATACGCCGCCAATACCGCTTTTGTCGCCGCTTTTGCCGGAAGTCCGCCGTCTTTGTTCAAAAAACAAGCGGCATAGTCATCAAAATCTTCCGGTTGCAGCGGCCGCTCCAGCAATCCGGCAAGCTTTTGGGCTTTTTCTTTCTCTTTAACCCCGCCGGACATCCAGCCCTGCATCAGCATAAATGCTTTTTCCCGCGCAAATCCGGTCACAAATTCTTCCTTAACCGCCGTTTCGCTGCAATTTTCCGGCAAACCGAGCCTGCGCAATAGCTCAGCCGCAATCGCCCCGATATTCTGATAGCGCGCCAGCATTTGCGAAATCTTATTACGGTTGGCCGCAATCGTATTCATAATTTCGGGAAAAGAAAACTCGCTGACTTTTCTTGTCAGAAAACTCAATGCCCGTCCGGCGGGACTGTTTGGTTCTTCTTCAATCTTTTTCAAAAGACGGGATTGAATATCTGCCAGCGCTTCGGCAGCCGCTCGGTCATCCATCACCTCAAAATAAGGAGAAATATGCGCCTCCAGCGGAAAACGCTTCAAAATCTCCTGACAAAAGGCATGAATGGTCTGAATTTTCATTCCCCCCGGCGTATCCAGCAAAACGGCAAACAGCCGCCGCGCCGCAGCTTCCAGTTTTTCCAGCCGTTCCCGATCTTCCGGCAGTTTTCCGAGTAAGGCTTCCAATTCCCCCAACAATTCCGGCTCCGGCATAACTGCCCACTTGCTCAGCCTTTCGGAAATGCGGCTGCTCATCTCCACTGCTGCCGCTTTTGTATAGGTCAGACACAAAATCCGCCCCGGATTGCCGCCGCCCAACAAAATCCGCAACACCCTGTCTGAAAGAACCTTGGTTTTTCCTGTTCCGGCCGAAGCCTGTACCCATACCGATTTTTTCGGATTCGCCGCCCGCCGCTGTTGTTCTGTTGCCCGCCGGCCGCGATTATGTCTTTCCTGCTCAATCATCATTGTCTTTCACCGACCATTCTTTAATCCGCGCCAAATGCTCATAATCCGAATACTCCGGAATATTCTTCGGATTCGGCTGACATACATATGCGGTAGATTCAAATTCAAAACAGCTGATGTATTCCCGAAGAATTTCCAGATTATCCTGCAAAACCTGCTTAATGTCTTCGGAAATTTCCGTTTCCTGCCGTCCCAACTGCCAATAAATCAGCTTTGCCGCTTCTCGGGGCGGAATCCCTGTAAAACCGCCGCCTTCGGCAATTAATCCCTCAATCGGCAGCTGCGGCGCTTTTCCGCTGCATACCTCTTTAACCTTGCGCGCCTTTCCGGTCTTGTAGTCAATAATGTTGATTTTTCCGTCCTTTGTCTCATCAACACGGTCGGCAATCGCTTTCAGCGTAAAGTCCCGTCCTGCGGTTTTAATTGTCAAAGAGCCTGACACTTCGGTATGCACTCTGGCTATCTGTGGACGGTATTCTTTTTCCTGCTGCAAAAACCAATCAACCGATTTCTCAAAATTCGGCCACCAAAAAGCTCTGGTTTCCTGCACAACCTTGTTCTCGGTAAAATAAGCCTCACCCAATTTAAGCAATTCCTCTCGGGCATTTTCGGGCAGTTGCTCCGGATATTTATTGTTAAATTCCTGCAAAACCGCATGAACAATTGTACCGTAATCAGAAAAATCAAGCTTTTCTTCTACCTCTTCCAACCGTTTGAGCTTTAAAATATAACGGGCATAAATCTCATAGGGATCGCGCATCCACTTCTCAATGGCACTTGCCGACAAGGCATTCGGCCGCAGCCTGATCTCCGGACGCGGTGCCGGCGGTTTTATACTGATAACCTTTTCCGGCTCGTCCAACTGTTTTGCCCAATAACCGTAAGGACTGAGCTCTCTGTCCGCTACCTTTTGCCCGAGAGCCTTCAAAACGGTTTCCAAACGCAACCACCAGCGCGATTTTACCATCGGCGTTCCCTGCACCCGTTCCGCCCGCGTTAAATAAACAGTTTCGCCGCAAAGCAGCCGGAAAAAATCCAACGCGGCAATTCCGATAGCTTTTTCAGGCAGCGGAAAACCAAAATCTTTTTTCATCGGCCGCGACATCCACGGATCGGAAGATGCCGTCTTCGGCCAAACGCCTTCATTGACTTCCCCGATAATCGTAACATCAAAACGGTTCAGCCGTGCTTCAATCGGGCCTAGAATTTTCAAACGCGGATGTCCGCCGAACTTCGGACGCACATTCACACCACTCATCAAGGCATCCAACAATCCGCCGTATTCTTTTGTCTCTATCTCACCGAGCACCTCGGCATTCTCATATAAATCGGCAATAAACTGCGCGGCAGCCTCGCCGTCATCACCCTGCCATAAAACCTGTTCTCCGCTTTTCTGCGGTGTTCCTGCCAGCAACTCGGCCGTTTTAATGTTACAAGCCAGCAAATTTTTAAAAAGCACTTTGTCATGCTGTAACAAGCTCGACAATTCTTGCAGCTTGCCTGAAACTTCCTGCAAAAAAGCCTCGCAGACATCAACCTGACCGCCGGCTTTACGCCACCATTTTTCCAAATCACGCACCCGCAAACGAATATCGGCAGCTTCCTGCCCCATTCTCAGCAAAGGATGTTTTAACAAAGCCAAAAGTTTAAGACGCGATTCGCTCTCCGCCGCCTGCACCGTCAACCGCAAAAATATGCCGACAGCCGTCAGACTGAGCGGACGTCCGGCAGAATCATCAACCGTCACATCCCAACGTTCCAACTCCGCCGACACCCGCCGTGCCAGATTTCTGTCAGACGTCACCAAAGCCGCCGTTTTCTCGGGCGTTTCCAACACCTCGCGCATAATCAGCGCAATTGCCAGCGCTTCTTCCCGCAAATCGCCGCAATTAAGCAGATTAACGCCGCGCCACGCCGTCTCGTCAAAACCTTTCTGCCCGATTTCCAACCAGCGGTTGGTGACACCGGCCGGCCTCATAACTTCAGACGCAAAAGCCTCCCGTTCCCTGTTCTCCGGCGATAACACCTCGGTAACCAGTTCCCGCGGCATATCCAAATAATCAAGCAGCTGCTTCAATTCAAATTGCGGATGCGTTTCATCAAGAACCGCCCAACTCTCGTCATCAAGTTTTCTGTCCAGCGCCGAAAGCCACAATTCGCCGTTTGGCAATTCCAACACGGTTTTGACCATTTTTCTCATTAAAGGATAAGTCGCCGTCGTACCGGCAATCACAATCCTTTTTTCCGGCCGGTTGCGCTGCCAGATGTCACATTGCGCTTCCAACAGCCGGTTGCGGCGCGCCACCGGATCAATAACCTGCCTTTCTTCCAAAATCAGCGGCCAGAATTCGGTGATAATCTTCAAAAATCTGAGCGTTTCCTGCCAGTGTACGGCATAATCATCCGGCACCAGATCAGCCAGTCCGGCAAAATCAAGCTGTTCGTTCTCTGCCAGATCAATCAGTCCCGACAACTCCTGCGCCAGATAGCAAGCCTGATTCAACGACATTTTCTCCATGCCGAAATCACCGGGCTTTGACATAATGATTTTAGTAAACAAAAGGCAGCGTTCCGTACTGCTGATTGCCGGAAACATTCCCGACAAATATTCCCTGCTGCCGCCGCCGGTCAAAAACAATTCGTCTTCCTCGGCTTCGCCTAACGGCATCATACGGGGCAAAAGCATCGGCGACATGCCTCCCGCCCGCACAAAAGCATCGGCCAGCGCTTTAACCGCACGCCGGTTCGGCAGCAAAAACAGCACATCGGCCAGAGCCTGCCGATTCTCCCGATACTCGTCCAAAAATTTCTGCGCCAGAACATCGGTAAAACCGCAACTGGCCGGAACACTGTAAATCTTCTTTTTCATAACGGAAAGTTTAAGCCGGATTCCCGATTAGTCAACAAAAAACCGGATTTTCCATAAACAACTGTGCAAGTTATCAAATTTTGCCAAATAAAGGGGTTGCCATTCCGAAAAGAATAGAATAAAAGGAAAACAGATAAGGAAACTCAAGTGCAACAGAACTTCAAAGTAAATGACTATGAAAATAACCGTCTGCCCACCAAGCTGGCGGCGCTTCGTATTGCCGGCGAATATTTGCAGACGCGGATTCGCAACGGTTCAAATCCCAAAATCATTTATGAACACGGGGTTCATGTTTTTAACGTTGCCAAAATCGCCCGTGCCATTGCCCGTCAGACCGGCGGCAGCCTGAATCCGGAAAAAGCATACATTCTGGGATTGCTGCATGACGTCGGCCGGATTAAAGACGAGACCGTGACCAAAATTCCGCACGGCATTGAAGGCTTCCGCTATCTGACCCGCCTTGGTTATCCCGGTGCCGCCCCTGTCTGTCTGACCCACAATTTTATTGACAAAGACATCAAAGCCGGCGACTACCCGACATACAGCCCGAAACTATTTGAGCAGACCAAACTGTTTTTATCGGAAATCGAATATAATGATTACGACCGCCTGATTCAGTTGGGAGACCTGTTTTCGCGCGGCAAAGAAATTTTAAGCATTCGTCAGCGTCTGGATAAAAACAAACAATTTTACAAAATCAAAAACCTGTCTTATGAAGACAAAGCCTTTGCCTTAAGAGATTATTTTGATGACAAATTCGGCATTGACGTTGAAAAAATCGTAGCTGACACTTTTGATCTGACCAAACATACCAAAGGCGCCGCAACTTTCTTCTTAATTCCGCCGCAATATGCTTATGCACCGCGCCGCAATTTCAGCTTTGTAAAATAATCCTCGGCAACCGCTGTTGCTTCCGGATTGCCGACATGAAACCACTTTCCCTGATGAATGTGGTAACCTAAACGTTTTTCGCGTTCCAGCCGGTCAAAAATATCAATCAGCCAATACCGCCCTTCAGGCTCGTTGTCAAACACCCGCGGATGAACAATCAACACGCCGCCGTACAAATAGGCAGCTTTTGCATCCCTGTCGCGGCGGCGTTCCAAAAAGCCTTCCTTATTAATGTTATAATCGCCGTTTCTGGCGGTATCATAAGCATTTTCCAACGGCTGCAACATCAGCATCATATCATGCTTATTCTCATCCCAAGCCGCCATCATGTCTTTTATCAGACAACGGCCGGCCGCCTCCGTCCACAAAGCGTCGCTGTTAACTACCACAAAGGCTTCCCTTTTCATTTTGGGCAAAGCATGCTTGATACCGCCGCCGGTTTCCAAAGCCTCTGCTTCTTCGGAAAAAATAAAGTTCAAACCGCCCTTTTGCTGCAAATGCTTCTTAATCATCTCGCCTTTATAGCACAAATTAACGACACAATCTTTGATTCCGGCCTCCTGCAGCCGCTCGACATTATAATCAATCAGTGCTTTTCCGGCAACTTCAACAAGCGGTTTAGGCTTGTCATCCGTCAACTGCAGCATTCTTTTGCCGCGGCCGGCCGCCAAAATAAAAGCCTGTGTAATTTTTTCCGACATTATTCTTTTTTTCCTTATGCAAAACAATCTTCAATCAGCTTGGCAAAAGCCCGCCCGCGATGAGAGACCCTGGCTTTTTCTTCCGACGTAAAATTGGCAAAAGTCTTGTCAAAACCGTCCGGCAGAAATATCGGATCAAAACCGAAACCTTTGTTCCCGCTTTTCTCCGGAACAATCCTGCCGTCTACCCGCCCCTCAAAAACCTTTGTTTCCTGCTCAGGCACGGCCAAAGCCAGCACACAGGAAAAATGCGCCGACCAGTCATCCGCCTGTCTTTCGTTCAATTCGCCGATCAGCTTGTCCATTGCCTTGTCAAAATTGCGTTTGCCGTCTGCATCTTTCGGCGCATATCGGGCCGAATAAACCCCCGGCCGCCCGTCCAGAGCATCAACGCACAAACCGGAATCATCTCCCAAACAGGGCAGACCGGAAAATTTCGCCAGCGTTTCTGCCTTCAGACGGGCATTTTCCTCAAAGGTCGTTCCGGTTTCTTCAACATCAGGCAAGGACAAATCGTCAGCCGAGACGACTTCAACGTCAAACGGTGCCAGCATATCTCTGATTTCAGCGACTTTTCCCTGATTATGCGAGGCAATAACAAGCTTTTGCAGTCTCATTTATTTTATCCCCAAAGCTTCTTTCTGTTTGGCAATCAGTTCGGCAATCCCTTTTTTAGCCAGCCCGAAAAGCTTGGCATACTGCTCTTCATCAAACGGTTTTTCTTCCGCCGTCCCCTGAATCTCCACAATCCTGCCGCTCTCTGTCAGCACAAAATTCATATCAGCCTGCGCCGAAGAATCTTCCAAATAATCAACATCCAAGATTTCTTCCCCGTTATGAATGGCACAGGACACGGCCGCAACAAACTCGCGAATGGGATTAACGACCAGCTTTCCGTCTTTGCGCAGTTTTTCAATTGCCAAATACAAAGCCACAAAACCGCCGGTAATGGAAGCCGTACGCGTCCCGCCGTCCGCCTGAATAACGTCACAGTCAATGCAAAAAGACATATCTTTCAGCTTTTCCAGATCAACCACCGAACGCAAAGCCCTGCCGACCAAACGCTGAATTTCCTGCGTCCGTCCCGAGGGTTTTATCGTCTCCCTTGCCACGCGAACCTGCGTTGAACGCGGCAGCATTCCGTATTCTGCGGTAATCCAGCCGCGGTTTTGGCCTTTCAGCCAAACCGGAACCTTATCCTGCACGCTGGCCGTACAAACCACATGAGTCCCGCCGCACTTAATCAGACAGGATCCCTCGGCATATGGATTAAAATTCGGAATAATTTCAACTTTTCTGATCTCGTCAAATTGTCTTTGTGAATGTCTCATTTTAATTTTCCGTCCCATAACTGTTAAACAATTTTGCCGGTTTTGAACAGCTTATAATATTTATAAACGCTGCCGTCTTCCACGTCCCAGCTAAAATCTTTTTCCATGGCGCGAACCGCCATTTGTTGCAGCTTTTCAGGCTTCTGTTCAAAAACTTTTGTGCTTTTTTCCAACACTTCGGCAAAAGCCTCCACATTATTTGTAAGTTTTTTGGCATCTGCGGAAGACCCGAAGACCTGCTCGTTTTCTCCGTAAAAGACCAAAGTCCGGAAACCGTCGATGCCGTCATCAATCGTATCGACCAACCCGCCGGTTGACATAGCCACCGGCAGCGTTCCCTTTGCCATCGCCTCCATCTGGGTCAGCCCGCAAGGCTCAAAACGGCAGGGCATCATATAAAAATCGCTCGCCAGCTGAATTGCATAGGCAAACTCGTCTTTATACCCGCGGAATACGAAAATCCGTCTGGCCGCCTCCGGATTCTTGACAGCCACTTTATCTTTCAACTTTGTCAGATATTCAAAATATCGGGCATCGCCGGCGCCGCCTAAAATCCAAATCGGAGCCTCTTTATATTTATATTCTTTCAAAAACTTCACAATCGCTTCGGCGGCAATATCATAACCTTTTTGTTCAACCAAACGGCTGGTCGCGCAAAACATCGGAACCGCGTCTGACTTTTCCGCCAAGTCGGAAATATCTTCAAACTTATAAAAATTCACAAGCGGCAGCATTTTTTGCTTAAAATCGTCATCTGTCGCCAATTTCGAAAGCAGCTTGATAAACTCTTTTTTATTATGCTTTTTGGCAGCAACGTTCTTTTCATCATAAAACTCAAACTCCGTACCGCCGAAATAACTGTTGATACGCGCGATTTTATCAGCCAGCGGCGCAATCAGCTTCTTGTCATATCCGTTCACGATGCCGAAAAAGTTTCCGTTTTTCTGGCGCATGTCCAGCAGCTCGGCAAAATCATACCCGAATTCTTTTTTGGAAACTTCCTGCGCATAGTTTTTTGAAACGGTCACCAGCCGATCCGCCAGCTGCAGATTACAACCGGCCTGATTATAAGTTGCATTCACGACCAGCGTTTTTTCAACACGGGGATTTCCTTTCCAACAGGCAGCCGCAGAAGAAACAACCGGCTTAACGGCATCTTCATACAAAGAGTTAAGGATTTTGACCGTATTTTTATAATCCCAACCCTGATACCCCATATGATGCACCAGATGGATAATCGGAATATTGCAAATTTTGTCCGCCAGTGTTTTTTTCAAGCGGCCTTTCTCTGCCAGATAAGGCGCCAGATATTTGCACAAACCGGCCAAAGCGCCGCTGTGCCAGTCATTGGCAATCAGAATATTGGGAACACTAAGGCCGGTGAGCTTTCCTTCCGGAATAGCCTTCAGCAAAACATAAACGCTCTTTGAGAAGA
This sequence comes from Alphaproteobacteria bacterium, assembly GCA_017935485.1. GTDB lineage: Bacteria > Pseudomonadota > Alphaproteobacteria > RF32 > CAG-239 > MGBC133411. The sequence goes on along the minus strand of JAGBHO010000054.1, from coordinate 119,262 downwards.
ATGCAAAACGCTCAACCTCGTCAACCCCTTGCTTGTTAAAGACATAACACCCGTCCTGGCAACCGGGATTCCGATAATCCGTCGTAATAGAAAAAAACCGCCGGTTAGCCAAAAAAATGTAATTGCAACGGCCGTCATCAGCGGTATAAATTTTAACTTTGAATTTGCGAACCACACGGTTTTTTCCGACAAAAGGAACATTAATCTCGCCAATCTTCAGGACATTGACCGAACGCCCCTCGGCACCGGTATAAACATTTTTGCGCAGGCTTGCCTTTTTATGAGAAGTATCGCCCGTATAAAGCGGCGTAACAATGCTGATTTTATCGCCGCCTGAAGCAAACGCGCGGTTAAAAGCCTCCGGCAGCTCCGTTGCAACGACCCCCAAACCGCCGACCTTCATAAACGTTGCCGTTTCGGAAGAAATCATCCATGCATCGACATTTTTTATCTCAGGCCATTTTTTATCAGACACACATTGCTCTTTTGCCGTGTTTTGAATCCTCATCTCGGCGGCATCGGCACCGTCCGGCATTTTACTCAAATAGTCCCGATAATTATGTTGTGACAATAACCTTAAACCTATTTTCCCTTCCACAGGCCTGTGCTTCATTTCATACTCTTTCAACCCGGCAAGACAATGCAGTTTCCTGTATATTTTCTGCAATAAAAGACTTCTGCTATTGACTTGTCTGCCAATAATTACTAAATAACTTATATATACAATCAATATCCTAAATTTTAAAGAGGAAAAGATGAAAAAAGAAAAAATAGTTGATAACCGGAATACTGAGGAAAACCAAGCCCCCGAAGAGGATGTCGACACACTGGAAAACGAAGAAGATACAATTGAAGAAAGCACGGAAGAAGCCGTTGATTTCAGTCAGGAAATTGAAAAATTAAAAGCTGAAAACCTTGCTTTGAAAAATGAATTCTTAAGAGCTTATGCCGATGCCGAAAACACCAAAAAGCGTTGCACTCAGGAAATTGAAAAAAACACCAAATATGCCATTTCATCTTTTGCCAAAGATCTGTTAAGCGTTGCCGACAACCTCCATCGCGCAATAGAAGCCTTGCCCGAAGCGGAAAAAGCCAAATGCGAAGAAGCCAAAAACCTGCTGAAAGGCGTGGAACTGACAGAAGCCGAATTAATGAAAGTCTTTAACAAATTCGGCATTCAGAAAGTTGACAGCATGGGAAAAGTCTTTGACCCCAATTACCAAAGAGTTATTCAGGAAGTTGAAGACAAAGAAAAACCTGCGGGAACAATCATTGCCGAACTCCAGACCGGCTATATGATTAATGACCGCATCCTGCGCGAAGCCATGGTCGTCGTCACCAAAGGCGGAAAATAAACACGGGTAAAAACAAATCCGTATCTGCCTGCTTATGCAGGCAGTATTACGTTTAAATTCCCAAATCATTTTATCCGGCACAAATTTTCTTGACAAAATATCGATAAACATATATCTTCTCACACGAACACTAACTAATTATAAATTATTATGGAAAATTTTTTGATTATTTCTATCAGTTCAGCACTGGTTGGATTTTGCATTTTATATGGTGCAGCCAAATTAAAACAACTTCGTAAAGAATTTGCAAAGCAGAACATTACCCCCTCGGCATCTGTTGCTCCGGAACAAATTGTCAAAATTTACTGGACAGAAGAAAATTACCAACGGAAGCGGACAAGGGTCTGGCTGCTTATGATTGGCATCTCGGCAACAATTATGTTGTTTGGATTCGGTGGAAACTATTGTTTACAGAACAAGGAAAAATGGGCAACTGAAGCAGAACAAAAAAAACAGGAAAAGCTCCGGAAATTAAACTGTTCACCCAAAGTTGAACAATCCAAATCTGCAGATCAAATTCCGTGGTATTCTGAAGAGGCCGTTTTAAACCGTTTTGCCCGGTACAAAACCGCAAAATTGGATAAAACAGAGCTTAAGCTTCAGGCGCTGCAAAAAAAGATAACAGAAATCGATGCTGCAAAACCAACATCCGGCTATACAGAAAAAGAAATCTGTTATCATGAAAAAAAGACAGCCTTGTGTGCTGAAAGAGACAAACAAATTACAGAATTGGAAAAGATAAAAAAGCTTACACTGCAAAATTGGAGCTTGTGTATCTTAAATGTCCTATTTTATTTCTTTTTCCCTTTATCAAGTATTATACTTTGTTTTACTAATATAAATGAGGGGCGCTACAAAGTTTTTCTCTGCAAAATTGTTTTAACAGTCATAATCCTCTATTGGTTGCTTTTTATAAGCGGTAGTTTTACATTCGGCTTTTATATGTTACCGATTGATTATCCTGTCACAATTTTACTTAGCATGATAGTAACAATCGCGTACGGCTGGTGTGCCATTTATTCAATAAAACAATTTCATCGAAATGCATAATTTCAAACAAATCTGACCGCGGGGCAAAAATTGCCCCGCATTTTTTGTACCAGACTTCCATAGGAATAATCTTAAAAAAATGCTGTTTGTGAAGCAAAAACTAATGTACAAAAAATAAGAAGAAAAGAAACAAGCATAACTGGTCTTAAAAAATTAAAACTTGATATATGAGGCAGATAATAAGAAAAGAAAATTTTGGCGACAGGAGTGTATAGAGACATACATGACTTAGCCAAAATTTCCTTTTCTGTATTAGGTGCCCATAGTTTTATAAAACCGCGGAGAATGAGTCGAATAATAAGATTTTAGGGTGGAGAAAGCGGAGTGTACAAAGTAGTACATGAGCATTTCTCCAACCCGCTAAATCTGTATTAGTCGACCATTATACGCGGTTTTATATCATGGCCATTCCGCCATTAATATTAATAGTCTGTCCCGTAATATATTGCGCTTCATCAGACGCAAGGAATGCAACAACGTTCGCAATATCCTGAGCTTCGCCAAGCTTGCCTTCCGGAATTTTGGCCAAAAGGGCGGCTTTAACATCATCAGGCAAAACATCGGTCATCGGCGTGCGGATAAAGCCCGGAGCAATTGAATTTACGGTAATGCCGCGCGAACCGACCTCCTGAGCCAGACATTTGTTCATGGCGATCATACCGGCCTTGGAAGCGGAATAGTTGGCCTGACCGGCATTTCCGGTAACACCGACAACCGAGGCAATACCGATGATACGGCCGAAACGGCGCTTCATCATGCCGCGAACGGCAGCTTTTGCCAATTTGAAACCGGCTGAAAGGTTAACATCCAAAACCAGCTGCCAGTCTTCATCACTCATTCTGATAAAGAGATTGTCGCGTGTCAAACCGGCATTGTTTACCAAAATATCAATACGGCCAAGTTTTTCCTCAACTTTCTCAACCAAAGATTTTACATCTTCAGGATTTGTCAGGTTGGCGGTAAAAACCTCAACATTGGAACCCAGCTCTTCCTTCAGCTTAAGCATCGGCTCTTCACGCATATCGGTCAAAGCCAGAGTTGCTCCCTGAGCATGCAGCGTACGGGCGATTTTATCACCCAGTCCGCCGGCGGCACCGGTAATCAGGGCAACTTTTCCATCTAATCTAAACATATATTTTCTCCATATTGTAATGAGTTAAAAACTTTTTGCGAGTTCTTCGATTTCAGCAGGCGAACCGGCTGATACGGTACTGATTTCTTTGTCGCTTCTCTTAATAATTCCCGAAAGCACTTTGCCGGCGCCCAGTTCAACGGCATTGGTAACGCCCTGCTCTTTCATATAAATAACGGTTTCGCGCCAACGGACGGATCCGGTAACCTGCTCAACCAAATGCTTTACAATTTCCTTCTCGTCAGTAACGGCCTCAGCCAACACATTGGCAATCAGCGGAATTTGCGGCTTATGAGCTTCAACCTCAGCCAGAGCTCTGGCCATAACTTCGGCCGCCGGCCCCATCAACGGGCTGTGAAAAGGTGCGCTGACCGGCAGTTTGATACATCTTTTGGCACCAAATTCCGGCGCGATCTCAACAGCTTTTTCAATTGCCTGAATATGCCCGCTCAAAACAACCTGACCGTCGGCATTGTCATTGGCCGCCACACAGGTATATCCGCCTTCGGAACAAGCCTCTGCCAGAGCGACAACGTCTTTGAAAGAAACACCGATAACGGCAGCCATACCGCCCACGCCGACCGGCACGGCTTTCTGCATGGCATCGCCGCGCGTTCTGAGTAGTCTGGCCGTATCAGCCAAAGAAAACACACCGGACGCGCAAGCAGCGGAATACTCGCCGAGAGAATGTCCGGCAACAAAGCTGGCCTTGTCTTTGAGCAATACGCCAAACTCTTTTTCCAATACCCTGACCACCGCCATCGAATGAGCCATCAAAGCCGGCTGTGCATTGGTCGTCAGCGTCAAATCGCTTTCCGGCCCTTCTGACATAATCTTAAACAAATCCTGCGAAAGAGCGTCGTTAACTTCCTGAAAGACCTCTTTGGCCGACTTAAAATTTTCTGCCAATTCCTTGCCCATGCCCACAAATTGCGAGCCCTGACCCGGGAATACAAAAGCATATTTCATTAAAACCTCTTTATTCTTATTAATATCGCGTTAAGGTTTATCGATTATTGTCATAAAGTCAAGACAAAAACCCATTTTATACTACAGCAAAGCCGCAACAGAGAAAGAAAAAACGGCGGAAATTTATTGTCAAAATTAAGGATTCTTTGAGGATTTCCGGCATATAATTCAGCCAAAACAAAAAAAAACGGAATCTGATCATGGCCAAGAAAAAGAAAAAAGAAAAAAGTTTTATTGTCAAAACCCTCTGGCGCTTCTGGGGCGCGCTGCTGGTTCTGCTTTCGGTATATGCCTTGCTGAGCTGTGCCTTTTATCATATTGACGACAATTCTTTTCTGCTGGCCTCCGCAACACCGGTCAAAAACTTTTTAGGACACGGCGGCGCAAACACGGCCGCTTTCATCTTTAATTATTTCGGCATTGCGCTTTTTCCGTTTTTATGCGCCGCTTTCGTCTGGGGTTTTAGCCTGATACGCCTGAAAAGGCTGGAATTTGCGGTCTGCCGCTCTTTGTCTTTTATTTTCGGCATTTTAACATTTTCCATGTTTTTAAGCCTTCTGCCCGACGTTACCGGAACTTTCCGGCTCGGCGGCACGGTCGGCAACTTGTTTGCCGGGCATACCCTGACCTTGTTCAAAAAGTTTTACGTCTATGGCTATGCCGATTGGATTTTCGGCACGATATTATTGCTGTCTTCAATATTCTTCTTCAACTTTGCCGCCGGAATCACATATCGCAACTGGTTTGCCCTTGGCCGCCGCATTGCCGGCCGGATTAAAACCGCCGCTTTATGGACTGTTGCCGCTTTCCGCTATATTTTCAGCTTTGCACCGCAATACCGCGAAGAAAATCCGACAAAAACGGAAAAAGAAAAATCTCCGCGCCGCAAAAAAGAAAAAACCGCCAAAGAAGAGAAAAAAGAACCCGGATTCGAAAAGTCCAAACCCTTCACGCCGGAACCCGCCGGTGACAATTATCAATATCCGAGCATGGACATCTTGTCCAAACCCAAAGAAAAAAATACCCATACCGTCAGCCAGAAAGAACTGGATAAAATCGCACTCGATTTGGAAAACGTCCTGCAGGAATTCGGCATCAACGGCAAAATTGTTAAAATCCGCCCTGGACCGGTCGTCACGCTTTATGAACTTGAACCGGCTCCCGGCACCAAAACTGCCCGCGTTATCAGTCTGGCCGATGATATTGCCCGCTCAATGAGCGCCGTTTCCGTCCGTATTGCCGTTGTTCCGGGCAGCAACACCATTGGTATTGAAATGCCGAACCCGACCCGCGAAATCGTCTACCTGCGTGAATTGCTTGACAGCGACGAATTTCAAAACGCCAAAGGCGCGTTAACCGTCACGCTCGGCAAAGACATCGGCGGCAAAAACATCTATGCCGACCTTGCCAAAATGCCGCACCTGTTGGTTGCCGGTACGACCGGTTCCGGTAAATCCGTCGGCGTCAACACCATGATTCTGTCACTGCTGTATAAAATGCGGCCGGATGAATGCAAACTTATCATGATTGACCCGAAAATGCTCGAATTTTCGCTGTACAACGGCATTCCGCATTTGTTGACGCCGGTCATTACCGATCCCGCCAAAGCGGTTATCGGCTTAAAATGGGCCGTCAAGGAAATGGAAGACCGCTACCGTGCCATGGCTCAGCTCAACGTCCGCAACATTTCCGGCTATAATCAGAAACTGCGTGAGCTTAAAGCCAGCGGACAAAAGATAAAACGCACCATTCAAACCGGATTTGATGCCGAGACCGGCGCACCGATTTATGAAGAACAAGACTTAGACCTTACGCCGCTGCCTTATATTGTCATTATCGTTGATGAAATGGCCGACCTGATGCTTGTCGCCGGCAAAGAGGTTGAAGCCGCCATCCAGCGGTTGGCGCAAATGGCGCGTGCCGCCGGCCTGCACCTGATTATGTCCACGCAACGCCCGTCCGTTGACGTCATCACCGGTACGATTAAAGCCAACTTCCCGACCCGCATCAGCTTTCAAGTCACTTCCAAAATCGACAGCCGCACCATTCTGGGTGAGCAAGGCGCCGAACAACTGCTCGGCATGGGTGATATGCTCTATATGCCGGCCGGTCAACGTCCGCTGCGCGTTCATGCCGGATTCGTCAAAGACAGCGAAATTGAAAGCATTGTCGAATTCTTAAAATCGCAAAAAGCGCCGGAATACGTTGAAGGCGTAACCGAAGGGCAGCTGAATGAGAAAGACAGCGGCGCCGTCTTCGACAAAGGCAGTTTCGGCGGAGGCGCCGGCGGCGGAGAAGACGATTTGTACGCTCAGGCCGTTGCCATCGTCAAAAGTGATAAAAAAACCTCCATCAGCTATGTCCAGCGCCGGCTCAGAATTGGTTACAATAAAGCGGCCACCCTGATTGAACGCATGGAAGAAGATGGCATCATCAGCGCCCCTGACCATGCCGGCAAACGGGAAATTCTGGAAGGATAACTTGACTTTCACTCCGGATATAAGGAAAAATAATGACAAGAGAATTTAAGATTTCTAAATCCCGTTGTTCTGAAATAATCCGCATTATGGTTCTATGTATCCTTTGCAGCGGTATATTAACCATACACTATGCAGATAAAGATCCTTTAAAAGCGGCTTTTTTAGCCATTATACTTTTACATTCCCTGTACCTATGCATAAAATACATTCAGATAAGAAGCTGGAATAAACCTCTCTTAATAATAACCCCTCAAGGAATTGTTGACAATTATTATGGATTTGGCTTTATTTATTATTCCGAAATACAGAATATTGAGCTGATAAATCATAAAAAACAGAACACAATCAAAATTAAGATTAAAAATATCAACAGCATTCTTCAAAGATTAAATAAGCCTCAAAGATTTCTCCGAAATTAAAAAGACAGTATAATAAATATTGCATACAAGTCCCTGCTTATCTCTTTCAAGAAGATACAGAAGAAATATTCACTACTCTCCGCAATGCCTTAAACGAATATCAGCACCAAACAACAAATAATAACTAACTCTGTGTCTTTGGAACATCTTGGCAAGCAAGGAAAGCGTAAGCAACCGCAGCGAGCCCGGATGCCTAAGTCAGATAATAAGAAAAAAGAATTTTAGCGACAGGAGTGTACATAATATTACATGACTTAGCTAAAATTTTTTTCTGTATTAGGGTTTTATAAAAACGCGGAAAAAGAGGCTAGTAATAAGAAATAAAAAAGGAAGTACCGCAGCGTACATAGCAGTACGTGAGGAAACTTCCTTTTGCTATTTCTGTATTAATAGCCCTTTATACGCGGTGTTTACAAAAATTACGGAGAATGAGGCTAGTAATAAGAAAAAACCTTTAAGGCGACAGGAGTGTACGTAGTGGTACATGACTTAGCCTTAAAGATTTTTTCTGTATTAATAGACCATTATACGTGATTTTTTATATTTTCATCTTGTAGAAGGACCGATATACAAACACCAACCCCAACAATAAGAAGAAAATACCCAGGCCGAGAGAAACACATCTCGGTGCGGCAACCGCCATTTCAACCGCCAGCAAACCGAACAAGGTCGTAAACTTGATAATCGGATTGAGAGCGACGGAAGATGTATCTTTGAACGGATCTCCAACCGTATCGCCGACAACGGTAGCGTCATGCAGCGGCGTGCCTTTCTCGTTCAAATCAACCTCAACCACTTTTTTGGCATTATCCCATGCACCGCCGGCATTCGCCATAAACAGCGCCTGAAACAAACCAAAAACGGCAATTGAAATCAGATAGCTTGCAAACAGATTTGCATCAAAGCAGGCAAAGGCGATCGTAAAGGAAAAGATTACGATAAAGATGTTAAACATCCCTTTTTGCGCATAGATTGTGCAGATTTTAACAACTTCTTGAGAATCTTTCTTTGAAGCAGCCTTTGTACCGCTCAGCTTGATATGTTTTTTAATAAAGTCAACCGCACGATAAGCACCGGTCGAAACCGCCTGCATGGAAGCGCCCGAGAACCAGTAAATTACCGCACCGCCGAGAATCAAACCGAACAGAACCTGCGGATCCAACAGATTAAGCTTCAGGTTCAACAGCAAAATGATTGAGAAAATCATTGTCGTAGCCCCGATAACCGCCGTACCGATAAGAACCGGCTTGGCTGTTGCCTTAAAGGTGTTCCCGGCACTGTCGTTAGCTTCAAGCAAATGCTTGCCTTGTTCAAAATCCGGTTTAAAATCGTATTTTTTCTCAATCTCTTTGCTAACGTTCTTAACGCTTTCAATCTGAGACAACTCAAAAACAGATTGCGCATTGTCGGTAACCGGACCATAGCTGTCTACCGCAATCGTAACCGGCCCCATGCCGAGCATGCCGAATGCCACCAGACCGAAAGCAAACACTGTCGGATAAACCATAAAATCGCCAAGACCTGATTGCGCGGTAAAGAAAGCAACCACCATCAGGCCAACCATCACGATACCCTGCCAGAAAGCTGAGAAATTACCGGCCACGATACCGGAAATAATGTTCAGGGAAGCCCCGGCTTCACGGCTGGATTTGACAATTTCCTGCACATGCTGGGATTTTGAAGAAGTAAAGATTTTGGTAAACTCCGGAATCAGAGCAGCAGCCAGAGTACCGCAGCTGATAATCAGAGACAATCTCCACCACAAATCCGGACTGATATCGCCGATCATCACATAAGATACGCCGAACGTAACGGCAATAGAGATGATAGAAGTAAACCAAATCAGGCTTGTCAGCGGTTTTTCAAAATCAAAGAACTTCTTTTTGCCGTAAAGGGCGGAAGAAACTTTGTTGTTAAACCAATAAGAAATCAGCGACGTAATAATCATCAGGATACGCATTGCAAAAATCCAGACAATCAGACGGGCCTGAAAATCAATGCCGTTCGGCATCAGAGCCAGATCCCCGTTCGGCGCATACATCATGCCGGCGCCGAGAACGATAAAGCTGATGAGCGCCACGCCGGTCACGCCGTAAGTCTCAAAACCGTCGGCAGTCGGCCCGACGGAGTCGCCGGCATTGTCACCGGTACAATCGGCAATGACGCCCGGATTGCGAACGTCATCCTCGCCGATTTTGAAAATAATCTTCATCAGGTCGGCACCGATATCGGCAATCTTGGTAAAAATGCCGCCGCAAATACGCAAAGCCGCCGCACCCAGCGATTCACCGATGGCAAATCCGATAAAGCAGGCGCCGGCGCTTTCTTTCGGCACAAACAAAAGAATGGCAATCATCATAATCAGCTCAACGCAAATCAGCAAAACGCCGATAGACATGCCGGAACGCAACGGCAGACTCATAACCTTATAAGCTTTTGCCTCCAAAGAAGAAAAAGCCGTACGTGCATTGGCATAGTTGTTAATGCGCATGCCGAACCAGGCCACGGAATAAGAACCGAGAATTCCCAGAACCGACCAGGAAAGGATAGTCAGAACTTTCGGCATCGGCGTTGCATTGAGATAATAGAAATAGTAAAAAATGCAAACCGCAATAAACACTTCCAGAACCAAAAGCAGTTTAGCCTGTTGTTTCATATAAGTTTTGCAGGTTGCATAAATCAGTTCCGAAACCTTCAGCATGGCATCATGAGCAGGCATTTTTTTGATTTTAAGAAACTCATACAAACCAAAAAGCATGCCCAAAACGCAGACACTCATGCCATACAGCAAAATCTGCGAACCCAGAACCGAATAACCGAAGATGTTGTATTCCACATCCAAAGACGGAATTTTGAGGTCAATTTCAGAAGCATATGCCCCCTGAACAACCCCGACCAGCGCCAGCATCAACGCACCGGCAAAGGTCTTAAAATTTTTCAAACCAAACATATAATTTTCCTTATAGTTGATACTAACAAACCAACGGAAGCCAGACAGTTTCCCGCTGTGGTTATGCCCGATATCTTATTCTTTTTTTCTAAACAATAGGTTAAGAATCGGCAAATATAATTTTTGGGTTCCGTCAACCAAAATATTGTTGGAAAAGAAAAAGATTTATTTTGGAATCGCCCTTTGCTTGTGTTATGATAACTATTGTACGATTTTGAGGAGACTGACGATGAAAAAATTATTGATATTGGGTGCATTGCTGGCTGTCGGCGCCTGCGCCGCTTCAGAACCGAAAGTAAAAGAAACCTATCCCTACGGCATGAACGAAAAAGAATGGAACCAGCTTTCCATAAAAGACAAGGCAGCCATCCGCAGAGATTTTTATTTTTACGAAAAAGGTTCGACTTCTTTTGTCAATCCGCAGCTTGTTGTCGAAGGCCGTCAGGACAGCAATCAGAATGTTTTTTTGAAACAGGAAAACAAATAGACCGGCAAAAAGGAGAAGCAATCAAAAAAACCCCGAAAAACGGGGTTTTCATTTTGCCTGTCTTCCGCGGGCATCGTACATTGCCAGTCTCAAATTGTTATTTTGCTGCGACGTTGCCACAAACTTCCCTTTAAATTTACCGGCCCGGTTCATCAGCCCGTTATAATCATTTGTTTTTTCTCCGCCTTTTTTATGGTGCTTATTAATAAAGTCAATCCGCGCTTTTACCATATGATCATAAAAATACTGCTCGTTTTTTGCTTTGCCGGCAATTCCGTTCGCCAGTTCCACAATCTTGTCCGTCCGCCGCACATTCTTGCGCCCTCTGGCCTCATAAATCCCGTTGGCAATAATCTGCGCCGCCGTCTTCGATGAATGGTTCACGCGAATGTCAAACAACAATAAGGCAATGCTCTCGTTCTTAAAATCGCCGATTCTGTAATAATCATAAAAATCTTTTTTATAAATAAGCTCGCATTGCTCTTTGTTCAGGTTTTTAATATTTCCGGCAGTCGGAAAATCAAGTTCTTCCGCCAGCTTTTTATTATTCTTCCAAAAATTTTTCAAAGTGACGCTGGTAATCCCCATCTGAGTCGGATAATCCCATGACACATTGCGGTAGCCGCCCTCATGTTTGAAGACAATTCCCATAAAACGTTGAAATTTTTCATCATCCAGTCCGTATTCCGCACGGATTTTCTGCGGCAGTTTTCCTTTTTTTACGGCTGTTTTTTCCAATGTCTTCTCTTCAATGCCGGCTTTGATCTGCTCCGCCTTTTTATTTACGGCCGCCCTTTTCTCCGATACAATCTTTTTCTTTGCCTGCATCCTCTTTTGCCCCTCTGCAGGCTGGGCAGCTTCGGGCATAAAAACCGTTTTAGCTTTTTCGGTTCCAATCTCTGCCTTCACCGGCTTTTCGGTCTTGTCTTTTGCCTTTTCCTTTTGCTTTTCCTGCAGCTGCTGATGAGCATACAATCCGCCGGTCAGGGTTAATGTGGTCAGGGCCGCCCCGATAACGGCTTTTCTGGAAGCCTGACAAAACCGATCTACCCCGATTTTGATACGCTGAGCCTTGTCGGAGCGCTGCAACAAAATCTTCGCCCCGTTGTAAGCGGACTTTGCCTCCTTTGCCATAAAAGCGCCAAAAGCTGCAGCCTTATCTTTAGCTTTTTCCCAAAGATAACGGTTGTAAACGTCTTCCATATTCTCAATATTGTCCAATCCGAGTTCGGTCAGCCGTCCCTGTCCGATACCGCATTCGTTAAGCTTTTGCGTATAAGCGGCAGCCCGCCGGTAATCCCGATACGCCGACCGCATAATTCCAGCCGCAATATCGCTGTCTTTTTTGTCGCTGTCCCGCTCGTCAAACGGTACCACGAAAGTCCCGCCGTTAAACACGATTTTACGCGGTTTCAGTCCGGCTTCTTTATAACGCGCAATATCCCGATACTGGCGGCTGAAATAATCGCGGACAAACTTCTTTTTTGCCTCACCGGCTTCCAATGAACTTCTGATATAAAAACACGGAATAACAACCGGCCGGTTGTCAATTGTCACAACCTGCGGCGTCATATTAAAGCCGGCATATTCCCGTTTTAAAAAACGAAATACGGCATCATTCGGAAGATTATTGGCATTCTTGCTCATAAAACTGTCTCCGCTGTATACTTTAGCAGTATTATAACAAAGACCGGCCATGGAATCAATAAAAAAGGGCTGCCGGAAAGACAGCCCGATATTTTTACTGCTCAAAACGGTCAAACAACATTTTCAATTCTTCAATTTTTTCCGCTTTGGCTTGTTCATTGTCAAAAGACTGGGCAACGCAAGACTGCAAATGGCGTTTCAGAATATTCCCTTCCACAGCCTTGATTGCGGAACGAACGGCTTTAAGCTGAATCAAAATCTCGGGACAATACCGGTTTTCCGCAATCATCTTTTTCACGCCTTCCAATTGCCCGAGCACCCGGTTCAGACGAGGAAGTTCGGCCTCATGGCATGGCGAATGCGGCAAATTTTGTTCATTGCTCATAACCTTGCTCCTTATTTGCAGTTACATTTGTCACTGCATTTGTGCGTCTCGTCACAATGACAATCGTCTCCGCAGCTGCAATGCTCATTGCATCCGCAGTTCTCACCGCATTGGTGCGTTTCGTCACATTTGCAGTTCTCTCCGCAGGTACAATTCGGATTCTTGCATTTCGGATTGTTACAGTTTCTCATTACTTTCTCCTTTCAATACCCCCTATGGGTAAGCTCAATATACCCTGACAGGGTATAAAAGTCAATAGCCTTTAAGCACTATAAAACTTGAAAGCTCCGGCCTTAAGCATATATCCGAAAGAAATACAATCAGGAGAAGAAAAATGCATTTTTTAAGACCGGCGGCGGAACGCGGCCACACCCAAACCAAATGGCTCGACAGCTACCATACTTTTTCGTTCGGCAGCTATTATGACCCGCAGTTTATGGGCTTCAGCGATCTCAGAGTCATTAATGACGACATCGTCGAACCCGCCCGCGGTTTTGACATGCACCCGCACAACAACATGGAAATCATCAGCATTGTCTTGAGCGGAGAATTGGAACATAAAGACAGTCTGGGAAACGGCTCCGTTATCCGTGCGGGCGAAATACAGAAAATGACGGCCGGCAGCGGCATCCTGCACAGCGAATTCAATCCCTCGGACAAAGAACAGGTCCACTTTCTGCAAATCTGGATTATGCCGGATTTGAGAGACTTGCGTCCGGATTACCAGCAAAAGAAATTCTCGGAAAAAGAACTGAAAAACCGCCTGCATCTGATTGTCTCGCCTGACGGCGCCGGCGATTCAATCCAAATTCATCAAAATGCCGAGATTTACCAAAGCCTGCTCGATACCGGACAAACGGTAAAATATAAAATTTCTGCAGACCGGGCCGTCTGGCTCCAAATCGCCGCCGGTTCCGTCACCTTGAATGATACGCCGCTGATTGCCGGTGACGGCTATGCCCTATGGGACGAAGAGACGGAAATAGAACTCCGCGGCATTGACAACCAAAGCAATATCCTGTTGTTCAACTTAAGCAAATAATCTTTGCGCGTCAAAAAAACTTTGACTTTTTTTGCCGGCGGAATATGATAATCTAAAGTTTTATTTTCAGGATTACCACAATGAACAAAAAAATCATCATCGCCTCTTCCGCCGCAATCATAATCGCTTGCATTTCAATCGTCGCCTCTTTATATTACAATAAACGTTCCGGCCAACCTGCCGCAACGCTTGCAACACCGGATAATTCGGTCAATCTTCCAAAAGATGTCGAAGACAGTCTCAGACAGGCTGTCAATCTTGCAATGCCTTGCATTGATAATCCTCATAAAGTTCCGGCTCAAACATTGTCAGAAAAACAACACCAAAATGTCCAAACCCGTGACTGTCTGTTATACGAACTTGATTCTCAGACAAGCAAAATCGTTCCCAACGTTGCAAAACGTGCAAAAATTGATCGCTGGCGCTTTGCTTTCGTACGCGATTTAAACACCATTTTTTACAATATGGCCGAATATAACAAATATCGCCAGCCGACATGCAATATGCCTGCCTCCCTGGACTTCAAACCCCAAAGCAGCTATATCATAATAAAACTTCTCGACAATCTTCTCCGCAATCAGACAAACATTGAAGCCTACCCGGAGAAAACCTCTCTGCCGGACACGGAACTTCCTGAAAAACCGGCGGATAACAGCAGTAACATTAACGAAATATCAAGCTACCTCGCTGCAACCGTCAACAAAGAATGTACGGAAGCCGGTTTCAAAAACGCTGACATTAACGACTTGGATTCTTTACAAGTCGCTTCAGCTTATAAAACAAACTGCTTTAAGGGAGCAATCGCCGCTACGTTGGATCAGCACATGTCTGATTCGCTTTTTAACAAACAACAAGAAACTTTCGTTCTTGTAAACCAGCTTACAGATAGTTTTTATAACTACTGCTATGATCTCGCCAGAGCCCGAAAAGACGGCGAAAATCTGAATGGCGACCGTATTAATTACGAATGTGATTTGCAACTGCACGACATCATGGAATCAATCATTCAGGAAGGTTTCAAGTTAGACCTGTTAAAAAACAATTACCCCGAACCCAACTTTTTGTACTAACCGGAAAGACAGGTTGATATTCCTCTGCACGGGCTTATCTGATAAGTATCACAACAAAGGAGGACAACATGTACACGCCGGCTCAGGGAGACAAAGTAAAAATCAGGGATTTTTCCAACCGCCCGTTTCAGGAAGATGACGAAAAAAACTTTTTTGTAAAAACCATTGCCGAAGAAAAGCTGATTGACACTGCGGAAGGGCTTGATGACGAAGAAGAATTTGAAAAAGACATGCTTAATTACGGCGATTTTGAAGACCTTCCCGACAGCGACAGGGAAACAATCTGCCGCAGTAAAGGCATAAAAACGGATAATTGCCTGAAATTATAATCATAAACTCCGTAAAACCCGACCCTGACGAAATCAATTGGCAGGGTCTTTCTTTTTTCCCGAAATAAAAACGTTGACATCCCATTCCAAATTTTTAGTATACATGACAACATTAATATATTTACAGGAGATAAATTATGTCCGTTTCTGATACTCCCGGAATATGGCAATCTTATTTGAACGCTTTTCGTAACTATTTTAACATCTCGGGTTATGCCCCGCGTAAAGAATTTTGGTCCTTTACGCTGATAAACGTCTTATTCCATCTCCTGTTAATCGGAGGGATCTTTATTTTTCCCCCTTTAGTTATTATATCCGTTCTGTATCAGCTTTTCAGCCTGATCCCAGTTGCTTCCATAACAGTCCGGCGTTTCAATGATGCCGGCAAAAGTATTTGGACGCTTTCTCTGCTGTATATAATCGCTTTGGGGATCGATTTTGTTTTACCCGACCCCTCCGCAGGAGCAATTCAGTTTTTAATAGGATTATATATCCTCTATATCTTAATACGCGACACCAGAGAACACCCCCAAACAACAGAAAAAGCCACTGTCGGCGCCAAAATCATCTTTACGCTGACACTTATCTCTCCATTTCTTCTACTGATATTGCAACATTTTCAGGCTATTTCTCCATATGAACATCTCAAACCGTTCTGCACGCAACTTTCTTGTGACGGGGCCGGAAACTGCACGGAAGTTTCTTGTGACGAACAAACCGGATCATTCTGCGCGGATTTTTCTTCTGACTAAATATAGACACCGACTCAAAACCGAACACTCTTGCCGCATCCGGCTGATGCGGCATTTTTTTTGAAACTGCAACGGCAAATTAATTTGTTCAGCGTCAAAACGCTTCCCGATTTGCATAGACATATTCATACCTTTTTATCCCCCGTTGCACTCCCGACTTGATAATTTTATGCCAGTAATTATCTTATATGGTATAAAAAATTTTTCAGAGAAAAAAATGCCGTTAACTTTCAAAATAACACAGCAGACTTTGGAACTCGACCTCGGCGGAAATTTTTCCGGCTACGATAACGAGGCTGAAAAATCCGATTTGTTCAATGCCTTGCCCCAAAGCAAAAAACTTCTGGTTAACGCCGAAAATTTAAAGGATTGGGATTCGACATTGGTCGTTATTCTTTATAATCTGGCCAAACAGGCCGGACAACAAAAAATTCCCTATGACTATTCTTCCCTGCCCGACAATCTGCGCCGGCTGGTTTCCTTGGCTTTGGAGGTTGACCGCCGGCCGCCTTCTCCGCCGAACCGCAAATCCCCATGGCTGGAAACATTGGGCGGCTGGGGAATCAGCGTTTATTCAGGCTTTATCGGCGGACTGAAATTCCTTGGCCGGACAACAGCCTCAATCGGAAGATTCCTGCGCGGCAAGGCTGTCATGCGGCCGGTCGATTTCTGGTTTGCAATGGAAGACTGTGGTTATCGGGCCGTTGCCATTGTCTCTCTGGTCAGCTTTATGGTCGGGTTAATTCTGGCTTTTGTCGGCGCCATCCAGCTTCAGACTTTCGGCGCCCAGATTTACGTTGCCAGTCTGGTAACCATCGGCATGACCCGCATTATGGGCGCCATTATGGCCGGCATCATCATGGCCGGACGCACCGGCGCATCTTACGCCGCCGCTATCGGAACCATGCAGGTAAACGAAGAAGTAGACGCCCTCAAAACCATGGGCATACCGGTTACGGACTTTCTGGTACTGCCGCGGACGCTGAGCCTTATTCTGACAATGCCTGTCCTGACCGTCTTGGCAGACTTTATGGGTATCTTCGGCGGAACCTTTGTCGGAACCGTCATGCTTGATATTTCCCTGCAGGAATACATCAAATATTCCGTCGATACTTTCAGCATGAAGAACTTTTTGGTCGGAACCTTCCATGGTTTTCTGTACGGGCTGATCATCTCGCTCTGCGGCTGTTACTACGGCGTCAACAGCGGACGCAATGCGGACAGCGTCGGCAAAGCTGCAACCAAAGCCGTTGTTTCCGCCATTGTCTGGATGATCGTTGTAACAGGCATACTCACTTTTATATTTAAGGCAATGAACATATGAAAAAACAACAGCCGGAAATAGAAGTCAGCAACCTGACCTTGGGATACGGAGATTTTATCCTGATGAAAGACATCAGTTTTCAGGTTAATAAAGGCGATGTCTTTATCATCATGGGCGCCAGCGGCGGCGGCAAAAGCACGCTGTTGAAAGCCCTGACCGGCCTGTTGCAGCCCTTCAGCGGACAAATCTGCATTGGCGGCACCGATTTTACGGCGGCAACGCCGCAGCAAAGAAACGAAATCATGCAGCATTGCGGCATACTCTACCAAAGCGGCGCCTTGTTCAGTTCCATGACTCTGGCCGAAAACATCGCCCTGCCTCTGCAACGCTACACCAATTACTCCGCCCGCCTGATAAAAGAACTGGTCTCTTTAAAGCTGGCACTTGTCGGACTGACCGGATTTGAAGACTTTTACCCGTCCGAAATCAGCGGCGGCATGAACAAACGCGCCGGACTGGCCAGAGCATTGGCGCTCGATCCCAAAATCGTTTATTTTGACGAGCCTTCTGCCGGGCTGGATCCGATAAGCTCAAAACTGCTCGATGACCTGATTCTGGACATCAATCACAGCCTGGGAACAACCATCGTTGTTGTGACTCATGAGCTCGATTCGATTTTTACCATCGGCAGCAACTCAATCTTTTTGGACGCCGATACCAAAAGCATTGCCGGTTACGGCAACCCCAAAGAACTGCTAAAAACAACCGCAAACCCCAAACTTCGCGAATTCCTGACCCGTGGAGGAGAAAAAAATGCCTAAACAACCCAATAAAACCCTGATCGGCCTTTTTATTGCCGCCGGTATTGCCATTATCGTCATAACGGCAGGCATATATGTCAAAAATAACATATTAAGCAACAAAAAAAATACCGTCGTCATGTATTTTGAAGAATCAATCAAAGGCCTGAATGTCGGTTCCGCCGTTGTCTTCAAAGGGGTGGAAATCGGAAACGTCACCAAAATCGGCATTATCGCCGATCCCGATTCCATGGACTTCAGCATTGTGGTTTTTGCCGAGCTCAACAACCAGAACATCAAAGCAATTGCCGAATACCGCAACAAAAAGAAACTTCTGGAAAAGATGATACAAAAAGGCCTTCGCGCCCGTCTGACAACCAAAAGCTATGTTACCGGCCAATTGATGATTGAATTTGCCATTCTGCCCAATTCTCCGGCCTATACCCAGCCCAACAAACAAGACTATTTGGTTGTGCCGACAACCTTGTCTTCTCTGGCCGAACTCTCAAGAGACCTGCAAAGCCTGCCGGTCAGACAAAGCATTGACAATTTCAACAAATTCTTTACCGGCCTCAACAATCAAATGCCGCAGGTTGAAAGCATTATTGATAAAATAGATACATTAATCGGCAGCAACCCGCGTGCCGTCACCGGAACATTGTATAACTTCAATCAGACCATGACCGGTATCCGCGATGCCGCCAATGCCTTCCGCAACTTAACCGATTATCTGGAACGTCATCCGGAAGCAATTTTGAAAGGAAAAGAAAAATGAAAAAAGCCATAAGCCTGTGCCTGTTCTTTCTTCTTTGCGGCTGCCTGAGCTTCAGCGACAGCCCGCCCTCTCAGTTTTATATGCTTGAAACCCTGCCCGCTGAACCAATCAGCCGGAAAATATTAAATATCGGCATTCAGGAAGTCCAAATTCCGGAATATGTCAGCCGTCCGCAAATCGTAACAACCCAAAACGCCGTCGAATATAACATCTCGGAGTTCAACCGCTGGAGCTCGCCCCTTTCCGGCATTATCCAACGGACACTGGCATCGGATATGGCTTACCTGCTGCCGAAATCTTTTATCAAACCGGCAAGTATCATAAGCGACAACTATACTTATACCGTATCTTTGGAAATCAACCGTTTTGACGGCGAGTTCGGCAAAGACGCCAAACTTGAAGCCTGGTGGTATATCTTAAACCGCACCGGTACAATCCTGTATCGCGGTCAAAGCAATTTGTCACAACCTGCCGGCACGGACTATGAAGAACTGGTTTCGGCCCAAAGCCGCCTGCTGGCCAAACTGGCGGAACAAATTGCCCAAAAAATCATAACCCTGCAATAACGCAAAAGCTCCCTTATTAAAAGGGAGCTTTTTTCCAAGAAAACGAAATAACTTATTTTTCTGCCGGTTCATCCTCCAGCCTTTGCCGCAAATAGGCCGCAGCCATCAAAACCGCCGCTTTTGACGGTGCGGAATCTGCCAGTGCATTCAACATCATAAAGTCATGAATTGTTCCGGCAAAGCGCAAAGAAACGACCGCCACGCCGGCCTCGTTCAGCTTACGGGCAAAAGCCTCGCCTTCGTCACGCAAAACATCGTTTTCGTCCGTTATTACCAACGCCGGCGGCAACCCTTCCAAAGCATGCGGCTCCGCCCGCAGCGGACTGGCCAAAATATCTTCGCGGTCTTGCTCGTTCGAAGCATATTGCTGCCAAAACCATTCCATGGCCTTTTTCGTTAACCATGGCCCGTTGGCAAATTCCAAATACGATTCTGTCTCAAAGGCTGCATCAGTCACCGGATAAAATAACGCCTGTGTCTTAATTTCCGGCTGGTTGCCGTTTGCCTTTGCCATCAATGTCATTGCAATCGCCATATTGCCGCCGACACTGTCTCCGGCAACAGCCAGACGGGATGCATCGGCACCATATTTGTCGGCATAAGCCGCAATATATTGCAAAACCGCAAACAAATCGTCCGTCGTATCCGGAAACTGTGCTTCCGGTGACGGCGTATATACCGGAAAGGCCACCACTGCCGGAATTTTTGCCGCCAGTTCGGCCACCAGACGGGCATGCGTCTTGTCATCACCCATAACCCAGCCGCCGCCGTGAATATAAAATACCAACGGCAAAACTTTTCTATTACCTTTCGGAGAAACGATTTTTACCGGCATTTTCCGCCCGCTGTTGGTTTCGACCTCAATATCCTCAATCTTTACTGCCGGAGCCGCCGCGCCGGCCTTTTGAACCTCAGACAAAACGTTTCTGGCCTCCTGTGGCGTCAGCTCATACAGCGGCCGGCCGCCGGATTTTTGCAAATCGTCAACAAAATCCTGCACCTTATTCATCAAAAACACTTTTTCCATACCATCCTCCTTTCAAAAAAGGTTATACCCGCAGATATAAAGTCAAATTCCGCAGTTTCAAGCGCTTGTTGACTTCCTTTTCGCATTATGATAAGCTCGGCGTGTCAAAATAAAAATATGTCTGATTAAATACTTTTATGTCATGAAAAACTTTATTATTACTCAAAAAGGCAGCCTTTACATTTTATGGCTGTGGGACAGTACAAAAGAAGATTTTGAAAAATTGGCCGAAGGCCCTTATGCACTATGCCGTAATTTTGCACAAGAAGCCCTGATCGGAAATGCTGCCGACGATTTCCGTTTTTTCGGATTAAGCCGCGAAAAGCTGTTCCGGTCGCCGGAACATTGTTCGGAAGTTGAAAACCGTAACGACTGTTTGCTCTACAAAAAAGAAAACCGTTGGTACCTGCGCACGGACAAATTCTCTGACACCGGCCAACTTCTGGGAACGGCAGATTACTATGACACTCCGTTTGGAAAAAGAATTTTTTACATTCAATTTCTTCCCGAAAAAAAATATATATTGAGCTTTATCCATAAGGGAACGTCCGATATCTGCCAAAAAAAATACGACAAACCGTATTTTACCGGCAAAGAATATGTCATTGCCGACAGAAACGACGGATATTCTGATATTTACAGCTACGGACTTCCGTCAACAAAAGAGCTGATAGAAGTACCGTACTGCAACAAAACAAGAATTTACGGCTACGTAAAAAAAGCGGAGGCCTATAAACTTTTGGCCGAAGAACGATATATAAGCACATTCAAAAATGCATATCTGGTCTTCAAAGAACACCAAACAGCCGGATTGTTTGCCATCAATCAGGAAGAAACAAAATTGGTTGCCAAAGGAAAATACAAAACGCACCAATGGAAAAATATCTTTTATCTGAACGGCAAAGGCTATCCGTATACTTACAACGCTGTTGAATGGGACAAGGTTTTCTTGACGCCGGCCGGCAAAATCAAAAATTTCTTCAAAAAACTGTTTTAAAAAACAAAGAGCCGGAAAATCAAAAACTTCCGGCTCTTTTTGTTACAATTTTAAATAATCCTCGAAAGACACATATTCCCGGCATCCCGGTATCTCACCATCGAGAATCTCAGCCCCGATACAATTCCCGGTAATATACAGAGGAACAACTTTTCTCATTCTCCCGTTTATTTGGGTATAAATCTTACCCGGAAACTTCTGCACCTGCGCCGCTCTAAAATACTCATTATACGGCTTGGCATATTTTATCAAATGCCGCCACGGCACATTTTTACAAAACTCTTCCGACGTTACCAAATACGGATCGGTTTTCTTTTTGCCGGTCTTCCCGTCAAACTTTGTCTCATAAAATACGGCACCGATACAATAGCCGGTCTGTCCCTGAAAAGGCGGCAGCATCAACGCATGAAAAGCAGAGTAGACGTTCTTTTCAACCTTCGCCCCGTAACCGGTCGCATCAATATAAAACCGCTCAAAAGTCAACATATCGTTAGGACAATCCGGACAGGAAACCGCGGCATCTTTTTCTTTTACCAAACTGAAATAAGCATGGTTCCTGTACACGCCATCCTCAATCATAACAAAAGACTGCAAAAACATTGAGGTAGTTTCATTCATAAAGATCGCAGACTTTCTTTCCTGCCATAAGGAATCCGAACCGATTTTGCTGGCAACAATCTTAAAATCCAACGAACACTTCACGTCAACCGGATTAAAACACCCGTCCCACCAGTCTGGAACCAAATTTTCCGAATAAATTTCCATAATTATAAATATTTAAGTAAATAATTCTTTATCGGAGCAAACACTACCATTATCAGGCAAAAAAGTCAACCGGCCTTCCCAAACGGCAATAAATAACATAGGATAGATTTCCTTATTCTGTTGTCATCCGCCGTAAAAAAGGATTAGATAAAACCCAATAAAAAGCTGTCTGCTTTTTATACATAAAATCAACTACGTAAGGAGAACAGCAATGGATGCTGTAAAAATAAAACAACTTTTTAATGAATATTTTATCAATACTTTGAAAAATGACTATATAAACTATCAGGGTCGTGCCAATCGCCCGATGTATTGGTATTTTGTCTTGTTCAACTTCATCGTAAGCATTGTTATTTCAATTATCGCTGGAATTACCGGATTGCATATACTGTCAAGCTTATACTCTCTGGCTGTTTTTTGCCCGTGTGTCTGCCTCGGCATTCGTCGTATGCACGACTTGGGAAAAACCGGCTGGTGGCTTTTGGCACCGCTTTACAACATTTATCTCCTCTGCCTCAAAGGCGAAGATAAAGACAACACTCACGGCAAACCTGTCAAATAAGTCCTGCCGCATTTTATAAAGCCTGCTCAACGCAGGCTTTTTTTTGCATCAAAAACGGCTTAATCTTAATTATTGACAATTTTAATATATAGTATAAAATATACATATAAGTCAAACTATATAAAGGAAAGAAAATATGAAAAAGTTTATATTATTTTTATCCGCATCATTCTTACTCCCCCTAAAAGCCTTTGCCAATCCGGCCTGTGCCGTATGTACCGTAGCAATCGGAGCCTCTGTCGGCATTGCCAGAAAACTCGGCATAGAAGACTCGATTGTAGGTTTGTGGGCCGGAGCATTGCTGACATTACTCGGCTACTGGACAATAATATTTTTTGATAAAAGAAATTGGCACTTTTTCGGGCGAAACTTTTTGCTCATGCTTATTTCTGTCGGAATGATCGGCTTTATTTATATAAGTGAAATAAGCTACCAACCGCGGATTATTTGGCAGATTTTCTACCTCGACCCTATTTTGTTCAGCTCAATGTTAGGCATGCTTATCTACATATATTCGCAAAAATTCTATCAATGGATGAAAATGAAAAACGGCGGACATGCCCATTTTCCGTTTGAAAAAGTTGTTTTGCCGCTCATCCTCCTGCTCCTGACCAGCTTTTACCTGACCTGTTTTCCTGTTTGAAGACAACACCCAACATAAATAAATGCCATCTGCAAGAGGTGGCGTTTATTTATGGCGTACCCGGACGGGGATAGGGACAAAAAACTGACCAACGTCAGATTTTTGACACGTATCCCTAGCTTTACTTGTTAAGCAAGGAAAGCGGCAGCAACCGCAACGAAACTAAGAAAGCTTGGAGCCCTCCCCGTGAAAACAAGCTCCTGCGATGTTTGAACGGAAAGGTACATCACAAAAAATCCCCAGCAATGCAGGGGATTTTGAAGTGGCGTACCCGGAGGGATTACTCTGCGCTATAGCTTGAGTTGCACGGGCGCTCATACGCTTCCGCGTACCGGCGTTCTTCCGCCCGCCTCTCGCTGGTAGTCAAACCCACTTCCTCGTGGGTTCAAATCCGCCGATACTCAACATAAATAAATGCCACCTGCAAGAGGTGGCATTTATTTATGGCGTACCCGGACGGGGATAGGGACAAAAAACTGACCAACGTCAGATTTTTGGCACGTATCCCTAGCTTTACTTGTTGAGCAAGGAAAGCGGCAGCAACCGCAGCGAAACTAAGAAAGCTTGGATCCCTCCCCGTGAAAACAAGCTCCTGCGATGTTTGAACGGAAGGGTACATCACAAAAAATCCCCAGCAATGCAGGGGATTTTGAAGTGGCGTACCCGGAGGGATTCGAACCCACGACCCTCGGCGTCGGAGGCCGATACTCTATCCAACTGAGCTACGGGTACATAAACTGTCGCGAATAGTATTACAACAAAATTTTCAATAATTCTACAAAAAAAGTCATTTATCTCAATTTTTTCTTGACTTCTAGCAAAATTGTAGTTATTAACAAGCCAACAGGTTTATTTTATGGTTAAGACAAAGGATTATAACAATGGCTAAAAAATGTGATATCGCAGGAACCGGCGCTATGAGCGGAAACAACGTTAGCCACGCTAACAACAAAACCCGCCGCCGCTTTTTGCCGAACTTGCAGAATGTTTCTCTGCTGAGCGAAACATTAGGCAAAATCTTCAAACTGAAAGTTTGCTCCAAAACTTTGCGTTCTATTGAACACAATGGTGGTTTGGATGCTTACTTGGAAGCTACTTCTAATACAAAATTGACTGAAGAAGCAGTTAAAATCAAAAAATCAATTGCAAAAAGCAAAGCTGCTGCCGCTGAATAAGCACTTTCTTCAGAAGTTTTTATCAAGAACTCCCTCGGGAGTTCTTTTTTTATCCCCATAATTAACAGCCTGTGCAAAATCTGCGGCGAAATCCTTTGAGTTTTACAAAAATCTTCGCTATAAAAAATCAGGTTAAAAACATCAGGACTGTTATAAATTATGGAAAATATAGATACCGCCAAACTGCCGCAGAATATTGAAGCCGAACAAGCGCTGCTCGGTGCATTGCTTGCCAATAACAAAGCCTTTGAAAAAGTTTCCGAATTTTTAAAACCGGAACACTTTGCCGATCCGGTTCATGCCAAAATTTATGACATTATCTCCAAACTCATCAGCAAAGGGCACATTGCCGACGTTATCACACTCAAAAACTACTTCGAACAGGAGGGTTTGCTTGATGAAGTCGGCGGCTACAAATACCTGGTTCAACTGGCCGACAGCTCTTCCCCGCTGACCAATGCCGAATATTACGCACAGTTTATTTATGACAAATACCTGCGCCGCGAACTCATTAACACCGGTTTTGAAATTGTCAACGAAGCCACAAAAGAAGACTTGGACTCCAACGCTTTTGACCAAATTGAAAACGCCGAAAAAAAGCTGTTCGAACTCTCCAATCAGGGCGACACCCGCGGCGGCTTTGTAGACTTTTCCGAAGCCTTGAACAATTCGCTGCACCTGATTGCCGAAGCCTATGAAAAAGACGGCAAAATCTCGGGGCTGCCCACCTCTCTGGATGCTTTGGATTATATGATCGGCGGCTTGAACAAATCAGACTTGATCATCATCGCCGGCCGTCCGGCCATGGGCAAAACCGCTCTGGCCACCAATATCGCCTACAATGTTGCCGAATATATGGCCAATAATAAAAATATGGATCCCAAAACCCGCGGAGTCGCGTTTTTCTCGCTGGAAATGTCCGCTGACCAGCTGGCCAGCCGTATCCTCTCCACCGTCACCCAAACCAACGGCAAAAAAATGCGTAACGGTGAACTCGACAAAGCCGAATTCATGCGTATTGCCGCCGCCGTTCAGGAACTGGAGCAAATTCCGCTTTATATTGATGACACCCCCGGCCTGAACATCAACATGATTCGTACCCGTGCCCGCCGGCTGCGCCGCAACAAGGGACTCGGCGCCATTGTCATTGACTATATTCAATTAATTGTCGGCTCCGGCAGCAAAAAGAACGAAGGCAACCGCGTGCAGGAATTATCCGAGATTTCCCGCGGCTTAAAAATCCTTGCCAAAGAACTGAACGTGCCGGTCATAGCTCTGTCCCAGCTCAACCGCGGCGTAGAACAGCGTGACGACAAACGTCCGGTCATGTCTGACCTGCGTGAATCCGGCTCAATCGAGCAAGATGCCGACATTGTTATGTTCGTCTTCCGTGAGAATTATTATATTCAAAACGAAGAACCCAAGCAAAAAGCCGGCGAAACGCCGGAGCACTTCCAAAAGCGTCAGGAAGAATGGGAAGAACGCGTACGCCGCACCAAAAACATCGGTGAAGTTATTATCGGCAAACAGCGTCACGGTTCAACCGGCACCATCCAACTCTTTTGGAACGGTGAATTTGCCCAGTTCGGCAATCTGGCCAAAGACGAATACCTGCCGGAACAAGCCCGCGATTAATCCGTTATTGCCATAACCGCTTCTGAATATGTACCTCGTCAAACAGGTACATATTTTTTTATTAACTTTAAATTAAATAAGTATTGATATTGATTGAAAGGTGAGGTATAATTTATGTCATAAACAAGGAGAAAAATGATGAACTTCCTCAGAAAAAACATTTGGACAATCTGCCTGATTCTGGCCTTTGTCCTCATTTCAGGAACAGCTATGGCAGCCGATACCGGCGGCGGACAAGGCAGCTTGATGGATATTGCCAAGACCAAAGCCGGTACAACTTTTCAGAACGTAAAAAGCATTGTGTTTATTGTCGGCGGTTTTGGTTTGGTCTTACTGGCATTCGGTGCTATTTTCGGCAAAATCAAATGGTCGGCTTTTGCTTCTCTGGCCGTTGGTTTGGCTATTTTGGCCGCCGCCGGTGCAATTGTCAGATATGCAACGGGCGACAGTCAAGCAACAAAAGATTCCTATTTCAAAGATACATTCCAAGATTCCGCAACAAACTAAAAATAAAGGCGTTGCCAGAACAACGCCTTATTCCTTGGAGAGAAACCCTTGCAAGTAAACCCAATTTACGAGATTAATTTTCTCACCGGATTTCTCTCCGCCTTTCCTTAATGCTTTCCGCAACAACATCCTTCGTGTTTTTTTCCGGTTTTCTTGCAGCAGTCATCACCTCGGCCGCAATGGCAGACATCATCATCCCCGCAGCTTCCGCCGCAAGAACATCCGTCACCGCAATTGCAGGTTTCTTCTGCCGTATTTTTGGCATAATATTCAAACTCTCCGCTGCCGTCCGGATTAAAATGCGCTGAAAAACTGCCGGAACTAAAACTGAGTTTCCCCGATTCGGACTGTAAGGAATCCGGAATCTCACCCTCGGCAATCGCCTGTTGCATTTTTTCCAATCTTTTCTTTTTTCCTTCGCAACACGCACAACCCGAGCCTTGTATCGGTCCCGAGATTAATAATTTTGCCAGCCAGCCAAACATTTTTCTTTCTCCTTAAAATCATTTATAGTATTATAGCGGACAAATCATTAAAAAAAAGGAAAAATGACGTGCAGGAACACTTTTGGAAACATAAAAAACTTGCCGATTTTACTGAGGAAGAATGGGAAGCCGTCTGCATGAACTGCGGCAAATGCTGTCTGTTCAAACTGGAAGACGAAGACAGCGGCGAAATTTGCTATACAAATGTCGTCTGCCGTTATTTTGATGAAGAACACTGCCGCTGCAGCTGTTATAAAGAACGCTGCAAGCTGGTTCCAACCTGCCTGAAACTGACCAAAGACAATGTCGATAAAATCAGCTGGATGCCGCAAACCTGCGCTTATCGTCGGCTGGCAGAAGGCAAAGGCCTGCCGGACTGGCACCCGCTTTTAAACGATGGCCAAATGGCAGAAGAACACACCATAAAAAACCGTTGTGTTTCGGAACTCGAAATTGATGAAAATGACCTTGAAGACCATATTATCGAGGATTGGGATGAACAATGAGCAACAAAGAATACAGCCTGGAAGCCGCATATGACCCGCAGTCGCGTTATGACGACTTGTCCCGATTCGAACCGGAATTCTGGAAAAAGAAAAAACTGGAAGACCTGAACAAAGAAGAATGGGAACTTCTTTGCGACGGCTGCGGCAAATGCTGCCTGAACAAGCTTGAGATCAAAGGAAAAATAAAATTCACCAACACCCGCTGCCGATTCTTGGACTGTCAAAACTGCCTTTGCAAAATTTACAACCGCCGTTTTGAAAAAGTACCGGACTGCCGTGACATTGACCTTGCCGCCATTCGCGAAAAACCCCGCTGGCTGCCGAAAACCTGTGCTTATTGGCTTTTGGATAACGGCTTTGACCTGCCGGATTGGCATCCGCTGAAAACCGGCCGCGCCGACAGCGTTCACAAAGCCGGAATGTCGTTAAAAGACAAAGATACCGTTTCCGAAACAGGAATAGAAGATTATGAAAATTACATTATTGACTGGCCGGACCTTTGATTATGCCGCGGCTCTGGGCTTTGACATCAAAGTTGTCAAATCGCCCCGTGCCAGCAAGCTGATTTTAAGAATTGACAATAAAGAAAGAATTCCCGTTCTGACCATTCCGCGCTACTGCTCAAGCAAACGGGCTCTTGAATTTGTCCGCAGCAATCAGGAATGGATAGATTCCTGCCTGTCCAAAATTCCGCAAATCAGACAGTTTCAAAACGGAGAACAACTGTCGCTCTTCGGCAAAACTTATACCGTCAGACATATGCCCAAAGCCCGCGCCGGCGTCTTTTTTGACGGCGATTCGGTTTGCGTGTCCGGCGGGCGGGAATTTTTGCACCGCCGTTTGCGCGACTTTATCAAAGAACAGGCGCAAAAAAAGTTTCGTCAGGCTTCACAGCGGCTGGCCGCAAAAATTGACTGCCATGTCAACGATGTTTGTATCAAAGACACCAAAAGCCGCTGGGGCAGCTGCTCCAACCGCAACAACATCAACTATAACTGGCGGATTGCTCTGGCGCCGGACTATGTCATAAAATACCTGATTGCCCACGAAGTGTCCCACCTCCGCCATCCGGACCACTCCGCAGACTTCTGGAACTGCGTTGCATTTTTTGAACCGCGTTACGACAAAGGGCGTGACTGGCTGAAAGAACACGGCAAAGAACTTTATATCTACGAATAAACCTGTCACAAAGCTTGATTAATCCGGCAATAATTTCTATATTAAACAGAGATGTCACTTAACTATGGAGAAAAATCCTAATGGAAAACAAAATCTATACTGCACCTGTTGAAACGACTGTCGTCAACGAAGGTCTGCGAGAATACCTGATGAAAGTATTCAACTACATGGCCGGCGGCCTCTGCATTACCGCTCTGGCTTCTTATCTGATTATCAGCAATCCGTCTGTTATGCGGCTGTTTTATAACATCACGCCGCAAAGCGCCGGCCTTTCAGCTTTGGGTTGGATTGCCTTTTTGGCGCCGTTGGTCATTGTTTTTGCCTTCGGCTGGGTCATCAACCGCGGTACCGCTTCTCAGGTCAAAGGCGTTTTCTGGCTGTATTCGGCATTGATGGGCGTTTCGCTCTGTCCGATTCTGCTTTTATATACCGGCGAAAGCATTACCCGCGTTTTCCTGATTACGGCTGCGACTTTTGGCGCCATGAGCCTTTACGGCTATACCACCAAACGTGATCTAAGCGGTCTGGGCAGCTTTTTGATGATGGGACTGATCGGCGTTATTATCGCCATGGTCGTTAATATGTTTATGAAAAGCGAAACCATGTCTTACGCTCTCTCGGTGTTAAGCGTTTTGATCTTCACCGGCTTGACCGCCTACGACATGCAAAAAATCCGTGCAATGTACGTTGATTATGAAGACAGTGAAATAACGACAAAAAAAGCCGTTGCCGGCGCTTTGTCATTGTATCTTGACTTCATCAACATCTTCATCAATCTGTTGCGCTTGATGGGCGACCGCAGATAAAATCTGCATCGGAAGTTATAATCTCCAAAAAAGAGTCTGAATTCTCAGGCTCTTTTTTTGTTAACACTAAATTAAATAAATATTGATATTAGTTGAAAGGTGAGGTATAATTTATGTCATAAACAAGGAGAAAAATGATGAACTTCCTCAGAAAAAACATTTGGACAATCTGCCTGATTCTGGCCTTTGTCCTCATTTCAGAATCGGCTATGGCAACAGCCACCGGCGGCGGACAAAACAGCTTGATGGATATTGCCAAAACCAAAGCCGGCACAACTTTTCAGAATGTAAAAAGCATTGTGTTTATTGTCGGCGGTTTCGGTCTGGTCTTACTGGCCTTCGGTGCTATTTTCGGCAAAATCAAATGGTCCGCGTTTGCTTCCCTGGCCGTTGGTTTGGCTATTTTGGCCGCTGCCGGCGCTATCGTTCAATACGCAACCGGTGACAAGACAGTAACAGGAAAAGACTACTTCGACGATACATTCCAAGATTCCGCAACAAACTAAAAACAAAGGCGTTGCCAAAACAACGCCTTATTCCTTGGAGAGAAACCCTTGCAAGTAAACCCAATTTACGAGATTAATTTTCTCACCGGATTTCTCTCCGCCTCTTTTTACCATACAAAAATTCCTTCAAAAAATCATTGACTTGCCGACAAAAACTGTCTATAAGGAGCTGTAAACCGAGAATTTCCACTGTTTTGACTTTGGAAATTTTAAATAAATAACTAAAAAACCGGAGAAACAAAATGAAACGTACATATCAACCCAGCAAACTGGTAAGAGCCCGTCGTCATGGCTTTCGCACCCGCATGGCAACCGTCGGCGGCCGCAAAGTTTTGGCTGCTCGTCGTTTGAGAGGACGTAAAAGACTTTCTGCTTAGTTTCTGTGAAAGCAAACTATGACTAAAGTTTTTATCTTAAAAAAACGCAAAGATTTTGTAAAAGTCGCCTCGCATGGTCAAAAAATGGTATCTTCCGCTTTGATTCTGCAGGCGGCTTTTCATATTCCCGCCGTCAATGCCCTCACCGGCGGCGCCGGACTGGGCTATACCGTTACCAAAAAAGTCGGCAAAGCACACATCCGCAACCGATCCAAGCGGCGTTTGCGTGCCGCCGCCCGCGAGATTTTTCCCAAATATGCCCTGCCCAACGTTTGTTATGTCTTAATCGGCCGGCATAATACGGCAACCAGAGACTTTGCCAAACTCAAAGAAGAAATGATTATTGCCTTAAAACGCATTAACAAACTTTTGACCAAAGAGAAGACGGCCCATGAAAAAGCTCCTGATTCTGCCGCTGATTCTGCTGATTAAAACCTATCAGATTTTTATCTCACCCTTTCTGCCCGGCGTTTGCCGTTACCGTCCGACCTGCTCGCAATATATGATTGAAGCGCTCCGCACGCACGGGCTCGTCAAAGG
Organism: Alphaproteobacteria bacterium; assembly: GCA_017935485.1. GTDB lineage: Bacteria > Pseudomonadota > Alphaproteobacteria > RF32 > CAG-239 > MGBC133411. The sequence goes on along the minus strand of JAGBHO010000054.1, from coordinate 88,080 downwards.
GCTTTATCTCGGAATCAAAAGAATCCTGCGCTGTCACCCGTGGGGCGGCAGCGGATACGACCCCGTCCCGCCGAAAGAAAAACCGCATAAACATTGATAATTGCTTGCTTTAGCGCAGAATATGGATTAAATATGATATAAAATATTTTTTGCCGGCAGCAAACCGGTATTCAAAGTCAAAAAGGAGCTGTAATAAATTATGAAAGAAGAGACCAGAGGCCTGTTTCTTGCCGTTATTTTATCCGTTATCGCCATTCTCGTCACCAACTACCTGTTTCCCAAAGCGCCGGCCGCCCCACAGCCGCAGCAGGAACCGGAAATTGCTGCCTCCGCGGAACTTCAGACAGAAGACGCCGGCAAAATTATTGTTGATGAAACGCCGCTGACAACAGCCGAAGCCGTTGCTTCCGAAAAACGCATAAAATTTGCCAATACGGACATTCACGGCAGCATCCGCCTCAAAGGCGCCCGCTTTGACGAACTCTACCTTTCCAAATATAAAACCGGCTTGGAGAAAGACAGCCCGGACATTGAACTCTTATCCCCGTCCCGCACGGCCGCTCCTTATTATGCCGAATTCGGCTGGCTGTCTAACGACCGCAATTTAAAACTGCCTGACGGCTCAACTGTCTGGCAGGCCAAGACCGGAGAACTGACACCTGAAAATCCGTTGGTTTTGGAATACAACAACGGTCAGGGATTGCGCTTTATCCGTAAAATATCCCTTGATAAAAACTATATGTTTAACATTGAACAATCCGTTGAAAACAACACCGCAAAAAGTGTCAGCCTTTTTCCTTACGGTTTAATCAGCCGAACAGTCAATAACGGCAAAGATTCCGACAGCGCCGTTGTTCACGAAGGAATGCTCGGCGTTATTGATTCTTCTCTTAAAGAAACAAAATACACTTCGCTCAAGAAAAAAGGCGATAAGGAAGAATTCAAAACCAACGGCGGCTGGGCCGGATTCGGCGATCGTTATTGGTTTAGTTCTCTGGTCTTTAACAACAATCAAAACGCCAAAGTTAAATTCATTAAAACCGATGACAACACCTATCAGGTTGACTACCTTGGCGATGCCGCGACTGTTGCCCCCGGTTCTATCGGTACACAGAACATCCGGTTTTATTCCGGCGCCAAAGAAATCAAACTGCTGGATAAATACACCAAACAATACAACATTGATAAGTTTGATCTGGCGGTTGACTTCGGCTGGTATTACTTCCTGACCAAACCGTTCTTTTACATCTTAGACTTTTTATACCGTATCATCGGCAATATGGGCTGGGCGATTCTGCTGTTTGCCGCTCTGTTGCGCCTGCTGATGTATCCGGTTGCCAACAAGTCTTACGAAAGTATGTCCCGCATGAAAAAAATTCAGCCCAAAATGCAGGAATTGCAGGAGAAATACAAAGATGACAAGATGAAACTGCAGCAAGAAGTCATGAATTTATACCGCAAAGAAAAAATCAATCCGGCAGCCGGCTGCCTTCCGGTCTTAATCCAAATTCCGGTATTTTTCTCTTTGTACAAAGTGCTGAACATCTCCATTGAAATCCGTCATGCCCCGTTCATCGGCTGGATCAAAGACCTTTCGGCGCCTGACCCCTTAACAATTTCCGTCTGGTCGCATTTACCTGTTCCGGCACTTCTGGACATCGGTATCTGGCCGATTCTGATGGGCGTCAGCATGTACATTCAGCAAAAGCTCAATCCGGCACCGGCCAATAAAGATCAGGCCCGCGTTTTTGCCATGCTGCCGTTAATCTTTACATTTATGCTCGGCCATTTTGCTTCCGGTCTGGTCATCTACTGGACTTTGAGCAACCTGCTCTCAATCATTCAGCAAAAAGCCATCATGCGCAAAGTCGGAGTTTAAAACATGGAGATAAAACCGGAAGATTTTACCGCTGAACAACTGGAAGCCGGACGCAAACTGCTTTCAGGCTCCTGCAGTTTTATGCTCGGGGTTGCCCGTCTGGATCAGCTTCCGGTCTCCGAACTTGACGAGATTGCTTTCGCCGGCCGTTCCAACGTCGGCAAATCCAGCCTGATTAATGCTTTGACCGGACAGAAAAATCTGGCCAAAGCCTCAAACACTCCCGGCCGTACCCAACAGTTGAATTACTTTAATCTGGGCGATAAAATACTTATGGTCGACCTTCCCGGCTACGGATTTGCCCAAGCGCCGGAAAGCATGGTCAAACAATGGCAGAAGCTGATTTTTGCTTATCTGCAAGGGCGTGTTAACCTCAAACGGGTCTTTTTGCTGATTGACTCCCGCCACGGTATAAAAAAAGTTGACGAAGAAATTATGAAAATGCTTGATACGGCAGCGGTTACTTATCAGATAGTTTTGACCAAAACAGATAAAATCTCAGCCAAAGAACTGCAAAAAGTCATTGCCGATACGGAAGAAACCATCAAAAAACACGGGGCTGCCCATATCCGCCTGCTGGCAACCAGTTCTGAAAAGAAAAAAGGATTAGAAGAGTTACGCGCCGAAATTGCCGGACTTGCCGGATAAAGGATATTGACTAAAACTTAGATTCAGACTATATTCATAGGTACAAATTTATTATTAACTTAAATTATATTGCCTATGACACAAAAATACACGTATCATTTTAGTCGTTATCGGAACTCTCTGCACAAGCTCAGACTTCCCAGTTTTTAACCATTAAAATAAAGATACTATGATTGCAAACGTTTTACATTCATTAAACGGGTGGCAGACAGGTCTTCTTTTGTGGGGATGTTTGGTCGTTCTGATTTACTTATATTCAGCTTATGACTCATATAAGTACCGTGACATCAACAAATATCTCAACAAACTTGAAACGGAAGGCGACACCGAAGGATAATAAAAAAAACAGGATTCCGGCTCAAAACCGCAATCCTGTTTTTTTATCCCAGCTTTTTGTAAAAATCTTTTCTCTTCTGCCGGCTCATAGACCACAAATTTCCCAATCCGTTAACCGGCTGAACCTCATGCTTTGATTCAAAATTAAAATCCCGCCGCAAAAACAGGCTGGTTGCCTTGGTATAACAATTCATCGGGCAAAAGCCATAAAAATCAACCTGAATCAAATCGGCTTTTTTCAAAATTGCCACCGATTTCCGATACTCAAGACTGGTATTAATCCGGTCGCTGTCATCAAGAATAATCATCCCGCCCTCTGCCAGTTTCTGTACGGCCGCGGCACAGCATTCCGCCCGTCTCTTGCCGTCTACGACAATAACGTCAAACAAATCGTCCTGCTCGAATATGGCTTTCTCATAAATTTCGCCTTCATCCCGCCAGCGCACGTCCAAATTCGGCTCCGTCATCTCCTGCTGCCATTTTTCAAACCACTTCGGATTATCTTCAATGCTGACAACATACTTTGCCCGCGCCGCCCAAAAATGCGACGAAGAACCGCAGCCGTATTCAAAAACCTGTTTTTGCCCGTAATCAAACTGTGACAAATATTCTATCGCCGGAAAAGTATACCACGGGATCGGATTTCCGTCCCGATCGATACAAACTTTTTCATCAATCGAACGCTCTAAAGCAAAATCTTTTTGCAGCATTTCCACTGCTTTGGCGAATTTTTCGCTGAACATAGCCCCTCCCGTTGAAAAATCATTCAGCGCATATATATCATATTGGTGTAAAATGCCAACTTTTATTTTAGGAGAAACAATATGGACATCGTACGCAAAATTGCCCTGATTTTAACAATCATCGGCGCATTAAACTGGGGCTTAATCGGATTTTTCAGCTTTAACCTCGTTTCTTTTCTGTTCGGAGAAGCAAGCCTTTTGACTCAGATTATTTACATGCTGGTCGGAATCTCCGCCGTCATCGCTATTCTTGACCATCCTTACTTCCGTTCTAAAATCGAAGAAAAATAAGAGTCAAACCGCCGGAACTCAACCGGCGGTTTAATCATTTTTTCACACATCAGAATCTTAACGTTTTTTAAATAAAACACCTATATCTTATAAGTTAAAGTAAGATAAGGAGCAAAAACTGTGCGGATAACCAAATTTCACCGCTATTTCATTATTATTACGGCACTTTTGCTTCTGGCTGTATATATTCGGATACAAAAAAATAATAACCAAAACATTTTTGAACCGACAGTACGCCTATGGTGTGACAGCAATCTTCCGCTTGATAAAATTGTTGACTGTGTAAATAAACAATACCAATCCTCCCGGTTTTCTCAAAACTGCCAACAACAACTTCAAAGAAGAAATACAATAAAACAAGCCATGTCCGATCAACCGCAAAAAACGGCTGTTTCATATGCAGATGTCACAGAATTCAAGCCTTTAAAAGAAGAGAACAGTATTGGCATAATAAACAGCGGACCTGTCGGAAAACTCAGTCGGACAGATAAATACGGCACCCTGCATCTCCACCTTCCTCAAATGGAATTTCCATTTTTTACCTTACAAAAAGTCTCTTTCCCGGATAAGAAAAACCACTGCCGCACAGAAATTGAAAATATTTTAACACCGCAAAGTATCTCTTACTGGCATTATCCCTGCCTGCGCCCGATGATGTCAACAGACTTCCTCATCACAAAAAATAAAAAAGAATATAAAATTTTTGCTACAGGATACGAAACCGCACGTCTTAAAGACAACAAAGCCCTTTTTACAATTTCTATTTTAAGCTTTTGTCCGCAAAAAGACAAATTCACCTGTTGCGGCATCAATTATTTTCATTTTATTGACGATTATCCGAATAAATCCGACTTCAAACAAAACCAGCCTATTCCAGAAACATTAAAAAAACGAAAAGGCTTCTATGAAGGCTGTCCTCCTTATCCGCAAAAATTCGCCATTTCACCCGACACCAAACATCCGGAACAAATCATTCATTTAAGTGCTGACAGTCGTCATAACCCTTCCACCTTGTATATCAAACTGTACAACCGGGTTTTTGCCGTCAATGTTTCTGAAACAAAAAATAAAGGAAAACACAATGAATAATATTTCTGCTTATGATTTGTTGCCGGAAAACTTTGAACAAATTAAAAAAAAGGTTCCTAATTTAAAAATTTCCGATCATTTGTCTTCAGGAAACCCATTAAAAAATTTCTTAACCAAAGAAGAAAACAAACAAAGTTGCGGACTGTTTTTTAAAATAACATGTCTCGCCATCCTTGCTTATTTAAGTTTTTTTGCCGGTATGGCATTACATCAGAAACATCCTGACGCAGTCACAATATTAATCCTGCTACTTCCTGTATATGCCATGGCATTCTTTTCATGGAACCATTCCCTGCTGACCCCTTATTGTCTGGCGCAAATGCTTTCAACTTTTCGCATCTATCCGATAATAAACAAAGCTCTGAAAAATGCCGAAAAAAACTCAGAACAAAAAATATCCGCAATAAAAAAAATCAAAAAAACTTTCTTCAATAAGTTTTTCATTCTCGCACACATCGGAACATTGCAAAAAATACCGAATGAGGAAGAAACCAAACTCTTATCCGTCAGAAAATTTGTTGACCAAATATATATCAGCCGGCTCATCGGTATTTTTGGACTTGCCGTAATTTTCATTTGTTTTTATCAAAGTGTTTTCTATCTCTCAATTCCCGTAATCGATACCCCTGACGCCTTTAACGATTTTATTTCCGACATCACTTTTGCCACACCGTTTTTCAGCGCAAACGCATTTTTAAACTTTCTAATCCTCACAATTATCAGTATAAACTTCATCCTTTATTTCAGAGACATCTTTGAATCTTATCAAAAAAAACAACTTCTCAAATTCATCAAAAACAAACCTGATGGCAGCATAAAAAAATACATTTTCCGTCCGTTAATCAAAATCCTTTATTTTTTGATTATAATACATTTGTTGATTTTCTTGTCTGCCGGAATAAAAACCTTATATACAGAACCCTATTTAACGGCAAAATGGCTGCCCACGCTGACAACCTTTGCCCTTTTCGCCATAATCTTTTATCTTCTCTCCGTCTTTTGTGCATTTATCATCAGAAAAACAGCATTGCTTCTCGATATTTTCTACCGTTCTTAAACATTCTCTTTTTTCTGCCGATGATACACAGAAACATAATATCCCAGAAAATATCCCAAAAAACCAAAAACAATAATATACGGCACGCTGCCGACAACAATACTGTAACCGTATTCCGTTACCATATCCTTCAGCCCGTGCAACAGCCCGTCATCAAATTTTGAGACAATATAACCATAACTCATATTGCTTTCCAACCCGCGCATCTTATTTCCGGTCAGATAAAACATATACATAATGGGAAGGTTTGTAAAAGTATTGGAAACAAAAGTCCAAGCCAGCCCGATAACCAAACTGAAACGCCATTTCAATCGCCTGCCGATAACCCAGATAATAAACACAAAAGGCATTTGCACCGGAAAAGGAATAAAAGAACCGCCCAACCCGACCATTGTTGCCCGAGCCACATAGCGGGGATCCTTATGCCGCCGCTTCATCGGCATAATAAGTTTCCGCTCAAAAAACAGTTTCCACTTGTTCCAAAATTCCTTCATTCGCTTTCCCTGTAATACAAAACTAATGATAATTTATATATACCAAATATATAAAATTTAAACCCTAGCGGATTAATCGCGCCGCTTTGGAAGAAATCTGCATTAATGTATAACTGACAATCTCCTCCACCGGCATATTCGTCGTTTTACAGTCCCGCTCACACTTGTACAACAGTTCAATAACACCCAGCACGTTATTTTTGTTCCAGATATTGAGCTGGCGCTTAAAACTTCCCTCCCTGAAAAAGATAATGCGGGGAATCAGCCGCCCCATTGCCCGTTCAGTGCTGTCGCCGTTTTCCATATAAGAAAGCGCCGTCAGAATTTTGTTAAAATGATACGTCAGCGTCCGGACGATAGAGATTGGCTCATTTCCTTCGTTAATCATTTTCTGATAAGCCCTGAGCGCCTTGTCCTTATCGCCGCCGGCCGTAAAATAGCAGACATCGTCACTGCTGGAAGCCGAAGCATCAGAAACTACGGCCGCAACGTCTTCACTGCCAACTGCCTTTTTCTCTCCCATATAGGTAATCAGCTTTTCAATCTCGCCCAAATTAGTCTTTCGGTCATTGGAAAGGCGTGAACACAAAAGCTGCAAAGCCTCATTGCCGATACTATAGCCGTTTTCTCCCAGTTTGCCGCGCACAGTCGCAAAAACATCTTCGTCACGGTCATCATAACAGGCAATAACCCCCATATCTTCACGCGATTCGCCCAATGCCACCAAAGAAGATTTCTTGTTCAGAGTGCCGGAAGAAACAATAATCAGCGTATCCGAAACCGAACTGTCCAACAATGTCTTCAAATGCTTGGTCAGATTGTTGTCGGCATCTTTAATCACAATCACGCGCCGGCCGCCCATCAGCGACTGGCTGGAATATTCCGCCGTCAAAGCCCCGATATCAGAAAGAACGTCTGAACAATTAAAATAAACCACCTGAAAAGGGTCATAAATATCCGGACTGATGCATTTGGTCAGATTCTTGACATATTCGGCCTGCAACCCTTCATTGCTGCCGTAAACCAAAAAACATTTAATATTATCTTCGGGTTTCTTACAGAATTTTTCTATTTGCGCCTGCTTATAAATCACTAATAATTCCCCCGCATTCCGAGTTCCCGGTGAAAATAGGCCCCCAAACGCAAAGCAATGTCATTGGCAATAATCTTGGCGGCATCGGATTGCGTTTTTTTCTGCGCCATCGTCGTCGAATAAGGGTTAGCCAGAATATCATAACTCACAAAAGACACGCTGTCACCGTGAACAAGCGTTTCATTGTTTTGAGAAGAAACCAATTCATAAACAACCGAATAACGAACCCTCTCGCGCGTTGCCGTAATGTCCCGCCGCAAAGCCTGTTGAACAACTTCTTTATCGCGCAATGTCACATATAAACGATACTGAGGCTTATCCGGCATTCCTCTCGGCGTAATCAAATCCAACAGCTCATTCCGGATTTCCTGCCCAAAACGCTCGGCAATCGGCTCAACTTTGACTTTTGCCATTTCCGACGTTACCGAGGTATCAAAATTTCCGCTGAAATACCATCCCGAAGTATCTTCCCTCTGCGCATATAAAGGCTCAAAACCACAGGCTGATACACAAAACAAGGCTAAAAATCCGCCGATTACTTTCTTCATATTCGTCCTTTTTATAAAAAAACCACTTACAATGAATTTAACCGCATTTCCGCAGCAAGTCCATAATTTTTTACGCAAAAGCCCCAAAAGAAGAAAAAGGAAATCCGGCGACAGGAGTGTACGTGGTGGTACATGACTTAGCCGGATTTTCTTTTTCTGTATTAGGTGACCACAGAGCGCGGTTTTTATAAAAACTGCGGAGAATGAGCCGAATAATAAGATTTTAGGGTGGAGAAAGCGGAGTGTACAAAATAGTACATGAGCATTTCTCCATCCCGCTAAATCTGTATTAGTCGGCCTTTATACGCAGTTTTTACGCGACAAGGTTGATAATTTTGTTGGGCACCACTATAACCTTTCTAATCTCCTTGCCTTCAAGCTGCCGCTTAACGTTTTCAAGAGAGAGAGCCGCCTTTTCAACTTCTTCTCTCGGGGCATCTTTCGGCAGGTCAATCGTACCGCGCATTTTGCCGCAAATCTGAACAGCATAAGTCACGGTATTTTCTTCCGCCAGTTTGGCATCACCTTTCGGCCACGGTTCTTTAATAGCCAAAGTTGTGTGCCCCATACGCGCCCACATTTCTTCAGCCAGATGCGGTGTAAACGGACACATCAAAAGCAAAAGATTTTCATAAAGCTCAGGCGCAATCTCATCCAAAGAAGACAAATGGTTGACATAAGTCATCAAAGAAGAAACCGCCGTATTAAACTTCATCTGATCGATTCTCTCGGTTACTTCAAGAATGGTTTTGTGCATTATCTGAATATCTTTGGCCGACGCCTTGGCATTTTTGGTAACTTTTCTGAACAGATTATAAATCTTGCCGACAAAACGGTACACGCCGTTCAGACTGTCTTCCGACCACATTGCCACTTGGTCAAACGGCCCGATAAACATTTCATAAAGACGAAAACTGTCTGCGCCGTAATTGTTGACAATATCATCCGGATTAATTACGTTGCCGCGTGATTTTGACATTTTCTCACCGTTCTCGGCCAAAATCATACCATGCGACGTCCGGCGCTGATAAGGCTCTTTCATCGGCACATAACCACAGTCATAAAGGAATTTGTGCCAAAAACGCGAATACAGCAGGTGCAGCGTCGTATGTTCCATACCACCGTTATACCAGTCAACGTTCATCCAATAATCCAAAGCTTCTTTGGAAGCAAACGCCTTGTCATTATGCGGATCGCAATAACGCAGAAAATACCATGAAGATCCGGCCCAGTTCGGCATAACGTCCGTTTCTCTGCGGGCATGGGCACCGCATTTCGGACAAGTCGTATTCACCCAGTCTGTTGCCTTGGCCAAAGGAGAGTCGCCGTTATCATTCGGCAGGTAATCGGGAACCTCCGGCAAAGTCAGCGGCAGCTGGTCTTCCGGCACCGGCTGCCAGCCGCAATGCTCGCAATAAACCATCGGTATCGGTTCGCCCCAGTAACGCTGGCGGGAGAACACCCAGTCACGCAGTTTGAAATTGACTTTTGATTTTCCGAACCCGCCTTTCTCGGCAAATTCAACGGCAGCTTTCATGGCGTCTTCTTTGTTCATACCGTCCATAAAACCTGAATTGATATGCTCGCCGTCTTCTTCCCAGGCTTTTTCGGAAATATCGCCGCCGGCCAAAACCTGAATAATCGGCAAATTAAACGCCTTGGCAAAATCATAGTCACGCTGGTCATGTGCCGGCACCGCCATAATCGCACCCGTACCGTATCCGGTCAGGACATAATCGGAAATAAACACCGGAATCAAAGCGCCGTTAAAAGGATTTCTGGCCTTAATGCCTTTAAGCTCAACGCCGGTCTTGCTGTCATCCATTGTTCGCTGCAACTCAGACTTTTTAGCCGTGGCCTCAACATAAGCCTGAACTTCTGACGGATTTTCAAATCGCGGCATTAATGCGGTTACAAATTCATGTTCCGGCGCCATAACCATATAAGTAACGCCGAAAGCCGTATCCGGACGCGTGGTAAAGACTTTGAGCTTTTTACCGTCCAGAGGATTCCCCTGCGCATCGGTCAAATCAAAATCAAGTTCCGCACCTTCCGAACGGCCGATCCAGTTAACCTGCTGCGCTTTAACCCGCTCAATAAAATCCAGATCATCCAAATCGTTAATCAAACGATCGGCATATTTTGTAATAGCCACCATCCATTGTTCTTTATCCTTGCGCACAACCTGCGCTCCGCAGCGTTCGCAGCAGCCGTTGACAACTTCTTCGTTGGCCAGACCGACCTTGCAGGACGGACACCAATTGATTGCCATCTTGCTTTTATAAGCCAGACCTTTTTCAAAGAGCTTGATAAACATCCACTGTGTCCATTTGTAATATTCCGGATCACAGGTATTAAAAGCTCTGTCCCAGTCAAAGCTGAACCCGATTGATTTCAGCTGGCGGGTAAAGTTTTCAATATTGGCCTTGGTCGAAACGGCGGGATGCACGCCGGTCTTAATGGCATAATTTTCCGCCGGCAGACCGAATGCGTCAAAACCCATCGGATACAAAACATTAAAACCCTGCATTCTTTTTTTGCGGGCAACCACGTCCAAAGCGGTATAAGAGCGCGGATGTCCCACGTGCAGGCCGGCGCCCGACGGATACGGAAACTCAACCAGAACATAATATTTTTCTTTGTTCTTATCAATATCAACCTTATAGGCTTTTTCTTCATCCCAGATGCTTTGCCATTTTTTCTCAATTGTCTTAAAATTATAGCGGTCTTCCATCGCCCATTCTTTGGCCCATTCCTCAAAAGAGCCTTTTCCGTTATATCTGTCAGTCATAATCTCTCTCAATCAAATCAAAACTACTTGTACAAACTTGCTCTGTATAACTCCCGAGCTTTCAGGAGAATTCTGTCTTCCATTGCGCTTTGCAGTCGGCTGCCGGCTTCAACGTCATACCACTTTCCGTCTTTCAGCACTCTTTTTTCAACACTGACTTTAATACCGTTGCTGCGCAGTTCTTTTGTCAACACCTGAACTTTGACCATAAACAGTTCCCGCGGATAGCCTTCCATTCTGAACCAATCGGTCACAATCAGCCCTTTGGACGGATTCTCCGTCTTCAGCGGCGTAAAACTCATCCTCTCCAGCGCGGCGCGCCATAAAAACTCATTCACCGGCAGTTCCTCGGCCGCCGCCGGCTTTTTGTCGTCAGCCCACGGGTTCATCCACGAAAAATACGAACAGCCGCCGGTCATCATCACTGCCGCCAGCAAAGTCAAAAGTGTTTTTCTCATTTTATCATTCCTCAAAAAACAAAGCTTTGCTCAGGTTATAATAATTTCTTTCAAAAAACAAGAGTCCAAAATAAAAATTTCACACTTGTAATTATGGCGGAATCTCACTAAAATAATGCCCGATAATTCACCTAAAGGGAAAAAATATGAATGACCCCCGCCGTCTGGCCGTTGAGACTTTGCAAAATATTTTGGAAAACAAACGCTTTTTCAATGAGATAAAAAAAGAAGAAGCCTTTACCGCCCAAAAAGAACAGGCCTTTTTAAATATGCTGATTCTCACGGCATTGCGCCGCCTGGTCTTTCTGCAAAAGGTCATTTCCGCTTTTGCCGCCAAAAAACTGCCGGACAAACATGCTTTTGCCCGCTATGCTTTGATTCTTGCCGCCGCCGAAATTTTATTTTTAGAAACGCCGGATTACGCTGTCCTCAACAGCTATGTCAGTTTGGTCAAAAAACAAAACGACAAATATGTTGCCGGCTTTGTCAATGCGGTTCTGCGCAAAATCGCCATGGCCAAAGACGAACTGTTAAGCGCCGACAACGGCATTTTCTTTCCCGAAAGCTTTCGCAAACTTCTGCAAAAAGATTATTCGCGGGAACAGGTCTCCCTCATTGAAACTGCCACCGCCAATGAAGCCCCGCTTGACTTGACGGTAAAAAACAATCCCGAAATCTGGGCGGAAAAACTCGGCGGCATTCTGCTGCCCAACGGCTCTGTCCGTCTGGAAAATACAGGAAAAATCGAAAAACTTTCCGGATACAAAGAAGGCTGCTGGTGGGTACAGGATTTCTCCGCTTCTCTGGCCGCCATGGCTTTAACCGAACCGCAAAACAAAAACATTCTTGATCTTTGCGCCGCCCCCGGCGGAAAAACCGCACAATTGCTTGCGGCCGGTGCGCAAGTTATCTCTCTTGACATTTCGGAGGACCGCCTTAAAACGCTGAGCGAGAACATCCGGCGCCTGCAACTCCCGCAGCCTCGGATTATTTGTGCCGACGCCTTGTCTTATTTGGAAAACACGGCCGAAATTTACGATGCCGTTTTGCTGGATGCGCCCTGTTCGGCAACCGGAACCCTGCGCCGCCATCCGGAAATCGTACACATCAAAAAAGCCGCGGATATTCAAAAAATGGCCGCATTGCAAAAACAAATTCTTGAAAAAATTTCCAAAGTGATAAAAACCGGCGGAGAACTGGTTTATTGCACTTGTTCCATTGCCAAAAGCGAAGGCGAACGCCAAATAGCCGCCTTTTTGCAACAGCATGCCGAATTCCGCATTATTCCGCTTTCTCCCGACGATTTTTCGCTTTACCCCGGACAATTGCCCGATGACATGTTTACGCCGCAGGGCTTTGTCCGTACACTGCCTTATCACCTTTCGGCACAAGGAGGCGCCGATTCTTTCTTTATTGCCAAACTGCAAAAGGTAAAATAAATCATGGCTGACACCGAAGAAAAAACATCCGTTGCCAAACCGCCGGTTTACATTCTGGGAAACACGCCGCTCGCCCAATACCTTGCGGCCAAGTTCATCCTTACCGGCGAAAACGCTGTTATCGTCGCTTCCCGGCAAAACTGTCCGACAGAAATCGAAATCAGCTTGCGCGAAGAACACAGCCTGAAAAAACAAAAAATCAGCATTCCTTGTCAGCACTATTCGTCGGAAAAAGCTAAAATGCTGATAATAACCTCGCCGAACAACCGCCTGAAATCAGAATTAATGCTGCTGTCTGCCGCCCATTTTTCTGCTGCGCCGGTCATTGTTTTCTCCATGCTTTCAGATTTTCGGATTATTGAAAGCCTGCTCAAACACAACACGATAAGAGCCGGCTTTGACGGCTGGCTGCAAACCAAAGACAACCAGATTTTTATCTTGGGCGGCGAACCGCAGGTAACTTTGTCCAAACCGTTTAACACGCTGGAATATTCGCTCAAAGCCTTAAGCTATTTTCACGGCGCCGAAATTTTATGCCAAACCTGTGAGGATAAAAATCAGGTTTTTTGGCAGGCTTTTGCCGGATATGCCGTTTCTGCCCTCGCTTCGGCTCACTACCGGCAAAGCATTTTTAATATTCTGAAAAACAAGGACAAACAAAACCTTGTCAATGCTGCCGTCAACGAAATCTGCACACTGGCCGCCGCAGAAAACATTTCTTTGACATCTGAGGAAATTCTGAAAAAAATTTACAATACGCCGATAAACTACGCTTACGACACACAAACCCCGAACGATTCGGCCAAACGGGAACTCTGCAATATTCACGGCATTATTACCAATGTCGCCCGCCGGCATAATCTTGCCGTTCCGGCCTTAAAACAACTGCGCCCCCAAGATATCTCCGTATAAAAACATATTGCTTGTTGAACAAATAAATTAATGAGTTACAATAGTCTGAAAAATCAGAAAGACTCAGGCGATGAATTTTGAAAACACTCTTTTGATAATCTGTACGGCCGCAAGCTTTTTCTTGGGCTTTGGCTGTTTTTATGTTCTGAACCGGATACGGATTGCCCAAAGTAAAATTCCGTTTTCGCCATTTGTCATCATCTTCGGCATTTTTGCCGTATTTGCCCTGGGGCTGAGTATTGCTTTCCGGCAAGACAATGATTTCATAAACGAATATGTTTTATGGGAACTTCCGGCATTATTGGCAGCTTCCGCCGTCATTTTTTATGTTTCCTCCCGTTTTGACACCAAATACATCAGCCTGGCCATCTTAAGCTGCGCTGCGGTTTTAAGCCTTTTCATGCCGCAGGAAATTTCTGCATTTTCCCAAATCCCACCGTTTTTCAGCATCCCGCTGATAACCTTGCTCTGGTTTTTATTCAGCTTTTTGTACCGTTTTTTAAATGGTATAGAAACTGTTGCCGGACTGCATGCCATGGCAGTCTGCACTGGTATTTTCTTTTTGTCTTTAGCTGCGGCGCTGCCTTTTATGCTTGGCGCAATCGCTTTGATTCTGGCAGCCGTCATCGCTGCGTTTTTGGTTTTCAACTGGTACCCTGCCCGCCTGCAATTATCCGAAGCCGGCTGCACGGCTCTGGGCTTTCTGCTCGGCGGCCTTGTTTTCCGCGCTGTCTCGGAAGGAGCCGCGCCGAGTATTGTCATTTTTAACATGTTCTACATAATAGAAATCTCCTGGGCTTTGTTGCAAACCCTGTTCTTAAGAGACAAATATGCCGATGTCATCACCAACACCGCTTATTTTCAGGCCAACGTTTCCGGCCTTTCTCCGGAAAACATCGCCAACAATATTTTGCGGCTGGAAATCGTCATGATCGTTTTAGGCTATTTTGAAGCCTATTCCTCAAATATCTATTCCATTCCGGTCTTAAGCGCAATCATTACCGTCTGGTATCTGAGCAAGGTAAAAAACTGGCAGGACGCCAACCGGAGCTTTCGTGAAATGAACAGAAACGTAATTAACGAAATCAAAAATAATTTTGAAGAAATCAAAGATACCATAAACAAGGACAAAGAAAACTGATGCGGCTGACAGATTTTGTTCATAAAATTTTCCATTCTCATCCGGATCATATAAATCCGGCCGCAAATGCCATGGACTTAATAAAGTTCAAGGTTGTCGTCGTTGAATTCTCGGAAAACATTGAAAGCAACAGCGGTGAAGTGATTGCCCGCCTGCTCAGCAGCAAAGACGGTCTGGAAGTGTCTTATTTTGACGAACCTTTTTCTAAAACTTTTTTAAATCTGGAAAGCCGGACACTTTTTGACCTCATTGACCGCGGCCAAACCATTTTGGATAAAACACAGGCCGATGTTTTGATTTGGGGCTATCGCGAAGGCAGCAAAATCAGGCTCAATTTCCAAACCGAAAAACAATATGAAAACGAAGACTGCGCTTTTGTTTCATTGCTTGACAGCCTATATATTCCGGCAGAACTTCTCTCTTCCGGACAACCGATTCCGCCGGCTGTAGGCAACCTGATTTACGGCGCGGTTGTAAGCTCGCTGAACACTTTTTCCCGCGAGAAAAAAATTCAAAAAAGATACCTGCTCAAAAGGATAATAAGCTTTTTGACCAAAGACGATTCGGCCAAAAACCTTTCTATCGAATACATGCCTTACATCATGAATTTTCTGGGCATTATCTACCTGAGTTATTGTTTTGACCGCGGTCAGGGCAAAGATTTTAAAATTGTCAAAAACCTGTTTGATACGGCCTTAAAACATCAGGATCTGATAACCGCGCCAATCCATTTGGGATGCATATACAACCACCTCGGACAATTATATGACTGTTCCACAAAATACATCCCCAAACAATCTGCCCGTCACTTCAAAGAAGCAATCAACTATTACCGGCAGGCACAGCGCTATCTGAGCAAATATAATTATCCTTACGACTATGGTTATATTTCATACAAACTGTCACACTTGTTTTTAAGCTACTGGCTGTACAAAGAAGATATTCAGGCGTTGCGTGATGCCGTCTTTCAGCTGCGGGAAACCGAAAAAATTTATACCTTGTCTTTATTTCCGGAATTCTGGGCACAGATTCAAAGTGAGTTAGGCTATATGCTGGGGCTTCTCGGCAACTTCACCAAAAGCGAAGAAATTTCGGAATTGGCAATTTCCAGCTATAAAAACCAGCAAAAGGTCATCACCGAACGCCGCAAACCGTTGGAATGGGCCAAGAGTCAGGAACATATCGGCGAAATCTATTACCGGCTCGGAAAAAATGCCGGTGATAAAGCCCTGCTCGAAGAAGCTCTGGAATATTTCCACGACGCCCTGTATGTTTTTGAAAACGCCGATAACATCGAAGAAACCCGCAAAATCACGGCCGACATTGCCAAAACCAGCCAAAGCCTGAATCTGCTGGAAGAATAAAATCCGATAACTGTCTTCCCTTTCAGGCCGCTGTAAAAAACGCGATAGAAGCGCTAAGTAAAAACAACCGCTGCTCCGGTTGTTTTTGTCTGCAAGCTCTTTGGAACATCTTGGCAAGCAAGGAAAGCGTGAGCAACCGCAGCGCGCCTGGATGCCTAAGACGGATAATAAGAAAAAGAAAATCCGGCGACAGGCACGTACATAGACGTACGTAACTTAGCCGGATTTTCTTTTTCTGTATTAAGCGTCCGTATTGCGCGGTTTTTATAAAAACTGCGGAGAATGAGCCGAATAATAAGATTTTAGGGTGGAGAAAGCGGAGTGTACAAAATAGTACATGAGCATTTCTCCATCCCGCTAAATCTGTATTAGTCGGCCATTATACGCAGTTTTTACCCGTCTTCGAGATGGAGAAGAACCGACACACTAATCATCATCACAATTAACGCCGGCGTCCAAACCGCCAAAAAACCGGGAATAACATTGTTAACGCCGAAAGCATAAATAACCTGCGACATAAAATAAACAATAAAACCGGTGGAAAGGCCGCCGACAATCAGATACATCACCCCACCCCGCCGGTTGTTCGGACGCAGGGCAAAAACGGCGGCAACAAGAACCATGGAACAGAGCAAAAAGGGCGAAGCCAGCAGGGAAAGATAGCGCAGCCAGTGCTTTTGCGCCGAAAAGCCTGACATTTCATAAAAACGAATGGTATCCGGCAAATCCCAAAAAGAAATAGATTCCGGTTCCACAAAATTCTCTTTAATCCGTTCAATCGTCAACGTTGTCTTATACATAACCTTATCGAGAGAAAGCGTCGGTTTTCCGGGTTCGTAAACCTTAACGTTAATCAGCTCAAATTCATCGCCTTTCAGATTGGCGGCATAAGCCTCTACCCGCCGCAAATTCTGCGATTCCCTGTTCATTTCCAAAATCGTCACGCCGCGTAAAAAAAGGCTGTCTTGTTCCTGACGCACGGACTTTGCCTGTAAATAAAGAAACTTGTCGGCAGCAATTGCTTCCCGCAGCCACAATCCTTTTTCGGAAAACAAAACCGCTTTGGGGTTACGGGTCTTAAAACGATAATTCAACGTTTCATACAGCTCGTTCATTCGCGCGGAAATCGGATTCACAACCGTCACGTTCACCACGCCGATTAAAAAAGTTGCAAGCAACACCGGCGCCAAAAACCCCCAGATTGAAACACCTGCACTGCGGATAATCACAAACTCGTTGCTTTTGCTGAGCTTCCAAAAAGTAATCATCGCCGCAATCATCATCACAAACGGAAAAACCATCTCAACCGTTTTGGGCAGCTTGGTAAAAGCCATCTGCATAATAAAACCGAAAGAAGCGTCATCACGTCCGGAAGCGCGGCGCAGCAGTTCAACCACTTCAAACAGCATGACAATCCCCATAACCATCAGCAAGACGGCCAAAAAATTGTAAATAATCTGTTTGGTCAAATATTTTCCAAGAATAGACTGCGGGTTCATGTTTATCCAATCACTAGTTCATTTCTGTTCAGAATATAAAATAATCTCTCATTTATCAAGACTATTCTCACGGCTGAGTTCAGCCAGAATTTTCTTTTCGGTTTCCGGCTGATCCTGCTTGGCTTCAATAACTTCTTTACGGATTTTCTGCGTTCGCGAAAAAAGTTCAAACAGCCTATCGCCCTCATCCCAGCGGATATTGCGCTGCAATGCGATCAAATCCTCGACAAAGCGCTGAATCAATTCCAGAATAGTCTCTTTATTATTCAGCAGAATATCCCGCCACATTGTCGGATCGGAACCGGCAATACGGGTAAAATCCCGAAAACCGGAAGCCGAATATTTAATAATCTCCTGCTTTTCATACCCTTCCAAATCAGCCACCGTTCCGACAATGGAAAAGGCGATCAGGTGCGGAAGATGCGAAACCGCCGCCATAACCTTGTCATGATGTTCCGGCGTCATCGTGTCTATTTTCATCTTTGCGGCCTGCCACATTGCCGAAACTTTTGCCGTTGCTTCCGGCGTTGCAAATTTTCCGGGCGTCAAAATACACCAGCGCCCTTCAAACAATTCCAGAAATCCGGCTTCCGGACCGGATTTTTCGGTACCGGCAACCGGATGTCCGGGAACATACACAATCCCGCTTTCAGACGGAATATGTTTTTCGATTTCCGCAGCAGCATATTTTTTGACCGAGCCAACATCCGTAATTACCGCCCCTTTTTTCATCACCGACACTATCTCGGCGCTAATCGCGCCATATGCTCCGACCGGTGTTGCCAAAACCACCAAATCGGCATCGGCAGCCGCTCCGGCCGCACTCTCGAACGCTTCGTCAATAACGCCGATTTCTTTGGCTTTGCAAAGATATTCCGGATTATTGTCAAAACCGGTAATAACTTTCGCCAAATGATTATGGCGGATAACCCGTGCCAGAGACGAACCGATTAATCCGACGCCGATAATCGCAACTTTATCAAACAACATAATTTTTAGTCCTGCTCCAATAATCCGGTTGAAAGATAGCGCTCGGCCGCATCAGGCAGAATAACGACAATCGTTTTGCCTTTCATCTCATCCCTCCGACCGAGTTCTGCAGCGGCGGAAAGTGCCGCACCGGCCGAAATTCCCACCGGCAGCCCCTCTGTCTGTGCACATTCTCTGGCCATTGCTGCCGCCGCTTCGTCCGCAATGTCAAAAACCTCGTCAACCAGCGAAGCGTCATAAAATACCGGTACAAATCCGGCACCGATTCCCGGAATTTTATGAGCGCCCTTATCCCCGCCGCTCAAAACCGCACTGTTTTTCGGCTCAACCGCCGCCACATACAAATCGGGATTATAACTTTTCAGCGTAGAAGCAACGCCGTTCAGCGTTCCGGACGTTCCGACGGCAATAACAACGGCATCGACCTCCCCGCCGGTATCTTCAAATATCTCAATTCCGGTCCCCAGCTTATGCGCTTCCGGATTCGCCGGGTTTTCAAACTGACGCAGCAAAATCACATTCGGATTTTTTTCTGCCAGCATGTCAGCCTTGGCGATAGCGCCGGACATTCCGTCTTCCGCCGGTGTCAGAATAACCTCGGTGCCGAAAAGACGCATCAGCATAATCCTTTCTTTTGACATATTCTCCGGCATGGTAATCACCAGCTTATATCCCTTGGCTGCGCTCATTGCCGCCAGCGCAATGCCGGTATTGCCGGACGTCGCCTCCACAAAAACCGTATCTTCGGTCACCAAACCGGATTTCTCGGCATTTTCCAACATTTGCTTGGCCACACGGTCTTTGACCGAAAAAACCGGATTATACGCCTCGCATTTTCCCAAAAGCTTTGCCTTCAGCTTATGTTTTTTTGCCAGACGGGACAATTTCAGCAGCGGCGTATGCCCCACCATTTCCGTAATTGAATTATAAATCTTTCTCATTTTGCCTCCCGACAACCGGATAAAATCATATTGCGCCTTGTTTATAAGTCATAAATATTGCTTTAATATGTAACAAGTCTTGAGTAGTATTACAATAAAATTAAGGAAAAAGACACAAAGAAAATGAAAAAGCTGGCATTTTTAACACTTCTCGCCTTTTTGTTCGTCAAGCCGGCGCACAGCACCAGTTTAGACGAGATCTACCGTGATCTGGTAAAATCCGACAACGAGGGTTACCTGCCGCTTTATGTTAAAAACCGCAAAATTCCAGATGTTCTGATTGAAGACGGCATTACCGAAATTCCGCTGGCAATCAAAGCCGAAGATCCTAAAATCACGCCTTATCAGATTCCGCTGGTTGACAAATACAAAATAGAAGAAGAAGCCCGTATTGCCCGTCAGCGCAAATGGGAAAATGCCGTTCTCGCCGTTAAGGAAAACCGTGTTACGCCGGTGGAATTGGACGAGATATTGCTTCGCGTTGCCGAAAACAACCCGCATGCGGTTGAGATTTATGCCTGGATGAATGCCCGCGGTATCGGCATTCCGCAAGATCTGGTTCATGCTTTCAACCTCTACCAGCAGGCCATTTTCCTCAAAGTTGCCGGTGCCGAAAAAAACGCCGCCGCTGTCTACAAGGTCATGAAACCCGAACAACGGCAGCAGATTAAGGCTTATATTCCGCCGGAAGAAGACGAAGAAGAAAAATAAAAGTCCTACTTTCCCTCTTTTGCTTCGGCAACCAGTTCTTTAACAAAACCCGGCAGACCGATCTGGCGAACCCGCTTCATTCTCTCGCCGGAAATAATTTTTTGGATTTTAAAAACGGTGTCTTCAAGATTCTCATTCACAATAACATAGTCAAATTCATTCCAATGACTCATCTTGTCCAAAAGAACGCTCATTCTTTTTTCGATCGTTTCTTTTGAATCCGTTCCCCGCTTTTCCAGCCGCTCGCGCAAAACTTTGATTGACGGCGGCAAAAGATAAATCGTCACCACGTCGTCGCCGGCTTTCTCACGCATCTGGCGCGCGCCCAGCCAGTCCATATCAAACAATACATCCTGCCCGACATTAATAAAACTGTCCACCTCCGACCGCAGCGTGCCGTAACGCGGCCCGTATTGCGAGTTGACATATTCATAAAAAGCGTCCTGCGCCAGAAACTCGTCATATTGCTGGTCATTAATAAAATAATAATCCACGCCGTCCTGCTCTCCGACCCGTTTTTCACGCGTTGTGACCGAAACCGAGAACTTGATGTTACTGTCCCGTTTCAGCAGCTCTTTGACCACCGTACCTTTTCCGATTCCCGACGGCCCTTCAATAATAAACATCGCCCCTTTGCGAACCTGTTTTAATTTTTCAATAACCTCAGACATTTTTTACCTCACTCAATATTTTGCACTTGTTCCCGAAACTGCTCAATCAGAACCTTCAGATTCATTCCCAGATTCGTCAACCCGATGTCGGCAGACTTGGAACACAGGGTGTTCGCCTCCCGATTCAATTCCTGACACAAAAAATCCAGCCGCCGCCCGATTGTACCGCCTTGTTCCAGCATATCTTCCGCAGCCCTGATATGTGCCTTCAGCCGGTCAAGTTCTTCCTTCACGTCACTGCGGTTCACCAGCAAAACAGCCTCCTGTGCCAGATGTTCTTCGCCGATTCCTTCCGTCGGTTCAAGCAAAGCCGCAATTTGTTCTTTAAGCTTTTGCTTCAAAATTTCCGGCAGGCCGGCGGCAAGCTCTTCGGCTTTGGCCGTCGTCTCTTTTATTTGCACCAGAATATCCGCAAGCATTTCTTTTATTTTGTCTCCTTCCGATTCGCGGGCTTCCTTCAACAGGCGGCAAGTTTCGGCAAAAGAAAACACCAAAGCCTGTTCAAGCTTTTTTTGCTCCTCTTCGTCTGCCGCATAATCTTCCGTCTCAACCGCGCCTTTTATCCCGAGAAGAGCGGAAGATGACGGTTTTTCCAATTTTCCGCCGCTGTTTTCATACAAACTTATCGCAACCGCAGCCAGCTCTTTTAACAAATCATGATTAATCCGAACTTTTTGTGCCTCTCCGCCTGAAGAAAACTCCAAAAACGCACTGATATTTCCGCGATGCAGAACCTCTGCCGCCGTATTTTTCAAAACAACGCCCAAAGACTCAAATTTCGGCGGCAGCTTGGTTTTCAAATCCAAACCTTTGCCGTTCACGGACTTTACTTCCCAAATCCACGAATATTCTTCCGCATTGCCGGAATAACTTCCGTTCTTTCTTGCAAAACCGGTCATACTGGATATATTCAAAATATAATCTCCTATATAAACTTTTTTTAATAAATATATACTAACAATCATTAACAAGCTTTTACTTTTTGAGGAAGACATGTTAAAAAAAGGCCAAAATATACTGATCACCGGTGCAAGCAGCGGAATTGGACAGGCTCTTGCCGTTCACTATGCCCGAAACGGCGCCAAAAACCTTTTTATCTGCGGCCGCAACGCTGACCGGCTTAATGAAACCCGCGTTCTCTGCCAAAAATTCGGAACAAACGTCCATGCCGCGATAATTGACGTTACTGACCGCGAACTGGTCAGAAACTGGCTGAACGAATGTGAAAAAATCGCAGACATCAATCTGATAATTGCCAACGCCGGCGTATCTTCCGTCACCGAAACGCCGGAAAACATCCGCAACACGTTCAACACTAATGTCTTCGGCGTCATCAACACCGTTCTTCCGGCCATAGACATATATAAAGCCCGCCGCGAACGCCTGCTCGGACAAAAAGACAATGCCAATTCGTCGCTGGATCAGTTTATTGCCCGTACCAAAGCCAAAAAGAAAGCTTTTTTCCGCAACCCTTTCAGCCGCAAATACCTTGGGGACATCGGTTGCGAATTATATAAAAATGACAACAAAAGCATTGCCATTGTCAGTTCGATTGCCGGATACCACGGCTTGCCGGCCTGTCCGTCCTATTCTGCCTCCAAAGCCTGCGTAAAGGCTTGGGGCGCTGCTCTGCGCGGGCAACTAAAACCGTTCGGCATCAATGTCAGCGTTATTTGCCCCGGATTCGTAAAATCCCGCATTACGGACCAAAACACCTGTCCGATGCCTTTTTTCATGCCGGCCGATAAAGCCGCTGCAATCATTGCCGCACGCCTTGAAAAAAACGTCGGCCTGATTGCTTTTCCGTGGCCGCTGAGATTCGCCGCCTGGCTGGTTTCAATTCTTCCCGAGCGGTTGAGCGGACTGATTTATAACCGTCTGCCCGAAAAAGTCTCCGATAAAAGCTAAAAAAACCCGAAAACAGGCAAAAAAGATAAAAAAGTTGTTTTTTTATTAATAATTTTGTTTATAATCTCGCTTATGAAAAAACTGAACCGCTACATAGTAAAACAAATTTTTATCGGGTTTCTTCTGGTAACTTTTTCCCTGCTCTCCATTCTCTGGCTGACGCAGTCTTTGCGCTTTGTAGATTTAATCACCAACAAAGGCATTCCCGTCGGCCTGTTCGTAAAGCTCACCTCCTTGCTTATGCCCCGGCTTTTTGTCCTGCTGTCGCCTATTTGCGCTTTTGTTGCAGTCCTGTTCGTTTATAACCGGATGCTCGGCGACCGCGAACTTGTTGTCATCAAATCTGCCGGCATCAGCCCTTGGCAGGGTGCCAAACCGGCTTTGATTATCGGCGCCTTTTTATATTTTATCAACCTTTACGCCTATAATTACGGAATTCCGATGGCCGAAAAAGCCTTTAACGAACTGGAATGGCAAATAAAAAACGACGTCTCCCACCTGATGTTCCGTGAAGGCGAATTTACCGAACTCCAAAACGGTCTGACCGTTTTTATCACCTCTCATGAAAAAGACGGTTCCATGTCCGGCATTCTGGTTAACGATGAGCGCGACCCTCAAAATAAAACCACGCTTTCGGCTGAAAAAGGCCGCGTTGCTTACACGGACAAAGGCCCTAAAATCATTATGGTCAACGGCTCGCGGCAAGAACTCAGCAAAAACGGTTCGCAGTTTTCTTCTCTGGCTTTTGAACGTTACTCCGTTGATTTTGGCCTGAGCGGCAGCAAAAAAAACAAAGACACCAGCGCCCGTGAAAAAGGCTTCTTTGAGCTTTTAAATGCCCAAAGCGATCCCGATCTGACCCCAAAAGAACAGCGTCGTTATGTCGTTGAAGGCCACCGCCGCATCGTCAATCCTTTTTACAACATTGTTTTTGCACTGCTCGCCTGCACCGGCCTGCTTGTCGGCAACTTCAACCGCCGCGGCCAAAGCCGTATCATCTCGGTCAGTATTGTTGCCATGGTTTTGCTGCAGGCCCTTGATTTGTCTTTCGGCAATCTGGCTGCCAAAAAACTCGGTCTGCTGCCTTTAATGTACATAAACCTGATTCTCCCGTTCATTGTCTGCGTTTATCTGCTCCTGTTTTACACCCCCGGAATGTTTGCCAAACGCCGCCGTCCGCCGGAGATTGCAGATGCTTAAAAAAAACCTGTTGCTCATAAGCGGGCTGATTGCCGGTTCTTTTGTTGCAAATTTCGCTGCCGCCGCGGATGACCCGCTGAAAAAAGAAGCAGGCACCGTTCTGCAGAAATCGGAAAAACCGACATACAAAGCAACCATTGACCCCGCACTGAACATGACATCGGTTCTTCCTGCTCCGGAAGAATCCCCAAATGCGGAAGACAAAGAAATTCATTTCAGCGCCGATGAGGTAGAAAACAATCAGGAAATGCAGGTTGTAACGGCAACCGGCAACGTCAACATCATGCGGGATAATCTGACCCTGATTGCCGATAAAGTCATTTACAACCAAAAAGAAGACATTGTAACGGCAACCGGCAACGTCATTCTGGTTGAGAAAGACGGCAGCGTTGTTTTTTCCGATTATGTTGAACTGACGGATCAAATGACTCAGGGTTCTATGAAGAACATCAAAGTCATTATGCAAAACAAGGCAAGAATTGCCGCCACAAAATTCCGGCGCCTTGCCAAAGACAACAAAGTCATGAACAATGCCGTTTACACGCCCTGTGACGTCTGTGCCGGCAAAGATCCCCTCTGGCAGATAAAGGCAACAAAAGTCCAGCATGATGCCGAAGCACAGAATGTCAACTATCAAAACGCCACCATTGAGATCAAAGGCGTTCCGGTATTTTACACGCCGTTTTTCTCTCATCCGGACCCGACGGTAAAAAGCCGGAGCGGTTTTCTGATGCCGAGCTTCCGCAGCAATTCTTATCTCGGAGCGGCAATCCAGCCCAAATACTTTTGGGATATTTCGCCCAACCAAAACCTGTTGTACTCGCCGATTCTGAGCAGCGACCACGGCATTGTTCAAAGCGGCGCCTACAGTCAATATTTTACGCGCGGAGAAATTAACGCAACCGGAACTTATCTGAAAGACAAAGACGACGACCGGCAGCGCGGCAGCCTGTTTATGACCGGCCGTTATGAAGTAAACGATTTCTGGGTCGGTGATTTGGATATCAATTATGCCTCGGACGATGTTTATCTCAAAGATATGTCCCTGCCCAAAAAAGACGATGCCTGGCTGACTTCCAGCGCCAAACTTCAAGGTTTTGACTACCGCAATTATGCCGCAATCGAGGCCTACAGCTATAAACTTCTGAGTTATGACCTCAAAGCCGTTGACAAACCGCTGATCATGCCTTGGTTCAATTATGAAAACGTCGGTGATGTCGGCCCTTACGGTGCTTACAACAAAAACACGTTCAACGGTGCCGTCATCAGTCGGGATGAAGACAATTCCAGCCAGCGGATTTCAATGATTAATTCCTGGGTTTTGCCCTATACCAGCGAATACGGCGAAAAATACCGCATGATTGCCTCTGTAAAATCAGACTTGTATAATATTGACAACTATCAAAATGCCAAAGGCGAAACCTTTGACGGCGGCGTCGCCCGCGTCTTCCCGCAACTGGGCTTGGAATGGAAACTTCCGTTCATTCGGGCCACGGAAACTTCACGCCAGATTTTGGAACCGACAATCGTCGCCGTGGCCGCTCCGACCGGCGGCAATAAGCTGAACAAAATTCCCAACGACGACAGTCAGGACGTTGAGCTGGACGATACCAACATTCTGGATATTGACCGTTATGCCGGCTACGACCGCAACGACACCGGCAGCCGCATCAGCTACGGCTTAAACTGGAGCGCTTACGGCAACCGCACCGGCCGCACCTCGGCCTTTATTGCCCAAAGTTATAACTTCAACGACAACAGCAGCTTTAATACCAATGAAGAACAAAGCGGCCGTTTCAGCGACTATGTCGGGCGCATTAACGCCTCTCCCAGCCAGTATCTTGACTTGAATTACCGCTTCAAACTTGATAAAGATTCACTTGATTTCAAATATAACGAATTGTCGGCAGACTTTGGCCCGCAGGCTTTGCGGATGTACGTATCTTACATTTTCTTAAAAGGCTACAACAACGACAATACATCGTCATCCTTGTATGATGAAAGAAAAGAACTATATACCGGAGTGCGGATGGCTCTGACCCGCGACTGGTCGCTCAGCCTGTATAACCGGCAGGATCTTGCCGACGGAAGTATTTCGCTTGAGCACGGCGGCGCACTCACTTATGAAGACGAATGCTTTGCCCTCTCGATTGTAGCCGACCGAAACAATGCCGACAGTCCGGATTATGACGGAGATTTTGAATTAAGCGTCAATTTCTTCCTCAAAACGCTGGGCGGAGCCGGAACCCAAAAATAAAGGAGACCAAAGATGAACTTAATAAAAACTTCTCTTGCTGCCCTTGCTGCTTTCTTCTGCATCACGGCCGACATTCAGGCCAAACCGAAGCAGTCCTTAAAAATCGTTGCCACGGTTAATGATGAAATCATAAGCACCGCCGACTTTCAAAATCAGCTGAAATTGTTTCTTCTCACCACCAAAATCCCGTTTAACGAACAAACCCAGAATATGATTCTGGAAAGAGTTTTGAACAGCGCCATTGACGAAAAAATCAAACTGCAGACTGCTGAGAAAAATGACATAAAAGTTACGGATAAAGAAGTCAACAGCTCCATCGGAATTTTTGAAAAAAACAATAAAATTCCGGCCGGAGAAATGAAGAGCATTCTCCGCAAAGCCGGCATCAGTTATGAAACTTTCCGCAATCAGGCCAAAGCCGACCTTGCCTGGAGCCGGCTGGTCCGCCGACAGATGATGGGCAATAACCTGACTCAGACCGAAATAAACAAAGCCATGGAAGACGCCAAAAAAGACCTGACAACGCCCAAATATTTCATCTCGGAAATTTTTATCAAAAAAGAACACGCCAAAAATATTCAGGATTTGGTGAGCAACCTGCGGCAAGATCCCCGTTTTGAACTCTATGCCATGCAGTTTTCCGAAAGCCCGACCGCTTCAAACGGCGGCAAACTCGGCTGGGTCAACTACGGCAAGCTCAATGTCCCGATTGAAAAAGCGCTCAACAGCCTGAAAGAAGGAGAAATTTCAGATCCGATTGCTTATGCCGACGGCTACTTCATCTTCAAACTGGACAAAGTCTTTGACCCCAAAAAAGACAAACCGCAAATGCCGACCAGAGAAGAAATCATCACCTTCCTGCAAAATCAGAGAATGGAAGAAACTTCCCAACAATATCTGGCTGACCTCAGAACACAGGCTGTGATAGAAATCAGGAACTAAACAAACATGCCTGCACTGCTTGATTCTCTTCCGTCCCTGCGCGAAACCGTAGAAAACCACAGACTGCTTGCCAAAAAAGCACTGGGGCAGAATTTTCTGCTGGATCGCAATATCACGGACAAAATCATCCGCCTGTCTTTGGAAAAACAAAACAAAAAAGACTTTGGCGGAGAATATGTCTTTGAAGTCGGACCCGGTCCCGGAGGCCTGACCCGTTCCGTATTGGAGGCTCAGCCGCAAAAACTTACCGTCGTCGAAATGGACGGCCGCTGTATTGAAATAATGCAGGAAATCAAAAAACTTGCAGGCAACCGGCTGGAAATTATTAATGCTGACGCAATGACCATAGACTTTGGCAAAATGGATCAGGCGCCGCGCAACATCGTCAGCAACCTGCCTTATAATATTTCCGTTCCGTTATTAACCGGCTGGCTGACCCAAATTGAAAACTTCTCCAGTCTGACCCTGATGTTTCAAAAAGAAGTTGCCGATCGGATTTGCGCTCCGACGGGCTGCAAAGATTACGGTCGGATTTCTGTTTTTTCACAGCTTTTATGCAAAATTGAACATCTTTTTGACCTCAATCCCAACTGCTTTGTACCGGCACCCAAAATTTGGTCTTCGGTTTTGCTTTTTCAGCCGCTTCATGCCGGTATCTCGGCAGAAGACTTACAAAAAGTGGAAAAATTGACCTCTTTGGCCTTCGGACAGCGCCGCAAGATGATTCGCCAGAGCTTAAAAGCTTTGCCGGAGATTAAAGAAAAATTGGAACGGCTGAATATTGCCGAAACCGCCAGAGCAGAACAGCTCACACCCCGGCAGTATCTTGATCTGGCCAGATTAATTTAAAAAGATTTTGTCAAAAATTTCTTGCACGACAAAAGCTTTTATGGTAAGCTGTCCGCATTAATCAGGAAAATCATCATGTTTGAATATTTTAAAAGAAAATTCGTCCGTTTAGACGGTACGATAACAATTGACAGCTACCCTCAGTATTACGAGGAAGACGGACGGCTTATCAAAGAAGAAGCCGACGGTACAAAATATATTGTCAAATTAGATAAAAACCATCGGGAAGTAGTTATCGGAGAAGCCAAATGACCAAATGGATGGTTATTATCGCCGGACCGAACGGTGCCGGAAAATCAACATTCTATGAAAAAGTGTTAAAAACCGATCCGCTGCTGAAAAACGCACCGTCTATCAACATGGACAACATCGCCAAAGAACTCGCAAACGGCGATGATCCGAACAAACATATGATAGATGCCGGAAAAATCGTTATTGCCGAATTGGAAAAGAAACTGAAATCCCGAAAAAGTTTTGTTTATGAAACAACGTCTTCAGGCAAAGCCCACTTAAAATATATGGATCGGGCCCAAAAAGCCGGCTTCAAAATTGCTACAATTTTTATCGGACTGGCTAATGTCGAATTGTCACATCTGCGTGTTCAGCAACGTGTACGGGAAGGCGGTCACAACGTTTCGGCAGAAGATATTGAACGCCGATACCCCAATATCATCAAAAATTTTCCGGAAATGCTCAAAAGAAGCGATGTCTCCGCCGTTTTTGACAACTCGGGCAAAACACCGTTCAAACTGATTTTCTTAATGGATGAAAGCAAACTGTTTATCTTCCACAGCTATCCAAAATGGGTGGAAGGCTCGTTAAAAGAACGCAAAACCAGTAAAGAAATGGTACGGATTACCAGCAACAAGCTCAAAAAAATGCCGGCGGAAAAAATATCAAATATGATAAACTGCGTCTTTGAACAATTCCACCATGAAAGATAAAATTTTTCTTAAAATATTGCAAAGGATGCTTTGTCATCACCTTGTTGATTAAATCTTCCGAAATAATATGCGTATAAATTTCCGTCGTTGTAATGCTTTCATGGCCGAGCATTTTCTGAACAGAACGCAAATCAACATCATGCCGCAACAAAGACGTTGCAAAAGAATGGCGCAAAACGTGGGGCGAAACCTTTGCCGGAGAAATTCCGGCCTCAGCGGCTAATGTCTTCAAATCTTTAAAAAAAGCATCTCTGGTTAAATGACCTGACGCCGAACGCAGAGACGGAAACAGCCATTTTGATTCATGTTTAGAACGGATAAATTCCCTTCTAAATTCAAGAATATACTGCTGAACTTTCTCAACAACGCTGAAAATCAACGGAACCGTTCGAGCCTTGCTGCCCTTGCCGCGGACAAACAACATTTCTTTATCAAAATTAACCGCAGACAAAGGCAGAGCCACCAATTCGGAAACCCGCAATCCGGACACATACATCAGCTCAATCATCACGCCGACCCGCCACATATCCCTCTTTTTATGATTAAAAGCCGCTTCTGCCAACTTTTTAACCTCAGGCTCGGTCAAAAACTTCGGCAGAGGCTTGCCCAGTTTGGGAGACCGCAGTCTGGCCGCCGGATTCTCCCGAATTTCTTTCTCACTGAACAAAAATTTAAAAAATTCCCGCAAAGCCGAAATTTTTCGGGCTACAGATTTGGCGGCATAATCATACCGGTCACCAAGCTCATTAAGATAATCCGCCAAAGTCCGACGACTGACCTGTTCAGCTTTCATATTGCCGACAAGCTCAAAAAACTGCTCTAAATCGCGGCGATAAGCTTCTGCCGTATTATCCGAACATCCTTTTTCCGAACGCATCATGTCCAGAAAATCTTCCAAAAGTTCGGCATTGGAACGCATAATTAATCCTGTCCGGAAACAAAATCATTCGCCAGAGGCTGCTCCACATGCTCAATCTGCATCGGAACCTCACGCGAAAACAAAAAAAGTACTGCCAAAACAGCAATTAATCCGATAATATAAAATAATGTTTTTGATTTTTTCTGTCTCATGATGTATAAACCTTATAAAAAATATACTTACAAAAGATTTGATTAGTTTATATCAAAAATAATTGAAAGAATAATTAAAAAAAATGGATATAACCAAAATAGATAAAATAATTTTGCTGGTCGGATTGATGGGCAGCGGAAAAACCAGTGTCGGCAAAAGACTGGCACGCAAACTCGGCCTTCCCTTCATTGACGGCGATCAGGAAGTCGAAAAAGCGGCCGGCATTCCGCTTTTGGACGTATTAAAATGCTTTGGCGAAAAAGAGTATCGCGCCGGAGAAGAAAGAGTCATGAAACGCCTGCTGCAGGGACAACCGTGTATCCTGGCTTCCGGCGGCGGTTCTTTTGTCGCCGAACAAACCAGAAGCATGGCCAAAACCAACGCTGTCACCGTCTGGCTCAAAGCCGACATCAATGTTCTGTACAAAAGAACAACCGGACGCAAACACCGCCCGTTTCTAAGAGGAAATGATACCGAACTCAAGGACAAACTGGAAAAATACATTCAGGAAGAATATCCTTACTATTCCGAAGCAGACATCGTCGTTGAAACCAGAGAAGAACTCGTAGACATTACGGTTGACCGCGTCATAAAAGCCCTTTCGGACTTTAACGGAAAAGCATCGCAAACGCCTTTAAAACCTGTAAAATAGTATTACATATCAGAAGATTGTAATAAACATTTTTAAAGGGCGGAGAATGATCTGGATTATCAATGGTCTCTTATATGGATTTTTCACAGCCTTATATACGCTGGTTAACCAAAAATACAAACTCAACGGATACCTTTTGGGCATATGGCGCGGATTCGGCATTGCCGTTTTCTTTATTCCGTTCATGCCGTTGTTTCCGGTACCGACCAGCATGTATTATTGGACCTTGCTGATTATTCAGGGAATATTAATCGGCTTTTACGATTCCCACCTTTTCTTTGCCTCTGCCAAATACGGCGCCGGACCGACTTCCCGCGTTATGGTGCTTACAACGCTGATTACCACGGTTCTGTGGTGGATGATCACACCGCATGAATTTATCAGGCTTTTTGATGACGGAACAGTGTTCATCACTTTGGTTTTAGTGCTTTTTGGCTTTACGCTGAGCTATTGGCAGATGCTGAAAAGTCCGGTCAACAAAGAAATTGTAACCTATATGACGCCGGTAATTTTGGCACTGGCTTTTATGAGCATTATTACCAAAGACATTGCCATTCACGGTTCCAGCACCTGGGCAGCCATTGTTTATTATCTGTCGGTTTCAACTTTTGTCAGCGGCTGTTACAATTCATTTTTCTATGCCTATCGGGAAAAATTAAAAGTCAGGGAGTTTTTTCAAAACATCTTCTCGCCGGTGGTTGTCCGCGCCGGATTATACATTGTCAGCTTCAGTGCGGCATTGATTACCGCCAAAACGCTGGCTTTGCGGATTGCTCCCAATCCCGGCTATGTAACGGCTTTACTGTTGACATCGCCGCTGTTTGTCATGGCTTCCAACAAATATAACAAAGTACCGGATACAGCCTCGGTTAAAGCCGGAATATTCATGATTTTCTTTCTGATTGCCATGATGATTCTGGTAAACGGCAAATTCGGCGTTATCGATTAAGGACAAAGCTGCCCGATCAGCTCATTCAGAACCAAAAAACCCTCACGCGCGGCTCTGAGTTTCTCCGGTGTATCAACCAGCAAACCGGCAGAACATAAATATTTCAAACGTTCCTGATTAACAAATCCGTCAAAATCCAGCCCGCAACAGGCCTTAAATCGCCGCTTGTCAATCCCGTCCACCAGCCGTAAACCCATTAACAATAATTCCTCCGCTTTTTCTGTTTGCGAAAGCTCTTCAAGCTGACAATTGTATGTCGACGCATAATAAATTGGATATTGCAGCTGCCCAGAGTTCCCTTCTTGACACGTTTTTTCGGGTTTTAAGGCAGAAGACAGAGTGGAAACAAGAGGAGAAAAATTTTCAGCATACAAAGAGGTACGTGAAATTTCTTTGTCCCGCCGTTTCTGCTCCGGCTCCCCTTCAATACACGATTTTTCGGGTTTTAAGGCGGAAGATAGAGTGGAAACAAGAGGAGAAAAATTTTCAGCGTACAAAGAGGTACGTGAAATTTTTCGATCTCGCGGTTTCTGCTCTAGGTTCCCCTTAAAACCCGAAAAACAAAAGCGACCATGAGCCGAAGGCCCTATCCCTATATAATCTTGGCCTGTCCAGTAGAGAAGATTGTGACGAGAGGCAAAACCGAAACGGGCATAATTGGAAACCTCATATTTATAAATCCCCTTGTCCGCCAAATAATCTTCGGTAAACAAATACATTTCTCCGGCGGCTTCATCATCCAATGCTTTAATGCCTTTGCGGGCAAAAACAGTGCCCTCTTCTATGGTCAGCTGATAAAGCGATAAATGCCTCAGGCCGAACGACGCGGCTTGCTCCAGCTCTTTCTCCCAATCAGACAGTTTTTGCTGCGGACGGGCATAAATCAAATCCAGCGAATGATTGTCAAAATTCTGCAAAACCTCATCAATTGCCTGATAAGCCTGCGCAAGATTATGCGTCCGCCCCAAAAAACGCAAATCAGCCTCATTAAGAGCCTGCACCCCCAAAGACAAACGATTAATACCGGCACGGCGCAAATCGGCAAACATCTGCGGATAATCGGAATTCGGATTCGCCTCCAGAGAAATCTCACAGTCAGGAGCCGTTTTCCACCTGCCTGCAATATAATCAATCAGCGCGGCAATATTTTCCGGCTTGATCAAAGACGGTGTTCCGCCGCCGAAAAAAACGCTGCTTACAACCTTATCCGAAGTATATTGATAATAAAAATCGAGTTCGCGTTTATATCCGGCAATAATCTCATCTTGCGGCACATTTTTCCTGACTTCTTTGTAAAAGTCGCAATACGGACATTTTGACAGGCAAAACGGCCAATGAATATAAACGCCAAACCCCATTAATCTTCTTACAAAATAAAGCGGGACAAATCGGACGCCTGTGTAAATTTAGAAAGCTTTTCTTCCACCATTTCCGGCGTAATGACTATCTTTTCTCCGGCTTTTTCAGAGGCCTCAAAACTGATATCCTCCAACAAAACCTCCAAAACCGTATGCAAACGGCGGGCACCGATATTCTCGACATTTTCGTTAATCTGAACGGCAACGTCGGCAATCTTGTCAATGGCTTCTTTCTCAAATTCCAAAGACAAATTCTCCGTCCCCATCAAAGCCACATACTGCTCAATCAGATTCGCCTCCGGTTCGGTAAGGATTCGCACAAAGTCCTCATGCGTCAGGGCTTTCAGCTCGACCCTGATCGGCAGGCGCCCCTGCAGTTCCGGCAGCAAATCAGACGGTTTGGCCAAATGAAACGCTCCCGAACAAATAAACAAAATATGGTCTGTCTTAACCATGCCGTATTTGGTTGAAACCGTCGTCCCTTCAATCAACGGCAGCAGATCGCGCTGCACGCCTTCACGCGAAACATCGCCGCCGTGCCGCTCGTCTTGGCCGGTAATCTTGTCAATCTCGTCAATAAAGACAATACCGTCATTTTCCACAGCCTTGATTGCCGCCTGCGTCGTTGCCTCGTCATCAATCAGCTTGTCGCTTTCTTCGTCAACCAAAACCTTATAGGCATCGCCGACTTTCATCTTCTTGGTTTTATATTTGTCGCCGAACGGCTTGCCGATCAAATCGCCAAGACTGATCATCCCCATTGAAACCCCCGGCATCCCCGAAATGTCAATCGTCGGCATGCTGGCATTGGAATTATCCAAAACTTTAATCTCTATTTCCCTGTCATTCAACTGATTCTCCCGCAACAGCTTACGGAACTTCTGACGCGTTTCCTCACCGGCATTATCTCCGACCAAAGCATCCAGCACCCTTTCTTCCGCTGCCGCCTCAGCCTTGACAACCATGGTTTTGCGCTGTTTGTCCCTCTCATTATGCAGGGCGATTTCTACCAAATCGCGGACAATGCTTTCCACATCCCGCCCGACATAGCCGATTTCGGTAAACTTGGTCGCTTCTACCTTAATAAACGGCGCTTTTGCCAGCTTGGCCAGACGGCGGGAAATTTCGGTTTTGCCCACGCCGGTCGGCCCGACCATCAAAATATTTTTCGGCACAATTTCTTCCCGCAGCTTTTCCAGCAGCTGCATCCGGCGCCAACGGTTGCGCAAAGCCACGGCAACGGCTTTTTTCGCCTCCTGCTGGCCAATGATAAAGCGGTCCAATTCCGAAACAATTTCTCTCGGGCTGAATGTAGTTGCTGCTGTCATGTTCTATAAAACCTCTCTATTTTTCTATCTTTTCAATAATAACGTTATGATTGGTATAAATATCAATATCGCCGGCAATTTTCAGAGCTCTGCGCACAATATCCTCAAGCGGCAGCCCGTCCACGTCATACAAAGCCTTTGCCGCCGCCATGGCATAATTCCCGCCGGAACCGATTCCGATAATCCCGTCGTCCGGCTCCATAACCTCTCCGGTACCTGAAATCACCAGAGAAACGTCTTTGTCCGCCACAATCATAAAAGCCTGCAATTGACGCAGATACTTGTCCATCCGCCAGTCTTTCGCCAGTTCCACCGCCGCCCGCTTAAGCTGACTGGCATGTTTTTCCAGTTTGGCTTCCAAACGCTCTATCAGCGTAATACCGTCTGCCGCGGCTCCGGCAAAACCGGCAATAATCTTTCCGTTGCCGATTCTTCTTACTTTTACCGAATTGGCCTTGAATATAACAGCCTCGCCGAGCGTAGCCTGCCCGTCTCCGCCCATAACAACCTCGTCACCTCTGCGTGCACACAAAATTGTAGTCATGATTCTTCCTTATCTTAATATTCGCAATACGCATTATGTAGTTAAAAATTTTCATTTATGCAAGAGCGGCATTAAAACTGTTTTAAGACATTCAAGAATATACTGGCACAAAAGGAACAAAGATGCTTGCAAAAATTTTCTCCGCCGCCAAAATATATCTCGACCGCCGCATGCTGGTAATGATTGCTTTCGGCTTTTCCAGCGGATTTCCTTTTCCGTTGGTTTTTAATACTCTGAGCCTGTGGCTGGGCGAAGCCGGACTGCCGCTGGCCGTCATCGGCACTTTTTCCCTGCTCAAAACTCCTTACAGCTTCAAATGGGCATGGTCGCCGCTTATCGACCGCCTGCCGATACCGGGACTGTCTTTTATGGGACGCCGGCGCAGCTGGTCACTGTTGACTATGCTGCTGGTAGGTATGTCAATTTTTGCCATGTCTTTAACCAATCCGGCCGAAAATCCGTCATTAATGGCAGCGCTGACCCTTATTTTATGCATATCTTCCGCCTCACAGGACATTGTTCTTGACGCTTACAGGGTTGAAAATTTCAAAACATCGGAACAGGCAGCCGCTTCTGCAACTTTTATTTTAGGCTACCGTCTCGGTTTTATTTTTTCCGGCGCCGGCGCATTATATCTGGCCGATGTTATGAGCTGGAATCATGTTTATGCCGTCATGTCGGGCGGCATCCTCATCGGTCTGGCAGCCGTTCTGTCAATCAAAGAACCCAAAGCCGAAACGCCGGAATACCTTTCCGGCAAAAACCTTTCTTCCGCCGCCCGCTTCCGGCAGTTTTTTCAAAGCGCCGTCATCTGCCCGTTCAAAGACTTTATGACACGGCCGGGCTGGACGTGGATTCTGTTGTTTATCCTGCTTTACCGTCTCAGCGATGCCTATATCAGCCCGATGGCCTACATTTTTTATAAAGATATGGGCTTCGGCTATTCCCAAATTGCCACCATAACCAAAATTTACGGCACGGTTGCCACCATTGCCGGAATGCTTGTCGGCGGTATGCTCCTTAACAAAATGAATCTGACCCGCGGCCTGCTGTTTTGCGGAATCCTGCAGGGGTTGTCCAATCTGATTTACGTTGCCCAGACTTACGCCGGCAACAACCTTTACATGCTGACTTTGACAATCTCGGTCGAAAATATCACCGGCGGCATGGGAACAGCGGCTTTTGTCGCCTATATCTCGTCTTTATGCAACCGGCAGTACACCGCCACGCAATACGCCCTCCTGTCATCTCTGATGAGTTTGGCCCGCGATGTTCTGGCCTCGTCTTCCGGCTGGCTGGTTCAGCACATCGGCTGGAGTCCGTTTTTCATCACTACAACAATAATGGCCATCCCCGGACTGCTGGTATTAATTTATCTCGCCCGCCGCTTTCCACCGGCAATTACTTCCTCACAGCCGGAAACAAATTCGTCTGCCGCAGAGCCTCGCCGATAACCATCACTGCCGAAACCGCCACATTAATCGAACGCGCTTTTTCATTCATCGGAATCAGCAAACGGGCATCAGCCATATCATGAACCTCCTGCGGCACGCCGGCACTTTCCCTTCCCATAAGAATAATATCGTTCGGCAAAAACTCAAACTCGGTATAAGGCTCACTGGCATGAGTCGTCAACAAAACCAGACGGCCGTATTCTTCCGGATGTTCCGTCCGATAGTACAAAAAATCTTCCCAGCAGTCATGCCTGCGGTATCTTACCAGATCCAGATAATCCATGCCGGCACGCTTCAAAGCTTTTTCCGAAAATACAAAACCGCATGGCTCGATAATGTCAAGCTCCACATCCACACAAGCTCCCAAACGCAGCAATGTTCCGGTATTTTGCGGAATATCCGGCTGAAAAAGTGCCAGTCTCATTTCTTTCCTCCTCAAAACCAACAATATAACCTTTGCTACAACAAAAGCTGTCTTAAGGCAACAAAAAAGCGAACAGCCCGCTGAAGGCTGCCCGCTTTTGCAAAAATTTTCAGAACCGTCCGCGACGATAATAAACATCGGCCAATTGATTTGGTGTCCGGCAGCTTTCCTGCAAATCAAACCTTCTCAGCAAAACCAATGCCATTTTTGTTTTATAAAAACTGGCCATTGCCAGCGTCATACCTTCGCAATAAAGGCTCTCCAACGCCAAAACCTTGCCAAAAGCAAGTTCAATCGCTTCTTCCACCGCTTTCTCAATCTGATTATAATCCGGAACCTGACTCTGTGCCATTTGCGCTCCGATTTTTTCTTTCACTTCCATATCTATAAGTTTTAATAATACTTTTTGAAATTTGACTATAACGCAATTTGATTTTTTTGTTAATACGTCAAAAAAAAGCCCCGAAGTTTGGTACTTCGGGACTTAATCAGAAAACAAAATATTTTAAACGTTAAACAGGAAGTTAAGCAAATCTCCGTCCTGCACAACATAATCCTTGCCCTCGGAACGCATTTTTCCGGCTTCCTTACACCCCTGCTCACCGTTATATTTTACATAATCGTCATAAGAAATGGTTTCTGCCCGAATAAATCCGCGCTCAAAATCCGTATGAATAATACCAGCGCACTGCGGCGCTTTTGACCCTTTAAGAAACGTCCAGGCACGAACCTCTTTCGGACCGGCCGTAAAATAAGTCTCCAAACCAAGAAGCTTATATCCTGCTTTAATAATTTTAGACAGGCCTGATTCATTTAACCCGAGAGAAGCCAAAAATTCTTTCTTTTCTTCATCTGTTTCAAGCTGAGCCACCTCAGATTCGATTTCTGCTGAAATAATCACAGCCTGTGCATTCTCCATTGCTGCTTTTTTCATGACCATTTCAGAATATTTATTACCTTCAGCTGCAGAGGCCTCATCCACATTGCAAACATACAAAACCGGCTTGGATGTCAGCAGCTGCAACATCTTATATTGCTTATAAGCATCTTTTTCCACCGGATCAGGAGCTGCCGTACGAGCCGGTTTACCTTCTCTCAGCGCTGCAATAATCGGCTTCATAACCGTCACACGTAGTTGAGCCTCTTTGTCTCCGCCGGTCTTGGCTTTTTTCTCAAGCTGGTCAAAACGTTTTTCCAAAGATTCCAAATCGGCAATCATCAATTCCGTTTCGACAATCTCGGCATCGCGGATCGGATCAACAGAGCCTTCGACATGGGTGATATTATCATCGTCAAAACAACGCAAAACATGAATAATCGCGTCTGTCTCACGGATATTGGCCAAAAACTGATTGCCCAGCCCTTCGCCTTTGGAAGCGCCTTTAACCAAACCGGCAATATCAACAAATTCCAATTGTGTCGGAACCACATTCTTCGGATTCACAATTTTGCACAAAGTATCCAGACGTTCGTCCGGCACGGCAACGCGGCCGGTGTTCGGCTCAATCGTACAAAAAGGAAAATTTGCCGCCTGCGCCGCAATCGTCTGGGTCAGCGCATTAAACAACGTTGATTTTCCGACATTCGGCAATCCGACAATACCACAGTTAAATCCCATAAAAAAACTCCTCAAATATCCTGATAAACTTGAGGAGAGTTTTAGCTGAAAAATAAAGTTTTTTCAAGGAGTATTTTATCTGGCTTTCAGCAGCATGCCGATTTTGTTGGAATAAGCGGCCATCCCGTCTTTCAGCAAAATACCAATCGTATCGGCAATCAGGGCAATGTTTTGTTCAACCTGTTCCGCATCTGCCTTGGAAAAACGGCTCAGAACATGGCCGACGACAGCCTCGCCTTTTCCATCCGGATGCCCGACCCCGATACGAATGCGATGATAATTCGGCGAAATTGCCGCATCAATCGACTTCAAACCGTTATGCCCGCCGGCACCGCCGCCCGTCTTAACTTTTAACTGTCCGGGCTGCAAGTCCATATCATCATGAATAACAACAATGTTTTCCGGCAGAATCTTATAAAAATTCGCCGCTTTGACAACGGAATTGCCCGACAAATTCATATAGGTCTGCGGTTTAAGCAAAAAGACTTTTTCTCCGGCTATTTTACCCTCGGCAATCAACCCGTCAAACTTAGCCTTAAAAGGCGAAAAACCAAATTTTTCATACAAACAGTCTGCAGCCCGAAACCCCGCATTATGACGGGTTCCGACATATTCCGCCCCCGGATTTCCCAAACCGACAATCAAAAACATTATAACATCCTTCAAAAAAAGGGAGTCAATCAAACTCCCTTTATTTTATAAAAACATTTTAAAATAGCAATAAATTGAGCGTCAGCCCAAAATAAAACTATTTACGGAGAAAGTCGACGTGAATCGGCATATCCGAAACCGGATGGAACTGAACATCCTGACAAACTGCTGCAATTGTTTTGCCATCCAAAACAATTTTGATGTCAGCTTGATAAAAACCGGCAGTATTCAAAGCTTTCTCAAGCTCAACCGGATGCAGGCTGATCATAACCGGCTCTTGTTTTCCGCCATAAATAACGGCAGGAATACGGCCCTCACGACGACATGCACGAGCTGCCCCCTTACCTGCTTTCTCACGCTTTTGCGCATTAAAAGTAATTTCCATTTTCAAAAATCCTTAAAAAATTAAACTGATTTTATCTGCGGCGCCTCCAGGGGTGCCCCGCCAGACAGCTTTTTGTACAACAATTATTTTTATTTTTCAAGGGCTTTTTGCAATAAAAAAGGCCGCAGAAAAATCTGCCGCCTTTAACATAAGATTACCGGACAAATAAAACGCCGGTTTTTAGTACTCTGCATCTTTGTCAAAATAATCATCAGGCTTGTTCTTAAATATCCGGCTGACACCGCAATAAAAGAAAAAAGCCCCCGTAGCCAACAACACCAAGAAAGCGCCGCCGATGAAAAAAAGAACCAAAATTTTCATACTTTCACATTTTTAGATTTCTTTTTTTCACTCAAACCATGCTCGGCATCATAAACACGCCATACGTCCGTACGATAAACGGCATAGGCAAATAAAACAAAAACGACCAAACAAAAAATAATAACGCCCCAAATAAATCCTGTCATAAGCTTAAAAATTAATAATTGTCTTCTGTTTGTCAGTTTAAAACAAAAGAAAGCAAAGTCAATAATTTAAACATAAAAAAAGGTTCTTTCGCGCATTTAAGAACCTTTTTTTCAAAATTTTAAGCCTAAAACCTGTATATGTATCACCATCCCGCAATCAGCCAAATACGAGACTTTTTTGACAAAACATACTATATAAAAGTACAATAATTAAGCGGTACCCAAAAGAATCCGCAGTCCGGAAAACTAACACCCAAGGTATTATTTTTCCACATTTTAACATCGAGAGGAAAGACACAAGCCTGAAATAAAAACTATTGCAGACAAACTCTCTCTACGTATTTATATTAAACATTTTAACCAAGTCAGGGGATCAGTCTGAGTTTGTTAAATGTTTTTCCGCCGGCAACGGCCATTCTGGACATCTTTCCGGCAAATTATCGAGTTCCACCTAATAATGCTTCCATAATATATGTTTGTAATTTAAATAATGATACCTTTTCACTTGCCAAGGCTAAACGTTAAAGTTTAAATTTTTATTAACAGCCGGATTCGTTTTCGATTCGCTTTCAAGATAACATATTGATTTTACACAAAACATACAAATTAAGAATTTTCAAAAAAATTATCGATTCGCTGCTTTTTTGATTCATCTTGGTTAAAAATTGCTTTACGAATCCAAAAATATATATGGAATCGAAAAAGCGCCCGATTCTAAAATCGGGCGCTTTTGTAATTCACCAATCGGATCAACTCTCCGCTTCCAACCTGACGGGAAAAAAATCAAAAAGACAAATTTTCTTAATCCTGACAAGAAAAACCCGTCCTTTGTAATCCTGCGGATGAGAAACCTTCTCAACCAAAGCTCGGAATTTAACCTTTCCTTCCGTCAAATCACCACTCAGACAATCGTTTCCGTAACCGTCGGCTTCAAAAAGATAAAGCTTTTTCCAGTCCAACAGCTTAAAACGAAAAATCCGCAGCATTATCCAATAAGCCAGAACCAACAGAACGGCAGAAATGCCAAAGACAAATCCGACATCCGTTACCGTAAACATTTTATAAATGTCCGTCATCAGAGGTACTGTCAAAAACAGTCCTGTCACCGGCAAAAATAACGAAAAATCTTCCGCACTGATAACAAATTTCATTTCCCAGATAACAGACAAACCCAAAAAAATAAGTATCGGCAGCAACAATGTAAATATTGCAAGCCAGTCAAAACCATTTTCCATAAATTTTATAATTTAGATTAAACAATTTCGGCAGTCAGACAGTCTTTAAAAATATCAAATTTGCTGATTTTGATTCTGGTATACAGCCTGTTTTTCTTCAAATATTCGGCCTCAGACAATTTAACGTCAAAACGCCAATGCTCAAGCAAACAGCCTGAAACGTTGAAGTACCCGTATACCCATCCTTTTTTTACTTTTTCCATCTCAAAATCATAGGCCTTTTCCAAATCAATCATTTTAAAACCCAGAACATACAAATTAAGCATTCCTGTTACAAGACAGGCCATAAGCAGCAAAAAACTTACCCCGTCTTCCAAATGCGTCACCCGTTCCGGCAATAAAGCAACCGATAATGAAACAAACAAATAAAAAGCAATCATCAGCAAAGATGCAAAAACATATGCCCTGCTGCTGATTACAAAATAACGCTGCATCATTACAAAAAAGGCAATAATGTTCCCGATTGTCAGAATTGCTAATCCTGAAACTAATAATAAAAACCAACTTTCCATAAGTATTTGTTTTTAAAGTTAATAATAAATTCTCTGCAACAGATTTTAGACAAAAGAAAGAAAAAGTCAAACAAAAAGCGCTTTCCGTCATCCGGAAAACGCTTTCAAATTTCATTTTTATCTGCAGCCTGCAAACTAACTTGATAAAGGCCGGTGCTGCGTCGTTTTTTTTCGACGATGCGTACAACAAAAGGTACACGAGAATTTTGAAACGCAAATTTGACAGACTTCAAACCGTTGTAAAAAACACGGAGAATTAGGTAACCACAAAGCACTAAAAAGCTTGATAAAGGCCGGTGCTGCGCTGTTTTTTTTCGACGACATGTACAACAAAAGGTACACGAGGAGAAAAGAAACAAGCATGACCGGCCTTTTGCAAGCTTTTTATTTTTCGAGGTCGGCACCAGTCTCCTGATCCACCCTCTTCGCAGAAAGCTTAATCTTACCGCGATTGTCGGTACCCAGACATTTAACCCACATGGTGTCACCTTCTTTGTAGAAATCAGAAACTGACGCAATACG
Source organism: Alphaproteobacteria bacterium (assembly GCA_017935485.1). Taxonomy (GTDB): domain Bacteria; phylum Pseudomonadota; class Alphaproteobacteria; order RF32; family CAG-239; genus MGBC133411. The sequence continues at coordinate 45,714 of JAGBHO010000054.1, read as the reverse complement.
CTCATTCTTGACTTCCGAAATGTGAACCAGACCTTCGGTTGAACCAAGGAAGCGTACAAATGCGCCAAAATCCATAATCTTGGTCACAACGCCTTTATAAATCATTCCTTCTTCCGGCTCGGCCACAATGCTCATAATCCACTCCAGCGCAGCATCGCCTTCTTCTTTTTTCATAGAAGCAATTTTAACGATACCGTCATCGCTGATATCGATTTTGGTATTGGTTTTTTCGACGATTTCACGAATAACCTTACCGCCGGAACCAATAACTTCACGGATTTTATCAACCGGAATCTTAATGGCAACAATCCCCGGAGCCAGTGGTGAAACATTCGGACGCGGTTCGGCAATTGCTTTGGCCATTTCGCCCAGAATATGGATTCTGCCTTCATGAGCCTGAGCCAGCGCCGTCTGCATAATCTCTTTGGTAATGGACGTGATTTTAATATCCATCTGCAAAGCGGTCACACCGTCTTTGGTACCGGCGACCTTAAAGTCCATATCGCCGAGGTGGTCTTCGTCACCGAGAATATCGGTCAAAACGCTGAAACGGCCGTCATCTTCTTTAATCAGCCCCATGGCAATACCGGCAACCGGTTTAACCATCGGCACACCGGCAGCCATCAAAGACAGCGTAGAGCCGCAGACCGTAGCCATAGAGGAAGAACCGTTCGATTCCATAATTTCGGAAACCACGCGGATTGTATAAGGGAAAGTATCTTTGTTTTTCGGCATCATCGGATGAATTGCACGCCATGCCAGCTTGCCGTGACCGATTTCGCGACGCCCCGGACTGCCCAAACGGCCGCACTCACCGACAGAAAACGGCGGGAAATTATAATTCAGCATAAAGTCTTCTTTATACTCGTTCATCAGGCCGTCCACAATCTGGGCATCCTCGCCGGTTCCCAAAGTCGTCACAACCAAAGCCTGCGTTTCACCGCGCGTAAACAAAGCGGAACCGTGGGTCTTCGGCAAAACGTCAATTTCACACTGAATCGGGCGAACGGTTTTGGTATCGCGGCCGTCAATCCGGCGGCCGGTTGTCAAAACCTTCTCACGGACAACTTTGTGCATCAATTTTTCAATGGCATCACCGACATAACGCATCTCCAATTCGTTTTCCGGATCAATCGTCGCCTTGACTTCTTCCGAAGCCTGCCCGACCAAAGTGCCGCGTTTCAACTTGTCGGTCTCTTTGAAAGCTTCTTCAAACTTGCCGCGGAATTCTTTTTCGATTCTTTCATATAAAGCATCAAATTCAGCCGGAAAAACAGGAGCTTCCCAAGCTTCTTTGCCGGCTTCGGCTTTCAGCTCGTTAATCATTTCAATAACCGGCTGGAAGCTTTCAAAACCAAACATAACAGCATTCAGCATTGTTTCTTCGGAGAGTTCCTGAGCCTCGGATTCAACCATCAGCACGCCTTCGGAAGTACCGGCCACAGACAATTCCAGCTCGGTATCCTTCATCTGCTCAATTGTCGGATTCAAAATATACTGCCCGTTTTTATACCCGACTTTGGCAGCCCCGATCGGCCCCAAAAACGGAATACCGGAAACTGCCAGCGCAGCCGAAGCGGCAATCATGGCCACAATATCGGAATCCGTCTGCTGGTCATGGCTCAAAACCGTACAAATAATTTGAACTTCATTTTTGAAAGCATCCGGAAACAGCGGACGGATCGGACGGTCAATCAGGCGGGAAATCAAAACCTCACGCTCGCTCGGCTTGCCCTCACGCTTCATAAATCCGCCCGGAACTTTACCGGTTGCATAATATTTTTCCTGATAGTTAACAGTTAAAGGAAAGAAATCCTGATCTGCCTTTGCCTCTTTCGCCGCAACAACGGTTGCCTGTACAACTGTTTCCCCATAGGTAGCAATCACCGCACCTGTTGCCTGTCTTGCTATTTTACCTGTTTCTAAAACTAACTTTCGTCCGCCCCATTCCATCTCTTTTCGGGCGACTTTAAAATCGATCATATTTCTTTTACCTTTCTATCTATAATCTATCTGACAAACCTCACCTGCCCCCTGGCAGGATTTAAAAGGAATGCGGAGCCCCATTGCCCCGCACCCCCGAAATCAAAATTTCCGCTGACCGGAAAAACTGTTTCCGCCACTCATACCGGCCTGATTCCCAAAAGAACCAAGACCCCGAAATAAACAAGCCAAAACACTTCCGAACAGCATAAAATCTTAACTCTTAAATTACTTACGCAAATCCAATTTCTTAATCAAATCCTGATATCTGCTCTCGCTGGTCGCTTTCAGGTGATCAAGCAGGTGACGACGGCGGCTGACCATCTTCATCAACCCCAGACGGGAATGCAAATCTTTTTTATGAACGTTAAAATGTTCAATCAGGCTGTTGATTCTGGCAGTCCAGATAGCAATCTGAACTTCGGGAGAACCCGTGTCATCCTGCTTCAAGCCAAAAGATTTGATAATTTCTTGTTTCTTTTCATTAGTAATCGACATCAATTTTTCCTTTATGTTAACAGTTAAACACACGAACCGGCGAAATTTTTCTCTCATCGATTCGGACGATTGCTGCCGGGCTGCCCTCAAACACGGCCACAGCCTGTTTGTCTTTCAAATTATCAATATCATAATTTTTGGGAGACAACCCCTGCCCGAGCCGGAGCTTGGCAGCATCAGCTTCCGATACAGCTAAAACCGCGATGTCGCGCAGTGATGTTATTAACGGAAGCAGAAATTCTTTCAGAGCGTCAGTATGCACTACTTTTTTTAAATTTTCCAGTAAAATCGTATCTTCAAGCGAAAATTTTCCGCATTTTGTCCTTCTCAGTTCCTGCAAATAGCCAAAAGTCCCGAGTTTTCGGGCCAAATCACGCCCCAACGCCCGCACATAAGTTCCTTTTGAGCACACCACCCGAAACCTTGCCTGACAACCGGGCAATTCTTCCAAAAGTTCCAGAGTATAAATTTCGACTTTTCTTTCCGGAACGGCCACGTCCTCCCCTTTGCGAGCCAGATCATAAGCCCGCTGCCCGTTGATTTTTATGGCCGAAAAAGCCGGCGGAACCTGAGTGATTTCACCGATAAACTGCGGCAAAACAGCTAAAATGTCCTCTCGGGACGGAACTTTCTCACAACGGGAAACAATCTCGCCCTCACTGTCGCCCGTATTTGTTTCCGCTCCCCACTGAAGCACAAATTCATATTCTTTCCGTCCGTCCGTAACCAAAGGCAAAAGTTTCGTCGCTTCCCCGAAAGCCACCGGCAGCACGCCGGTTGCAAAAGGGTCAAGCGTGCCGGCATGGCCGTTTTTTTTGGCCTTAAACATCCGGCGGGTCATATTGACCACATCGGTAGAACCCATGCCGCGGGGCTTGTCTACAATCAGCCAGCCGTTTACGTCTTCGCCTTTTTTATGCCTTGCCATTATAAAAACTATCCTTCTCCGTCATCATTTCATAAAAAAACCGTATTGCCAAGCCTGACATTACGGTTTTTTAATAAAATCATCGGATTCGCAGCCTGACATCGCCGTTTTTGGTCACCAAATTAAGCATATTACGGTCAATCCAAAACCAGCCATAAGCCTCCAAACTTGAAAGGCGGCACCCGTGAATGGAAAAAAATCTGACCTTTTTTCCGCCTTCATGCTTTAGAAAAAGCCAAAAATTCCGTTCGGCAATATGGCAAAACAAATTTCCCAGCAACAGGTTTTTCTTTTCAGAATATGAAAACTTCATCCAGACATCTTCATGAACCATTCTGAAAATAAAATCCCCGTCATCAAGAAAATAATAATAAGACATTTTAGCCAGCCGCTTAAGCGGCACACTTCCCTGCCTCAACAAAAAAACATGGGTTTCCCGCCCTTTTTGCGACCAGAGACACTTGTTCTTGTCAAACCAGTAACTTTCTCCCAAAAGCAAACTTGTTTCTCTTCCGCGCTTATGAAAGATCAAAAAGAATTTACCATCTTTGGGAATAATTTTTACGCCGAATTTAGTCAAATCCATACATTATGCTTTTAATAATTATTCAAAATAATCTCATATTAAGAATCAGAGCTATCACACAAAAAACCGAAAGGCAACAAAAAAGACGCATTCCGCAGAACACGCCCTTTTTTCTAATAAAACAGTTTTTTATAAATTCCTTTGGTCGGAAAAAACAAACCGACCTCTTCAACGGGAATATCAGAAACAAACTTCCCGACCGCAGGAACCTGTCCGTCCATGCCAAAACCCGTCAACACGGAAACCGTTCTTCCGTTTTTCATAAAATACAGGTCCCTGCCTATGACCTTTACAACCCGTTCACAATGTTTCTTAACAAACTCACCGTTATAAAAGAAATAAACGTCCACGGAACTGCAGCCTCCTCTCAGCCTGTCACGCGGCGGCATCCAAAAACCTTCTTCCCGCAAAACGCCGAGCCGCAGATATTCCCGACATTGCAAATCAAAACAATACCAAATGCTTCTTTTCTTAAAAAACAAAAACGTATTTTTCAAAAAATGACTATGGCACGGCTTGCTTACCGTTAATATTTGTCTTTTTTCGGAATCAAAATAACAAAGAATATAAGATCCGTCACTTTGATAACAGCAATAAATATTTCCTTCGCATAAAATCTCTTTTCCTTCGGCAAAAATCCTGTTGCACCGTCCTCTGCCTTTAGAAACAAAAATTTTAAGATACTTTTTGCCCCCCTGTCCGACAATCTCGCAACGATCGGCAAAACACTTTCTGGGAACCCGCTCTAATAATTTATTTTTCATCTTATAATAAATTTTAATAATTAATTTCAGACATCCTGCATAACCCAATATTTTTATTCCGGCAACAAAAAAAGCACTCCGAAAAGTGCTTTAATGTTTTTTTCATTCCTTGTTCAAGTCTTCCTGAACCTTGGGATCTCTGAGCAGCCGCTCAATCTTGTCAACCTGTTCAAACGTATCATCAACCTTAAAAACAAGCTCGGGTGCATAACGCAGCTGAAGTTTTCCGGCGACCTGCTTGCGCAGATAATTGGCCGCCAGCTGCAAACCGTCCAATACCTCTTTAAGATGTTCGCCGTTCGTCGTCATCAGGTAAACCGAGGCATATTTCAAATCCAGAGAAACCCGCACCTCGGTAATTGTAACCATGGTATGAATCCCTTCCAGGTTTCTGATTTCGCCATGGTCAATAAAACCGGCCAAAATCTTCTTAATCTCCTGCCCGACCCTAAGCTGTCGTTGCGAGGGTTCTTTCTCTGCCATTTTCTTTCTCCTGTATCAATCAATTAGAATTATATATACATTTAATCTGCCGAATTGCAAGCAAAATCGCAATGGCAACACCAATCCCGTTATCGTCTTAATAAAAAACCGATAACCTCGTTCCACCTAAACATATTCATCAATCTCCGCCGGCCGTCCCGACCGCAAAACATAGCCATTGCCTCTATATTCCAAATATGATAAACTATCATTATAACTGACTCCCAAAGGCGCAAACCTATGATAAATTCGGAAACAGAAAAAAACTACAGCCGATTTATTGATATTTATCGGAATTACCCGCGGAAATTGGCGATGATTGTTGCTGCCGAACGGTCAAACCTTGCTGTTTCTGCCGAAGCAGAAAATTATAATGCCGGAACAATGCAAAAAGACGCTGATATCGGATTGTCCGACAATATTGTAATTGCCGATGCCGTCAGTTTTGCAAACGCCTTTTCCCACTACAAACAAAACCAACCGTCAATGAGCGACAAAGAAGCAAAAGCCCACGTCGTATTTGATTTTCTTCAGCAACATGGCGCACCTTTTTCCTATGAACAAAACAAAAACGATATTCTCTGGGGCAATACAACACGTGAACAATTCTATGCAGACGCGATTTATAATAATTCTCAATCCAATACCAATTTTTTTGACCGGCATATCGGCAATATGCAACTTTTATGTCTGGAACCCAAAGAAGCCTCTGATTTACCGCGTAATCTGAATGGTCTGCCACAGGAAACTCTGGCGGCGTTCAATCGTATTCCGCCACAGGAACGCTCGGAAATTCTCCTGAAACGCGGCTTGTACCACGAAAGCATCCACATGGCCATGGGAACAACCGACGAACGAAAATGTGATGCTTTTGCTCTGCTGAAAGTCATGAAAGAACATCCGGCTCATGCCCAAACAATCTTTGACATTTATAACATGCAGCGTTCTAAAATGGGATATACCATAGACGTTCTGCACAAATCCGTTCATGATAAAAATACTCTGCCTTACGAGCGAGCAATCAAAGGCGGAGCAATGACTTATCTGATGCCGAACACTTACAAAAAACTGGCGGAATACGCTCAAGATCCAGATAAAATACCGGACGGAGATGCCGAATTGCTGAAACTGACCTGCAAATTGACGGCAGAAATCGAATTTAGCAGAGAGCAATTAACCGGCTTTCAAAAACTGATACAACAAGAACATATTTCTCCGGCAGACCTGGCAGATAATGACATCGTGCAATGCTGCATGGCCCAGGGAAATTTTTCGAATATTGACAGCTACATCAACAGTGACAACAAACTCAAGGAAGTATTGACAGCACAGACTGATATTGTTGCAAAAATTGCGGAAGTACACGGCAAACTAGCTGCGCTGAGAGGAATCAGAGAGGAAAAGACAAATCCGACACCAGAAAAATCGGCAGCCGCGGACAAACGGCGGGAACCGCAGGGACAAGACAAACTCAACGTCGCGCTTCTGAACAGAATGCGGGAACAAAAGATAGATGGGAAGCCTTAATTAAGGAGAAGAAAATATGCGGGGTGTAACTTTGGAACTTAATCCGGAAACCGGCGAATTTGAAGCCGTACCGGTAACGGAAGAAAACAACGAAGAAAAAAAAGGACGATTTGGGCAAGACCGGAGATTCCCGCAGCGGAGAAGTTTCCGACAAACATAAAAAAATAGCAGAAAGCCAAACCGAAGATGCCAAATGGTCTATTTTACAAGCGAAACAGCAACGCGGCGGATAAATATTGATATTAGGGAGCAAGCCATGAATATAAACGAATTTGAAGATTTAATGGATAAATGCCGTATTGCGCTGAATGATGACGGCAATGTTTCGTTTACGCCGTTTTCAGACAAAGATGAAGAACGTATCAGCAAAATTATTGCCGACAACGGTTTGGAAAAAATCTCTTTGAATGATTTTAACGAGATTGTAGCCAAACACCGATCCCTTTATCAGGTACGGCAAAAACTCAAGCAACAAAAAGCAGAACAATTTTCCGCAATGACGGTCAAACAGGTTGCAGAACTGCCGCTTGAGCAGAAAATTGAATATATGGAAATCTTATTTCCGCGGCGGCAGACCGTCAATGAAACAATGGAAATCTGCCAAAAGAATGAAGAAAATATCAGAGCCTGCCTGTTCAACATGGATTTTCCGAAAAGTTTTTGGGATAAGGAAAAGAAACAAGCCGACCGTTACGCCGCTTTGATTGCAAACCAACCGGAGATTACCGATAGAATGAAAAACTGGGAGGAAACATCTTTGGATGATAAAAAAGACGTTATCCGGAAGGCGGCGAATATTTTCAAATATGTGTACGGCGCAGCGCCGCAGATTGAATTTTTTACAGAGGAACAAGAAAAAGCCAGACAGAAAAACACCGGTCTGAATGAGAATGCGCATATCAATGCGGCTTATTATCATAAAGGCAAAATTTATTTTAACGAAGAACGTCTGCAGACAAGCGATAATTTTTTTGCGATGTCGGTTTTGTTTCATGAGGGAACACACCTGCGGCAGGACTGTGAAGATTTTGACAATCCGCTGATTAAACGGATTTTCGACTGCGATATGAACAATGTGACTTTGTATGAAAACGAGATTAACGATAAGGAATCTGTCAGCTATAAAGACTTATACGCCATGCAGCCGGGCGAAACCCACGCTCACGGGCTACAGGAATATATGGAACAACAGTTCAGCGAAAAAACCGGAATTGAAAAAGACCAGAATGCAGACAGCAAGGAAGCAAAGAGGATTCACAACAAGGCTTTTTCAATGGCTAAGCTGACGCAATATCGTTCTAAATAAGGGAAAAAAAATGAAGCTTTATCATTACATTACCAAAGGAAATTCGGCACTAACCGGGGGAATCTTGTCTTTTGCCATGAATCCTGATGCCGACTTAAGTTATTATTACAAGCGCACCGGCGGAGAAACAACTCATGCCGGAATTGTCCAATGGATGGAGAGTTGTTTTAGCGGCCGCAGCCGTGCCATTCGCGGTTTTTCAGAACCGATACAATGGACGGACAAAAGTATCAATATGTTCAAACCTTTTATTGAAAACGCTGATTTATTCTCAATCAATCTGAACGGCTTACAAAAAGCAGGCTTGATTGAAGCTGTTTATGTCAGTCCGGCAATCCGGCCGGATTTAGATAAAGATTTGCCACAGGATGTTGATGAACGTCTGATAAAATTGGCCTCAATCAACGATATTGATACCTCTCCGGTAGACTGGTCGGTTTGTGATGAAAAGCTGGGCTTGCGGTTTTCCGTTGTTCCTTATTATCTGATTGTCATCAAAGACGGAATTATCCCTCCGAAATACATAACGCTGGAGAAATAAAAAAAACTTACCTAAAGAGGAAAAAGCAATGAAATTGTACTGCTACACTTACCATGCCGATAAAATTCTGCAAGAGGGGTATTTGTCGGTAGCGGCAAATCCAAATCCGAAACAACTTGAAATGTATGCCCGCAAAGCCGGTTCTACAGATTTCGAAGACATCAAAAAATATCTGGAAAAGACTTTGCCGGGACGGACAAGGTCAATCAGTTGCCTAACCGAGAAAGCACCGATTGAGGACTATGAACACCCATATCTGGATTATCTGGTACACAATGCCACAGTGATTTCGTTTGAACTTGATGATCTCATGAAAGACAGGCTGGTAGAGATGATTTACTGCAAAGACAATTCAGAAACAGCCAAAACCGATATTGATTTTGAAAACGTTTATAAGATAAAAAATCCGGCTGAAATTGACACCTCACCATTGAATTGGCACCAGTGCAGCGAAGCCTACGGATCGCCCTATAATATGCTCCGCCATTATATTCTGATTCTGAGTAAGGGATTTATCCCGCCGGAATACATAACCCTGGAAAAATGAAACAAAAATACTTTTTCAAGCCGCTGTAAAAAACGCGATAGACACGACGGATAATAAGAAAAAGAAAATCCGGCGACAGGCGCGTACACAGACGTACGTAACTTAGCCGGATTTTCTTTTTCTGTATTAGGAGAGCGCGGTTTTTATTAAAAAGTTTGATAAGGGCTTGTGCTACGCCATTCTTTTTCGACGACGTGTACAAAAAGAATTTCCGATATTAGCGTCATTCTAAGCCGCTGTAAAAAAACGTGGAGAATGAGGCTAGTAATAAGAAAAAATCTTTAAGGCGACAGGCGCGTACATAGACGTACGTAACTTAGCCTTAAAGATTTTTTCTGTATTAATAGACCATTATACACGTTTTTTTATTTTATCGGGAAGCAACGAGAGAGATAGAAGATATAGTATCCCCCATTCCGACCAAAGTCACCGGCTTCGGAACCAAAATCGTCGGTACCGCAATCAGGTCATATCCTCTGAAATCGGCAATACCGTCTTCTTCCAGTTTTTCATTTCCGGCATATGCCGCCGCTTTTTTCAAAACATTCAAAGCCTCGTCATTCACAGGCGTATCCTTGCGAACCACAAAATCCTCCGGTTTTTCAACTCTGCCCAGACTGGCTTTTCCGGCCGCCGCTACGGCTGCCAGACACATGCCGCGCAAATTCTCCTGCGGTTTAATCCTAAAACCTTTGTCCTGCAAAGTCATATACAACCCGAACATATGCAGTTGAACCCGCGGACAACCAACCTTTTCCTTAATCCGGAAAACAGCTTCCAGCATATGGGCGCTGTCGGTATTCTCCTCACATTCGGCAGCAAACTTTTCTTCGCCGATAACCCGCAGAACATCTATCGTCTCACGCTCGTTCAAACCGATTGAATCAACCAGCGGCGCAATTTGGCTGACAATGGCTTTTCTGACGGCAACATCCTGTGTTGAAGCCACTTCCAAATGGACGATTCCCTGCGGATTAACCCTTTTCCAGCTTTTTATCAGCGGCAAAACGTCCTCAATCAGCGCACAGCTCCCCTTATTGGCTGTCAGGGCATGAAAACCCGACAAAACAATAAAATCTATCGGATGAGTTTCTGAAAACCGAACAAAAGCATCATCTTTCACCAGATTAAGATTCAACGGATCATAGGTTGCAATAAAACGGTTTGACTTCGGACAAACAACCTTATGCCCGTCAACCGTCAGCTCATCGCCTTTGTCAAATTCCAAAATCCAGTGAATAAGCGGAATATCCTGCCCGCGGTTAATCCGGCAAGCCGGTTTTTCGACACCGTTTTCATCAAAAGAAACCAGATTGTCCAGCTTCAGAAATTGCTCGGCCTGCAACTTCGGCAAAGAATTGGTATGGGCATAAACTTTGGAAACGCCCGCTGCCGCCAGCGCATTAGCCACAATACCGCCCTGACCGCCCATCTGCAGCCGGTCATAACCGATATTATCTACCATCCAGTCATAAACCGCCTTGTCTTCCGTCAGCCATTCTTCGGCAATCCCGCGTGAAAAACATTTAAACACGCCTTTAATCACGTCCGCAGCCTGCAAAAGCTTCGATTCTTCAATGTTATTCAGACTGTCCCAATTCAGTCCGGTTTTCTCAATCAGCTCCTGCAGTTTTTTCCCGCTGATTTTAAGAACTGCATCAACATTGGTATTAAAAGCCGTTGCCGCTGCCTTGACTTCTTTCATCCGGGCCAAAGTTCGGTCAACATTGGCATATTTCGCTGCCCAGATATCTCTGAGCTCGGAATTATTCATCAGCAGCTACTCCTCGTCTTCATCTTCATAACCGCCATTGGACATATCGGATTCCTGTTTGTCCTGTTCCACATACAAGTGCCATTTTTCGGCGCCAAACGCTTTACACTTCGGACAAACGGAATGCCATTCTGCGGTTTTTTCGCCGCATTCTTCACAAACCCAGCCGGAATCGTCGGCACAGTTTTTATATTTGTCTTTCCAGGATTTTGCTTCCTTTTTGTTTTTGTTAAAGACTTCTTCATACTCCGCAATCAAAGAGCAAACTCTTTTTGTGCAGGGATTGTTAATCAAAAAGATTTCCAGCTCGCCTTTGGCTTTTTTCCATTTACCGGCCTCGGCGCACAATTCCGCCAAAATTCTGTTGTTCAAAGACGGGCGGAGAGAATTGGACATGGCCAGACTTTCCATATTCTGAATTTTAGCGTTAACATCATTATGATGATACAAATCCAAATAGGCATAAGCCACTTCGTCCGTCGGATTCTTTTTCCAGACCCGAAGCAAAATATCAGCCGCCTTGCGCACCTGATTATCGGTATTTTTATAATACTCCGCCAAAGCCACGGCTGCCGGAACCAGCGTATCATCGGCTTCAACCGCCTGCGAACAGAATTTGAAGAAATTAACTTCATCGCCGGCTTTCTGAAATTCCTTGGCCCGTTCAAACAGAATAATGGCCTTCAGACGCTTATACTTATCGGCCGGAATAATTTTCTTCTTGCGGCCGGCATCAAGCACCTGCAAAGCGCCTTCCCAGTCTTGCGCTTTGGCGCGCAGCTCAAACGCGCTCTCGATAATCCAATACAAATCCTGCCGCAGCTCAAACGCACGGTTTGCCGTCGCCAAAGCTTCTTTGAATTCTTTTTTCTCCATTTGGGCTTCAACCGCAGCCTTCATACCGACAATTTGAATATCGCTGTTTTTCATAATTCTGGCAGACAGCTCTTCCATCTTGTCATAATTTTTCTCGCCCTTATAAATTTTCATCTTCAAAACATCAATAATCGGATCATTGCCGATAACCTTTTTCAGATTTTTAATATGAAAGCGGGCTTCGTTCATGTCACCGGCCGTAATTGCCGTCATGGCTCTTAAAACCAAAAGCAGCGATTTGTCAAAATCTTTGCGGTCAATAACGATCTTTTCGCTGATTTTTCCGGCCAGAACATCAATTGCGGCATTTTCCTTAATCTCATTTTCCAGATAAGAAGCCTTATAAGCCTCTCTGACCTGCAAATTGAATATCTTGCGGCAAATCCGGTTGCACACGTCAATAACCAGCACAAACATCAATACCAGAAGCATGAGTTCCGGCACCGACAAAATCTCATGATAACTGCGCCAGTCGACGGTTACCACACTGGCCTTGTCCAACATCCAGACGATGACGGTAAAAATCAGGCCGATAAAGATAAATGTAGATATTTTTCTGGTCATTCCATTGTCTCCTTTTTAATCGCATTGACTTTCATAGCTGCCAGAGAATAAGTAGAAATCCTGCCCACGGCCTGTTCAAAATCAACCTTGGCCAAAGCCTTTTCCTGCCATTTCCGCAAACCGGCGTCTTCCAGCAAAACCTCGTTTTCGGGCCGGCGCAGTTCTTCTGCCGCCTGAACAAAACTTTCTTCCCGCACAAGATCCCTGATATTCTTTAAATTCTGCAGAATCTGCATTTCAGCCTCTTCCGCATCATTAACTTTCCTGACTTTTACAAAATCACTCAGTTTGCTCAAAATCCGGTCTTTCCATGTTTGGGCTGCCGCATCCTTTTGCTTCTTTAGTATGGCACCATAAATACTTTCAAATTCGTTAATAAGGCGTGCATTTGTAACAATTCCTGAAGGCGCCGTTTTGACAATCACGGCCAAAGGCTCGGCCAACCGCGGATTATTTTGAGCCAGCTGCTGCAAAACTTCTGCTTCATAAACAAAATTTCCGCCGCGGCCGGAAGCTTCTTTAACCATCATCGCAACCGTCAAAACCAATGCATTCTCGTCTGTTGCCCTGCTGACCAGTTTCAGCTTGTTTTCAGCTTCATCCAGCCGCACCGCCAATCCCAGCACGGCCGAAGCATCCGCCTTGGAATTGATAACATTCATATTTGTTTTTTCAATGGTGTCAAACTTGTCATAAAGTTCGTTCAGCTTTTGCACGTCAACCGGCTCGCCTGCCGCCGGCAACGCGTTTTTCAGGTTAAAAAGTTCTGTCCGCAGCATTGCAATCTGATTCTGCAAATCCTGAACATCAATTCCTGACGGCTGATTCTCAGGCAAACCGTCCGAATACTGCGCTGCCGATTCTGCCAACAGAACCTTTGCCCTTTCAATCAGCTGCGGATTCTTATAAATTGCCCATCCGGCGCCCAGAACCAGAATCAGCCCCAAAATTTTTGCCGGAGAATGCCCGCTGCCCGAAACTTTCTTTACCGGAACCGTTTCTTCCGCCGCAGATTCTTTTTTCTCGATTTTATTTGCCATTTTCAACCTTTCGCCTGAAATTTTGCCTTTGCAATAAACTATTTTATAGTGTATATAATTAAAAAAAAACTGCAATAAAAAAGAGATAAGCAATGATAGTTTTAGGAATAGAGAGCAGCTGCGACGAAACGGCCGCCGCCATCGTTAATGATAAGCGGCAAATATTGGGCGAATGCCTTTTAACCCAGCTTGAAGAACACAAACCTTTCGGCGGTGTCGTACCGGAAATTGCCGCCCGCTCGCATTTGGAACATATTGACGAGATTATTGAGCACACTTTTCAAAAAGCCGGATTAAAACCTGATGACGTTGACGCCGTTGCCGCTTCTTCCGGCCCCGGATTGATCGGCGGCGTCGTTGTCGGCGTTATGGCAGCCAAAGCCATGGCTCTGGCCTTAAATAAACCTTTTGTTGCCGTAAACCATCTGGAAGGCCATGCTCTGGCCGCCAGATTAACCAGCAACGTACAATACCCTTATTTATTATTACTTGTTTCTGGCGGACATTGTCAAATTTTAGTTGTAAAAAATGTCGGTGAATACCAGCGCCTCGGAACAACCATTGACGATGCGGCCGGCGAAGCCTTTGACAAAGTATCAAAAATGCTGGGCTTGGGCTACCCCGGCGGCCCGATGATAGAAAAGATGGCCGATGTCGGCAACAGCCGTCGTTTTGTTCTGCCGCGCCCGCTTTTCAATTCGCCGGACTGCAACCTTTCTTTCTCGGGATTGAAAACCGCCGTACGCAAAATTATTGAATCTTATTCGCCGGACGGCATATTGGAACATGCTCTTCTGCCCGAACAGGATGTGGCTGACATCTGTGCCGGTTTCCAGTTTGCCGTTACCGAAAGCCTCTGCCACAAGCTTGAAAAAGCCATCCGTTATTTTCAGGAACATTATCCCGAAGGCAAAGACCTTGTCGTTTCCGGCGGCGTGGCATCCAACACCTTTTTAAGAAACCGGCTGGAACTTCTGGCTCAAGCCAATAACATGGTCTTCTCCGCCCCGCCGATACGTTTTTGCACGGATAACGGCGTTATGATAGCCTGGGCCGGACTGGAAAGATTCCGCGCCGGTTATACCAATGATCTGGATTTCAAACCGCGTCCCCGCTGGCCGCTGGATGAAAACGCCCCCAAAGCCGCCGGTGCCGGAGGAGTAAAAGCCTGATGAGAAATACCAAAGAAATTCTGGAAATCATGGAGATTTTTAATCAGCGGGATCCCAATCCGCGCTGCGAACTTGACTTTCATAACGCCTACACCTTGCTGGTTGCCGTTATTCTTTCCGCCCAAAGCACCGACAAAGGCGTCAACAAAGCCACAAAAGAACTCTTCAAAATCGCTGATACGCCGCAGCAAATTCTGGCGCTTGGCCTTGACAAACTTAAAGAATACATCAAAACCATCGGCCTTTATAACAACAAAGCCAAAAATATCATGGCAATGAGTCGGGAACTGGTTGAAAAATATAACGGCGAAGTCCCCTCCGACCGCACGGCCTTGGAAAGTCTTGCCGGCGTCGGCCGCAAAACCGCCAATGTTGTCCTGAACGTTTGGTTTGACAAACCGACAATTGCCGTTGATACCCATGTTTTTCGCATTTCCCACAGGCTGGATTTCAGTCAGGGTAAAAACCCGTTAGAAGTCGAAAAAGATCTAAACAGCGTTTTGCCGGACAATTTTAAGAAAAATGCCAACCACTGGCTTGTCCTGTTCGGAAGATATGTTTGTAAGGCTCAAAATCCGGATTGCGCCGATTGCCCGATTGCAGCTTATTGCCACAGCAAAGATAAAAAAATCAGGAATTAGGCTTGCGGCGCAAAAGCAGCATTAAAGCGCCGTCCCCGCCTTCACTGATCGGAGAATAGTCAAAAGCCAGCAATAACGGGCGGATATGATCCTGATTCAGCCACTGCGGCACCAAATCTTTTAACACGCCGCGGGCGGCAAATATATCTTCATTTTCCCGATGCAAACCTTTTCCGGTAATAATCTGCACACAGCGCAAACCGCGCCGAACGGCATTTTGCAAAAAAGTCTCCACTTTCTGATAAGCCTCGTCAACCAAACAACCATGCAAATCCAAACGCGCTTCTGTTTTGAACTCGCCGCGTTTAAAACGCTTGACGGTATTGGCATCAATATTGTTAAAACTGCCGGCCCGCAGATAATCCAGCTTCTCTCCCTGATAAAACTCAAAAATATTGATATTCTGCCTGATTTCCGGCAGTTCGGTCCGCGGTTTTGACATATCAACGTTAGGCACCGGAATTTTCCGCACGCCTTTTACAACTTCCTGCCAAAAGTCAGCGTCTTCAGGCTGTTTGGGATCTGTCGTCTTCAGATTTTTGTTCAGATTTTTCATTATGGTCAACCATCAAATCGGCATAATTAAGCACGACAAAATCTTTCCAGTCGCCTTCCGGCGCCACGCAGCCGATTTTTTTGTTTTTTGTATTCACCAGCACAATGCCGCCAAATTCCCAAAGTTTGCAGCAATTGTCATAATCAGTGGTCAAAAACCTTTTTGTTCTTTCAATCAGCTTCTTATGCATAATCTTTTTAACATAAGTGCTGTAAACCAAAATCATAACCACAATAAACAACAGCCCGAACAATACTCCGACGCTGACAATCAGCAGCAAGCCGATAATCACCGGCACCAAAACCGGAAGCAAACACTCCCACGGATCATAAACCGGCGACTGCGGACGGTTTATTCTGGCATAATCCAGATATACCCGCAGCCTGTCCTGTCCTATTGCTTTTTGCAATGCTTTATAAACCAAAGCATCTGCCTTATTGGGAGATTTGCGCGCCATTGTTATTGACTAACCTCCACGCCTTTGGGAATAAAGATAAAATAACGTCCGGTCGAATTCATTTTTCCGGCCAGTTCCAAAACGTCATCACTGCCGGTTCCCCAGAAATAGTCGCCGCGGATAGCGCCTTTGATAGCTTCTCCGGTATCTTGCGCAACAACCATTTTATAAGTCTCGCCGTATTTCGGCAACGCTGTTTCCAGCCAAAGCAAACTGCCATAAGGAATGTAGTTTTCATCCACAGCCAGACTTCTTCCCGCCGTCAAGACCACCCCTTCTGCGCCAATCGGACCGCTTTCATAAGACAACCGGTGAAAAACATAACGCTTGTTCTCATTCATCAGGTCTTTCGCCACGTCATAATTCTCATGCATCCATTTTTTGATTTCCATCATCGAAGCCTTATCTTTGCGGATAAGCCGTCTTTCCAGCAAAATCCGCCCGATTCCGGTAAACTTATGTCCGTTGTTGCTGTCATAAGCAATCCGGACTTGTTTGCCGTCTTCCGTTTCGGCAACGGCAGAACCCTGAATCTGTGCAATATACAAATCAACCGGATTGGCCGCCCATAAAATGACCGGTGCTTTCATCATGATCTTGGAAATCTCGTCTCTTGTAAAGTAAGGCACAAACTTCTGCCCAACCACGCGCCCCACAAGTTTTTTATTCGGATAAGCCTCGTCAAAATCCTTCAGATTCATCTCAAATAAATCATACGGACGACCGTAAATCGGATAATTATAGCCATGGCTGCGCGTAACCGAAACCTGAATCGTCGGTTCAAAATAAGACGTAAACTGTCCGATGTCATTGCCTTTGAACAAAACCTGATACGGCGTAAAATTCTGCTCGATAAAATTAGAATATTCCAACGGTGCCGTTGTTTCAAGCTTCTGACAAATTTCCTTATAAGCCGCCGTCGGAATTTTAACCAAAGCCTTATCAGAAAGAAACTCGCTGTCAGATGCCATAATTTTTTGGCAGGAAAGGGCAAAAGCCTGCATTGCCGTAGCCAGATCGTCTTTTTTCCACCCTGACAGGGAATTGTAATCCACCTGCTTCAGCTCAAAATCGGACTTGTCAATTTTTTCTTCCGCCGTTAAAGGAATTTCAACCTGTTCGGCAGGTTGCTGTTCTTCCTTGCCGCAAGCAAACAGCGCCAGCAGCAAAGCCAATAATTTAAGATTTTTAGTTCCGGTCATTGTTTACTTTCTCGTAGAAACCAACAGCCAGTTGGGGTTAGTTGAAGTCAAAGCGCGTTCAAAAGTCCAGGTATCCGAAATATTCTGAATAAAGTTTTCATCGCCTTCAATAACTTCGCCCTCGGCATTTTTCAAAAGATTTACCTGCTGCGAAATAAATTCTACCGTAATCTTGGCAATATTATCGGCAGAAACCTTTGCCTTGACAATTTCGGCCTTGTCAAAACCGATGAAATCCGCCTCGGAAACAATGCCTTCGGCTTTTCTTTGTTCAATAATATCCTGAAACTTTTTCAACAGTTTTTTGCTGACCAGCATTTCCAAAGTCTCAATATCGCCCTTGGAAAAAGAAGCGACAATCATCTCAAAAGCCTTTTTGGCGCCGTATAAAAATTTGTCTTCGTCAAAATTCGGAATCTGACGCAATACTTTTTCGGTATCGCTCAAACTCTCCTGACTTTCGGCTTCATCTTCGCCGCGGGACATTTCCGCCATCTGGTTTTTCTCTGCCTCTTTCATGATGATGTCAAAAATTCTTGCCGCATTTTCCTCGGCCGCTTTTGCTTTGTTCACACTGTCAGCATTCGATCCCAGTATAGAATGCAATCTTTTAAAAATTACTAAAACCACCACAAAAAGAATTAAAATATCAAAATATCCCGACAACACCTGTCTCCATAAAAAATTACCCTTATATATATTAATAAATATATAGCTGAATTATATCTTTTATCAACTATAATATTTGACGATTCAAAATTTTCAGGGTATCAATAAACAAAACACCACTTTAGGAGGAATACATGTCTGAAGAAAACCAAACCCCGGAACAACCCACGGCTAACGACAATACCGGTGCGCAGCCGCCGATTGTTATCAGCACACAGTATATCAAAGATTTTTCATTGGAAATTCCGCACGCGCCGGAAATTTTCCGCAATCTGAATCAGGCGCCGGAAATCAATATTGACGTTGATGTTCATGCCGATCACCTGCATGACAACTTCTTCAACGTATCATTAAAAATCCGCATTGACGGCATTGTCGGAACCCAGCCTTTATTTATTTTGGAACTGGACTACTGCGGCATCGCAGCTCTGAACGTTCCCGAAGAACATCTTGAACCTGTTTTGCTGATAGAAATTCCGCGGATGCTCTTCCCTTATGCCCGCAGTTATATCACCAATTCGCTCATTTCCGCCGGACTGCCGCCGCTGATGATAAACCCAATAGATTTTGTTGCCATGTACCAAAGCCGCAAACAATCGCAAAAAGGGCAACAGCCTCAGCCGGAACAAAAATAAATATCCGCCCTTTTCAACACAAAGCGGCACCAATAACCCCTAAAAAAAATCCCGATTGTTCGGGATTTTTTTTGTAAGATAACTATTCGCCTTTTTCTTCCGGCACGGCCGTCCAGATTGCCCCCTTGATTTTGGCATTCAAAAAATCATTATGCAGCTGCAAAGCCTCTTCACTCAAAGCAAAAATCCGCGGTTCCCTGTACTTTCTGTCCTTCATGACCGCTGCCATTTCAACCGTTGCCGCCTGCTTTTTGTTCTTGTCAAGCAAAAAGCTCGGCTCACGCCCGCCCAGAAGTTCAAGATAAACTTCTGCCAGCAGCTGCGCATCAAGCAAAGCGCCATGCAGCGTACGTTGAGTATTGTCAATATTAAAACGCCGGCACAAAGCATCAAGATTGTTTCTTGCCCCCGGATACAAAATCTTGGCAATTTCCAGCGTATCAACAACTCTGTCCCAAGTATATCCTTCTTTTCCGAGCTGCTTAAGCTCATAATTCACAAAGTTTATATCGAACTTGGCATTATGCGCCACCAGAGTAGCATCGCCGACAAATTCGACCCATTCGTCCGCCACTTGGGCAAAGGTCGGAAAATCTTTCAAATATTCATAAGACAACCCGTGAATTTTAAAAGCATCTTCCGGCACATCTCTTTCCGGGTTAATATATTGGTGATAAGTCACGCCGGTCGGAATATGATTAATCAGCTCCACTGCACCGATTTCCACCAGCTTATCGCCTGTTTCCGGATCAAAACCCGTAGTTTCGGTATCAAATACAATCTCTCTGGTCATTAATAAAAGTCCTTCTTACGCTTCCGCCAGTTCATCTATAATGCAAAGCAGTTCCGTTTTCAACAAATTCAGCGGCTTGTCGGTATCTATAACCACATCGGCCAGCTCAATTTTTTTAGCATTATCCATCTGAATATTGTTGATTTTATCAAAATCAGCAGCCGAAATGCCGTCTCTTTTCATTACTCTTTGTTTTTGAATTTCATAATCAACATCGGCCACAATAATCAGATCGCAATATTTGTCCCATCCGGCTTCAAACAATAAAGCTGCATCCAAAACAAAAATGCCGTCATATTTCCCGTTTTTACGGATAGTCTCAACAAGTCTGCGTTTTAGAAAAGGATGAGCAATCGCCTCAAGTTTTTTAAGCTGTTCCTGATTATCAAAAACCAAACCGCGCAGTTTTTTCTTGTTAATCCTTCCTTTTTCCGCCACATCCGGAAAAGCGGCGGCCACTTTATTAATATACTCCGGACGGGAATAAAGTTCCCGGCTCCACCGGTCAATATCAAAAACGACACAACCAAGCTCTCTGGCCAGACCGGCCAATGTTGTTTTTCCGCATCCGATAGATCCGGTGATTGCCGCTACCTTCATATATTTCTCCCAAAACAAAGACTTATGAGTCTTATCCACAAAAAGCCCCGTTTCTGTGGATAACAGCCCACTTTTAGAAAGTTATACAATTTTATTACCGTAAAAAGAATTTATATCTATAAGTTATATACAGGGACAAATCATATTCCCCACCCTCTGGATAAAAATATTTTTATAAAAAGGTTAAAAAAGTATTTACAAGAGTCTTAAACGATTCTTAACGAAGGTTAATAAAGTCTTAACGATTCGCTTAACAAATTATTAACATCTGGATAACTCTGCGCATAAAAAATAATCCACAAGACTCACAGGAATATACAAACAACAAAAACTTTTTTAAAATTTAAATGTTTGCCCTGCGGGGCTGTTCATAATTTTTTTTAACAAACATTTGACATCTTATAAAGAACATACTATAAAAAACTTACCTTCCAAGGAAATAATCAATCCTATCCAAATTTCAAGGTATTCAATGAATTTAAAAGATCTCAAACAAAAATCCCCCAAAGAGCTGCTTACGCAGGCTGAAGACTTAGGCGTAGACGACGCTTCTTCAATGCGGGTACAAGACCTTATGTTTGCTATTTTGAAAAAAGTGGCAGATGAAGACAACATTATTTACGGTGACGGTGTAATCGAAGTTCTGCAAGACGGCTTCGGTTTTTTACGTTCTGCAGAATCAAATTATTTGGCAGGGCCGGACGATATTTATGTTTCGCCGTCACAAGTCAAAAAATTCGGCTTAAGAACCGGCGACACGGTTGAAGGAGAGATTCGCGCCCCCAAAGATAACGAGCGCTATTTTGCCCTCACCAAAATCAACAGCATTAACTTTGAAGATCCGGAAAAATCCAAACTTCGGGTTAATTTTGATAACTTAACGCCGCTCTATCCGACCAAAAAACTCAATTTTGACATTATCTGCGGTGAAAAAGACTATACCACCCGTGTGATTGATTTAATTTCTCCGCAGGGAAAAGGCCAGCGGGGTCTGATTGTGGCACCGCCGCGCACCGGTAAAACCGTAATGCTGCAAAATATTGCCCATGCCATTGCCACCAACCACCCTGAATGCTATCTGATGGTATTGTTGATTGACGAACGTCCGGAAGAAGTGACGGATATGACCCGCTCGGTTAAAGGCGAGGTTATTTCTTCAACTTTTGACGAACCGGCTTCCCGCCATGTTCAGGTTGCCGAAATGGTGATTGAAAAGGCTAAAAGACTGGTTGAAACCAAAAAAGACGTTGTGATTCTGCTTGATTCCATCACCCGTCTCGGCCGCGCTTACAATACGGTTATCCCGTCATCAGGCAAGGTTTTGACCGGCGGTGTGGACGCCAACGCCCTGCAACGCCCGAAACGCCTGCTCGGAGCTGCCCGTAATGTTGAAGAAGGCGGTTCTCTGACGATTATTGCCACGGCTTTGATTGATACCGGTTCGCGTATGGATGAGGTTATTTTTGAAGAATTCAAAGGAACCGGCAACTCCGAAATCATTTTGGATCGCAAATTGACTGACAAACGCCTGTTCCCGACCATTGACATTACCCGCTCCGGAACCCGTAAGGAAGAATTGCTGGTTGATAAAGACCGCTTGTCCAAAATGTGGGTTTTACGCCGCGTCTTAATGCAAATGGGCATGACCGACGGCATGGAATTCCTGCTTGATAAGCTTCGTCTGAGCAAAGACAATGACGACTTTTTCAATAATATGAATTCTTAAAAAACAAAGAGCCTTACTTTTACGGTAAGGCTCTTCTTTTTGAGGTTAGTCCAAATCAAGATGATATTTTGTATTGTTAAATTTTGAGACCACATAAGTATTGTCATCACTTCTGCGGTAAGATATTTTAACCGTATCACCTGTTTCAGACCATTTTAATTCCTTTGACACATCACTGCCGACAGAAAATTCAATGTCAGATATTTCGTTGAAAATAAAAAAATATTTTCCGTTTTCAAAACAAACTTTTTGAACGATAAAATTTCCGGTTTCGTCTGAATCAGCAAAACTGTTGATTTTATTGCCCTTGTTTCTGACGGTTTTGATATAAAGATTTTCAACTTCTTCTCTGGTTTTGCCAATGGCATAGCAGGTTCTGTCCTGTCTTGAACAGAGGGCATATCCGATAAATTCTCCGCTTTCCGCGCTGCGCAAAGTCATAAAATATGTCGGAATACCGTAAATATTATAAGGAATGGGCGATGTTGCATTAACCTGTGTGCCGTCCATTTTTATACCCTCAATAATATTTTCTGCCTTTACCTCATTTATCCCCGGAATATCAAAGCGATAAGCCTCCTTTGTTCGGGTATCGACCAACATAAACCCGCAGGAAGAATCATCATGGGAATTGGCCGAAACCAGACTGACATACCAGTAGCTGTTGTCCGCATCATCAATAATCGTGACCTGATTTCCGGCTCTGATAACATCTGTTTCGCTAAAGACAGTATTCCAGAAACCGTGAACATACTTGCCGTAATCATCAACATATTCGCGGATAAACTCTGCCGGCTGGATTCTTTCAATCCATTCCGGAGCTTCGTCAATCGGATAGTGTTTGATATCTCCGGTCTGAACATCAATCGTCACAACGCCGTTTGCAACCTTACCGCCAAACCCGATTGTCGGCTTGTAAGTGGTCACAACCTGATAAGGCCTGCCGCTGTTGTCAATTTCAAAATCAATATCGTTCAGTCCGCTGGTCACATAACCGTTGTACTTCAGATATCTTTCAATATCGGCCATCCAAAAAGCACTTTCCAGATATTTGAGTTCCAAATCCTCATTATTCAGATTTGTTACAAGATAGGCTTTATTCTCCTGTGTTGCATCAACAATGATGTAACCGGGCGTATGTCCGTTATAAAACCATTTGAAAAAGCTTCTGTGCTCCAGCGGGGCAACCCATACGGTCTGATTTTGAAAAACAACGTCTTTGCCGTCAATAACCAGCGTCCCGTTCAGTGTCTGACGGAATGCATCGACAACTTCTACTCTGGATCCCAGTCCCGGAATGTTACCTACCAGCGAATTTGCATATTTCAAGGCAAATTGCTTGTCGACAGATACCATACTTTTTACGTCTATTGCTTTGATTTTGTTAACAAACATCGAGTCGCTGACGTTTGTTACTTTCAAAATCTCATGATACGCTTTGCTTCTGAATATCGGAAGCGTAGCAAAGAGAAGTGTACAGAGAGCACATGCAATAGCAACAAAAGTTATAATATAGGCACGGACATTTTCATTAACTGCGATGATAAGTGAAAGAAATACCATCGCGGCAATAATAAGATAAGGAGCCAAAAAATTGAAATTAATTGTCGGTAAAAATGTTATACATACTAAAAAAACTACAACAGCAGCAATGACGCTGAATAAAATTTTTTCAATTAATTCTTCCAATAACATACCGGCAATAACCCCGGTAAACAGGGCAAACAAGGCATATACTAACATATTTTATAAATTTTGTGCCTCCGGAATCATAATTCCTTCAGCGGTTAATAATAAAGATTATAATAAAAATTAGGATTTTATTTTATCATAATTTTGTCTACTGTTCAAGATATTATTGAAAGCAGAGCCTTTTTAACGTCATTCATGTCAAAAAAGATGTTTTTTATACCCATTGCTCTGACTTTTTCAATATATTCCGGATGATTGTTCATCGGGCAGCCAAGATAAGCAAAAGCGGTCATTCCTGCTTTTTGCGCAGCTGTCAGGCCGGCCAGCGAGTCCTCAATAACAATGCAGTCTTCGGGTTGATATCCCATTTTCTGCGCGGCAAACAAAAACAAGTCGGGTTCCGGTTTGCCGTGCTCCACTTGCTGTGCCGTAAAAATACATTCCGGTTGAAAATAATGGTTAAAACCCAATATATCGAGCTTTTTTTCCGTTTTGTCGCGGTTTCCGCCGGTTGCAATGCATTGTGCAAAATCTTCCGTCTCGAAAATGCTTTCCACACCGTCAACCGGCAGCATTTTTTCCATGGCCTGCCAATCAAGGATTTTCAGTTCGTCAATAAAATTATTGTCAATGACAATGCCGAGCTTGGCCAGATTTTCTATTTTTGTTTTTGGACTCATTCCGCCCAGATGATAATTGACGGTTTCAAAATCCCAATCAATGCCCAGTCGTTTTTTTAAAAGAGTTTGCCAGTTTGTCAGCCATAAATGTTCCGTATCGGAGATAACGCCGTCAAAATCCCATATAATAAGCTTTGGTTTGTCTTTAATCATATTATCAACTTTCAGTATTTAAAAATCGAGTCCGTATAAAGCCCATACAGAGGATTTTTAACGATTCTATGATAGATTTGTTAACAACAGGTAAAAAAGCGCTCTGCGGCCAAAAAATCGCCTGATTTTAAAACTTGCCAAATTTTTTGGTTGAATTTATAACTGAATTGAAAAATTTTTTTTATATTTGAGGTGTCAAATGGATAATAAGACAATTTATGCCCTTTCGACGGTTTATGGCAAATCCGGCGTTGCGGTCATTCGTATTTCCGGCAGCAGTGCCCTTGCCGCGGTCAAAGCCATGACAAATTTGGATATTGCAAAAATCAAACCGCGTTATGCTTATTTTGTCAGTCTCAAAAATACCAAAACCGGCAACACGCTCGACAAGTGCCTTATTTTGTATTTTAAGGCGCCGAATTCTTTTACCGGAGAAGATATTGTCGAAATCCAGACTCACGGCTCCAAGGCCGTTATTTCCGGAGTCCTTTCCTGCCTTTCTGAAATGGAAGGCTTTCGCATGGCCGAACCGGGGGAATTTTCCAAACGGGCATTTTATAACGGCAAAATGGATTTGACCGAAGCCGAAGGATTAGCTGATCTTATTGATGCCGAAACGTCAGAACAGCAAAAATACGCCATGCGCCAAATGGAAGGCGGCTTGAAAAACCTGTACGATGATTGGCGCGAACAGCTTTTAAAAATTCTTGCACATCTTGAAGCTTTTATTGATTTTCCGGAAGAAGAAATCCCCGGTAGCGTGATATCTGATATGAAAAACAATGTATTTAAATTAGAAAACAGTGTTTATAATCATTTAAAAGGTGATAATATCGGTGAACGTTTGCGCGAAGGGTTTCGGGTTGTCATCGTCGGACCGCCTAATGCCGGAAAATCCAGCCTGTTGAATGCCATTGCCAACCGCGAAGCCGTGATTGTTTCGGATATTGCCGGCACAACCCGCGACGCGGTAGATATTCATCTTGATATTAAAGGCTATCCGGTCATGTTTACCGATACCGCCGGTTTGCGTGAAGCTAATGAAGAAATTGAGAAAAAAGGCATTGAAATTGCTTATAGCAAAATTAAATCTGCTGATTTTATAATTTGTTTGTTTGATGCTTCAAAAGATGGTGTTCAAATCTTTGATAATATAAGAAATTCATTTAAAAACAATACGCTCCTTGTTGCCAATAAAAGTGATAAATTAACTTCTGAACAGTGTTCTAATTTGCAAAAACAAGGATGTATATTGATTTCGGCCAAACAAAAAGCAGGAATTTCGCAAATCTTAGACCGGATATATGATTTTATTTGTGAACGTTTTACCTCTAATTCCAATCTGCTGATAACCCGCAGCCGCTATCGTGAAGCTTTGCAGGATGTAATGGAAAATCTGCAAAATTTCGGGTTCGATAAAGAGATTGAACTGACGGCGGAAGATATCCGCCTTGCCGCCCGCGCTTTGGGTAGGATTACCGGTCGTATTGAAGTCGATGATGTCTTGGATAAGATATTCGGTGATTTCTGTATCGGCAAATAATAAAGTCTTGCAAAAAACTTAGATTCATTTAATATAACTCTTGCAGTCCGGAGACGGACTGTGGTGTCGAAAACATCTTACTGATTAATATTCCACATTGGGTGGAGTGCGTGAAATAAGCCGCTTTGCGGACGAATCAGCGCAACTGTATCAGTACAGTTTTTCGGCTCCATCCGCCTATTTTTTAGGCGGATTTTGTTTTAACAAAATAGTGGAGCTAAAAAAAATGGGAAAATTTTATTATCATACCACGGCGCAAGACCATTTAAGAAATTTCAACAAAACATTAGGGTTTGCTTTGTTCTTTGAACGCCATGAACGCCAGCTTCGGGTGTGGCAGGTGTGTAAAAAACTGAAAATAACGGAACGTGAACTTGATGATATCGAACTCGGTCGCGGTGTTTTGAAATTAAACGTTCTTAAAAAGATGTTGAAGTATTATAACAGAAGAATAGAACTGCGCTTAGTCGCACCGGATCCGAATGAACCGGATAACGCCGAACCGGAAGAATTCAATGAAGCCCCTGACGGCAGTTTTGAAGCATTGGAAGAAGAGATAGAGGGTTAAATAAAAAAAGCGGGAGGAAATCCCGCTTTTTTCATTTTCTATGTTCAAGGCAGAAACTTTGTCCTACTTCCAGCCATAGCAACGCGGTCTCTGGAGCAGTGAGCGGACAATCTGCCGCGCACCTGCCGTGCAGGTCATCCCCGGATTCTTTTTTATTGTCATTGCCGGACTTGATCCGGCAATCCATCTTTCAACCGGCACAGTGCTTATTTCCTTATGGATTCTCGGGTCAAGCCCGAGAATGACAAATGCTTCAAAGCACAATCTCTCGTTCGGCACGGTTTGGGGTGCCCTTTGCGAATAGCTTAGGTTTTGGAGCAAAAACCGAAAGTGAAGCACCACTCCCCTCAAGCCTGAGGGGCTAGGGGAGTTGATTTGCCCTTCGCGAGCAACTTCTTGGCTTTTAAGAAAAAGAGGTAATAGTGAAGCACTATGTAATAGAGCGTAGCGACCTTAACTTTTTCTTGAAAGCCTAGAAAGCGAGAGCGGGCTAGCTTTTTTGTGCTACTTTTGTAGCATGACAAAAGTAGCGAAAAGAAAATCCCAACTCTATGAAGAAAACAAAACCAGAAAATAAAAAAGAAAAACAACAGCAAAAGGGACAAGGGTGAGGGGAAAAAGGCGGGGAGAGAAAAGGAAAAGAAGGTAGCGGGGAGTGTGGAAAGAGAGGAAAAAACGGAGTGAGAAAAGGGAATGGGACGGGAAGCGGAAAATAAACAGGGGCGGAAAGAGAGAGGAGAGAAACGGGACAAGGAGGGAGAAAAGAAAAAATGATGGCAGGGAAAAAGGCGGGGAGAGAAAAAGAAAAAAGAGCGGAACAGGGAAGCGGTGAATATGGAATGAGGAAGGGAAGGAGAGGACTAAGCTCCCCAGAGGAAAAATGAAAAATTAAAAAGTGAATTTTAGAGATAAGGACATATTTTCCCTCTATTAATCACTTGCAAACTTTTACCAATTATATTATACCCGAGGCAAAAGAAACTTAGGTCTGAGATAATGAATAATAATGAATATGATGTGATAGTTGTCGGCGGCGGCCATGCCGGTTGCGAGGCCTGCGCTGCGGCAGCCCGTGTCGGAGCAAAAACGGCATTAATAACACACAAAATTTCTACCATTGGCGAAATGTCCTGTAATCCGGCAATCGGCGGATTGGGAAAAGGCCATTTGGTGAGAGAAATAGACGCGCTTGACGGCTTGATGGCAAAAGTCATTGATAAAGCCGGTATCCAGTTCCGCATGTTAAACGCTTCCAAAGGGCCGGCAGTCAGAGGGCCGCGTGCTCAGGCTGACAGAGATTTGTATAAAAAATATATGCTTGAGGCCTTGCAGGCACAACAAAATTTGCAAATTATCGAAGCTGCCGTTGAAGGTCTTGCTTTTGAAAACGATAAAATTTCCGGCGTGATTTTGGCAGACGGTGAGCAGTTGAAGTCTAAAACAGTGATTCTGACATCCGGAACTTTTTTGAACGGTGTAATGTTTATTGGCCACCAAACCACTGTCGGCGGCCGCGTAAACGATGTAACCTGTGAAGGTATAACACCGTATTTAAAGTCAAAAGGGCTTAAGGTCGGAAGATTGAAGACCGGCACGCCGGCACGTTTGAACGGTAAGACAATCAACTGGGAAATATTGGAAAAGCAGGACGGTGACAGCCAGCCAGTTCCTTTTTCTTATCTGACTAAAGAAATAACCAATCCGCAAATTCAGTGTTATGTAACACATACAAATGAAAAAACACATGAGATTATTCGGGCTAATTTTGATAAATGCGCCCTTTTTTCCGGATTGATTACCGGTATCGGTCCGCGCTACTGCCCGAGTATTGAAGATAAATTGGTTAAATTTGCCGACCGCACCAGCCACCAGATTTTTTTGGAACCGGAAGGATTAAACACCGATGTTGTCTATCCGAACGGAATTTCCACTTCTCTGCCCGCCGATGTGCAGGAACAGTTTATTCATACGATTAAAGGCTTGGAAAATGTTGAAATTTTGCGTCCGGCCTATGCAATTGAATATGATTATGTCGATCCGCAGGAACTGAATAATCATCTCGAATGCAAAAAAGTTTCCGGACTGTTTTTGGCCGGCCAGATTAATGGCACGACCGGTTACGAAGAAGCGGCGGCTCAAGGTCTTCTTGCCGGAGTTAATGCCGGGTTGAAAGCCCTGAATCGTACCGGATTTGAGATTGACCGCAGCGAGGCGTATATTGGTGTTATGGTCGATGATTTAATCACCAAAGGCGTGGACGAACCTTACCGGATGTTTACCTCCCGTTCGGAATATCGCCTATATCTGCGCGCTGACAATGCCGATGCCCGTCTGACAGAAAAAGGATATCAGGCCGGTTGTGTCGGAGAAGAAAGATACAGTGTATTTAAAGCTAAAATGGCTCAAATTTCCAAATATCGTCATTTGGCAGACACTTTGTTTATCACACCGAATGAGCTGGAAAAGTTTGGGGTCAAAACCAAAAAAGACGGAACCAGAAGAACGGCTTTTAATGTCATGTCTTATGCCGATGTTTCACGTGAAACAGTAGCGGCAATCTGGCCGGAGCTGGATAATATTCCGCCGGTTGTTTATGAGGAATTGGAAGTTGAAGCCAAATACTCAGGATACCTGAAACGTCAGATGGCAGATATTCAGATTTTCAAAAAGGACGAAAATCTCCGCCTGCGCGATGATATTGATTATGGCAGCATTGGCGGTCTGTCACGTGAAATGGTATTTAAATTAACGAAAGTCCGCCCGTCTACAATCGGCGAAGCTTCCAGAATCCCCGGTGTGACGCCGGCAGCCATTATGGCAATTTTAGCTTATGTTAACAGGTAGAAAATGACAGAATTAGAAAAAGCCCAAAATTTATTAGACACTGTACTACATGTTCGCAGAGAGTCGGCCTGCCCTTTTTCTTCCGAAGTCGAAGAAAAATTCAAAAATCACTGTCTGTCGGTTGCTTATATTTCAGAAAAAATCGCTTCGGCGGTTCGGAATTTAAATCCGGAAAAAGCCTATGTTCTGGGTTTGCTTCATGACGCCGGCAGAATTAGCGATGAAAAAACTGAAGGAACATTTCACGGTCTGACCGGTTTTGATTATCTTA
This sequence comes from Alphaproteobacteria bacterium, assembly GCA_017935485.1. Taxonomy (GTDB): domain Bacteria; phylum Pseudomonadota; class Alphaproteobacteria; order RF32; family CAG-239; genus MGBC133411. Next base: position 16,095 of record JAGBHO010000054.1, on the reverse strand, counting down.
TTAAAAATAATATGCCGTCAGCTGCCCGTATTGCTTTTACGCATTGTTTTTATGAACCGCAGTTGAATTTGTCCATGTATCGGATGAAGCCGCAGGATTACGTTCGCAGCCGGGAGCTTTTGAAGCAAATTTCTTTTGATGACTATGATTATCTTATCCAGCTGGCGGACATTCTAAACGATTGCGGACGGCAATGTACGATAGAATACCGGTTTAACAGCGTTGCCAAACGGCATAACTTAAATAATGAAATTGTAAAAATGTCAGTCAGCCGCCTGAATGAATTAAAAAAATATTTTGATGAAAAATGCCGGTGTGATATTTATGATTTATTGCAAATAGATCAGAAAATATCGGTATGATTTAAACAATGTATTTAAAAAAGAAGTGATGAAAATGAATCGGTTATATCCAACGCGTGAACAAGCATGTAAAATATTTGAAACAGTGATTCAAAAACGTAATGCTACACAATACCCTTTTAAGCCGGAATGGGAAGCCGAATTTCGCAAACATTGTCATGCCGTCGCCGCTATTGCTGAAAAAATTGCGGCTTTCTGCCCTGATTTAGACATGGAAAAAGCATATGTTTTAGGGCTGCTTCATGATTGCGGCCGTTGTATAGACGAGTTCGCCGAACACCGCTTTCATGCCAATGTCGGCTTTGAATGGATGAAGGCCCTCGGATATGACGATGTTGCCCGTATTTGTATCACACACAGCTTTTATGACAAAGATTTTGATATTAACACTTTTACCCAACCGCGCAAAGATTTGCTGCAATGTCAGGCGTATCTCAAAAACGTGACCTATAATGATTACGACCTGCTGCTGCAGCTGGCGGATGTTTTGAATGATAAGGGAACGACTTGTACCATAGAATATCGTTTTGCCAGTCTGGCCCGGCGTTATAACAATCCAAACCTTTTGATTCACGTGAAACATTTGTGCCGGATCAAGTCATATTTTGAACAAATCTGCGGTCGGGATATTTATAACTTAATTGGAGTAAGTTTAAATGAATCCCAAATTTCCGGATCTGGTCACGGCCGAGAAACTCTGGCATGCGGTAATTCTTAACCGCTTGTCAAAACCCTACCCTTTCAATGATCGCGACGCTTATGTTTTTCATACCCGCGGTGTTGCCCGCTTTGCTAAAACGATTGCAGAAAAAATCCCGGCACTGGATGCCCAAAAAGCTTATATTCTGGGATTGCTGCATGATTATGGCAAAAGAATAAACGAACGTGAAGAAAACCGCTTTCACGGACAAGAGGGATATGAGGCAATGACGGACTTAGGCTATGACGATGTCGCCCGTATTTGCCTGACCCATACTTTTCACATCAAAAACTTTTCAGACGACGAATATAATTATCCTGCCGGCTGGCTGTGCTGGGCTAAAGAAAAACTCAAACCGCTGACTTATAATGACTATGACCGTCTTATCCAACTTTGCGATATGCTGACGGAAGGATTTGACTTTGTAACCATCGAACAGCGGGCGGACGGCATTGCCGGCCGTTATCATCTGACCGGCAAACAAAAACAAAATCTGATTCGTGACGCCCTGCCCTTAAAACAACGTTTTGACAGTTTGTGCGGCGAAGATGTTTATGCGCTGTTGCAAATAAAAGGCAGATAATATTAAGCCGGAATTAACTATTCGGACTTATAATACGCACATTCAAACAACGGAGGTGCGCAATGATAAAATCAAGATTTTTTATTCCTCAAAGGCTTGTCATTAACGGCGGTAATCCTGTTGCCGGTTCTGTTGACGTCAGCGGTGCCAAAAATTCGATTCTCGGACTGATGTGTGCCTCATTGCTGACTGATGAACCTGTTATTCTCCATAATGTGCCCAATATCAGCGATGTTCTTGAGCTTGGTCAAATCCTGATTGAACTCGGCGTTGATGTCCGCTACAACTTCCGTCAGAAAATTTTGTATTTGCATGCTGCCAAAATCACAAATAATATTGTATCGCAAAAAGCCTCTCATATTCGGGCCAGTTATTACCTTTGGGGATCATTGCTTGCCCGTTTTCGTTATACCGGAGAATTTGACGGTCTTAAAGTTTATATCCCCGGAGGCTGTTCTTTTGGCGGCAAACGTCCGACAGATTTTCATGAAGATTTGATTCGCTCGGTTCTCGGCGCCTCTATCGAAGAAGAAAATACCGATAAAGGAAATTATCTGATTTTCACCTTGCCGCATAAAAATCCCGAAACCGTACGCCCTATTTATACTACGCTGCGGGTTTCGCACGGCGCGACTTTTCACTGGCTGCTGGCCGTTGCCGGTGCACAGGATGTTAAAATGATTTATAATGCCTCCTTGGAACCGGAAGTTTCCAATCTGGTAGATATGCTGCAACAAATGGGGCTTGGTCTGTCCGGCAACGAAAGTACCGGCATAATTTATGACGGCAAAAACAAATCATTGCTGAAAGGCGGAAATTTTTACATAATTCCCGACAGGATAGAAGCTGCGACTTATGCGCTGCTCGCTTTAGGCACCAAAGGTGAAATTCAATTAAACGGCATAAATTTTGAACATTGCCGCCCGTGGTTTTCACAGTTGAGTAAAATGTTCAATAGCGGCATTTTTTATTCTCCGGATCGGACACAGCTGAGCTTTAACTTTCGCAATCGTCCGGATTTTGACGGCATACTGATGCAAATGACGCCTTTCCCCGGAGCCGAAACCGATATTCAACAAATTTGGACACCGGTTTTAGGGCTTGCACAAACAGATTCTTTGCTCACGGATGCCATTTGGCCGGGCCGTGACGGACATCTGAAAGAATTGCGTAAATTTGGCTTAAACTGTGAAAGCAAAAAAATAGATATCGTTACCAGTCAGGTCATTGCCAATAAAGAAGCTCTTTTAGTTAAAATTCAGCCGTCAAAGTATCATTCCGCTGAGGTTGAAGGAATGGATTTGCGCGGAACTGTCGGATTGATTATCGCGGCGGCAATTGCAGAGGGGAAAAGTACGATTGAAACACCTTCTTATACCCTGCGCGGTTATCCTAATCTGGTATATAATCTGCAAAATATCGGAATTGATGTTCAGGCATCTGCAGAAGGGGAAGATATTGAACTTTTGCCTTACTATGAAGCTTAAAAAATGCAAAATTATTCCTATCATACTCATACACTTTTTTCTGACGGGCGTAATTCAGCTGAAGAAATGTTGGAACAAGCCGTCAAATGCGGATTAAAAGAAATAGGTTTTTCTGAGCATTTGGTTGTTCATAAAAACTTTCATCAAAGTCCGAGCTGGCCGAAATTAAAAGAATATCGCGGTTCGCACATATATCGTACCGATTTTGCTGAAGTTGCCGCTGCTTTTGTTGCTTACAAAGAAGAAATAAGCAAACTGGCAAAGAAGTATCCTTTGCAGGTCTTTGTCGGAGCAGAAGTTGATTTCTTTACTTATGACGGCTGGCTGGAAGAATTTATGATTTTTCGCCGCCAAACAAATCTGGATTATTATATTACCGGCAATCATTTTTTATTTTCCGAATCCTGCGATTATCCGATAGATGCCGATGAACTGATAAAATTTGTTCCGCAAAAAGAGCGGCAGGAAGATTATCTCAGACGCCATTTTTTGACAATAGCACGGGCAGCGGAAACAAAATTGTTTGATTTTGTTGCTCACATTGATTACATGCGTCGGGTTACCGGCTGTAACGATAACAGTTTTATGGCAGAAAAAGAATACCTGCTGCAAATCTTGGCAAAAAATAATATTCCTGCAGAAGTGAGTACCAAAGGCATTCGTAAAAACGGCAATTGTTACCCTGCTCCGGTGTTGCTGAATCGGATGCAGGAGCTTAATATTCCTGTTCTGATTAGCGATGACGCACATCATGTAAGCGAATTAACGCAGGATTTTTCTGTAGCCGAATCGCTTTTGCAAAAAATGGATTATAAAAACCGTTGGAAATTGTAAAAATGTTAAAATTTTGAGTCAAAGAGCTGTGTCTAACTGTTTGATTTTAGAATCTTTTTTATTTTGGTAAGGTTTTATTCTTTCTCCGTTCCTGATGTTGCTTTTTCCGTTCATAAATATATGTTTATAACTCTGATTTTTGTATTTTAAATTTTTTATAAAAATTATATAAATATTTTATGGAAAAATTAGAGTGCAAATATACTGTTTCACGTGAAACAATGGACAGGTTAAAAGCGTATGAAGCTTCTCTTTATGAGTGGCAAAATCGCATGAATCTTGTCAGTAAAAATTCTTTAGAAAATGCCTGGAAACGTCATTTTCAAGATTCTATGCAGCTTTTTTCTTTGCTGCCACAACAAGGAATTGTCTATGACTTTGGCTCTGGTGCTGGTTTTCCGGGGATGGTGCTTGCTGTTATGTCTGTAGAAAAAACACCGTATTTAAAATTCAGACTTGTGGAAAGTATTAAAAAGAAAACACTGTATTTAAATGAAGTCAAAAAAATTACCGGAATTTCTAATGTCGAAATCCTAAATAAACGGATTGAGGACATTCCGGCAGAGGCGGCTGATGTTATAACGTCGCGCGCTATGGCTTCGTTAAGCGATTTATTGAAATATGCGCAAAAATTTTGCACCCGCAAAACCAAATGTATTTTTCTCAAAGGCAAATCTTATGCGGATGAAATTGCGGAAGCAAAAAAAATCTGGAAGTTTAATGCCGAAGTTTTGCCCAGTCAGGAAAGTGATGAAGGCGTCATTTTAATTATAACGGATATTCATAAAAGGAGATAATTTTATGCCCAGAATAATTGCTATAGCCAACCGCAAAGGCGGTGTCGGCAAAACCACCACCACGGTTAACGTCGCCACGGCCATGGCCGCAACCGGCAAAAAGGTTTTGGTAATAGATTTGGATCCTCAGGGAAATGCATCGACCTCAATGGGCATAGACAAACGCGGCCGCATGGTTTCTTCTTATGAAGTTCTGGTCGGCACGCGCAAATTGAGCGAAGCCATTGTCTGGACTGAGATTCCCAATTTTTCGCTCGTACCCTCTTCGCCTGATTTGGCCGGTGCCGAAATTGAGCTGGTTGATATGGATAACCGCGAATATGCACTGAAAAGAGCCATTCAACGCGATGCCGTTAATTACGACTACGTCTTGATTGACTGTCCGCCGTCTCTGAGCCTTGTAACAATCAACGCCCTTGTTGCAGCAAATGCCGTTATCGTTCCGTTGCAGTGCGAATTTCTGGCATTGGAAGGCATCACGGATCTGATTCGCAATATTAATACAATCAAGAAAAGATTTAACCCTTCTTTAGAGCTTCAGGGTGTAGTATTGACAATGTATGACAAACGCAACAACCTGACCCAGATGGTGGAAGAAGACGTGCGCAATTTCTTCGGCAAAAAGGTTTACAATACCGTAATCCCGCGGAACGTACGCATATCCGAAGCACCGTCTCACGGCAAACCCGTTTTGATTTACGATTTCAAATGCCCGGGATCACAGGCATATATCAGCCTGACCGGTGAAGTATTAAAAAGAGAAAAGGAATTGGTCGCATGTTAGATAATGAATTGGACGAATTGTTGAACAGCGGTGAAAACGAAACGCCGCATGCCGAAACTCAGGAACAGCACAAACGCAAAAGCCTTGGCCGCGGTTTGGGTGCCCTGCTCGGAGACGACGATTTAACAGCGGACGACGTCTTGCTTCCGACCGATTCTTCAGCCGCACATCCTGCTGACACGGAAATATTTGTGAATCAAATTGTTGCCGGAAAATATCAGCCCCGAACCGAATTTGACGAAGAAGCCTTGAATGCATTGTCAGATTCAATCAAAGAAAAGGGCATTCTGCAACCGCTTTTGTTACGCAAACAGGGTGATAAATATGAGATCATCGCCGGTGAACGGCGGTGGCGCGCGGCTCAAAAAGCCGGATTGGAAAAAGTTCCTGCCATTATTAAAGACATGAGCGACAAAGAGGTTTTAGAAGTTGCTCTGGTTGAAAATCTGCTGCGTGAAAATTTGTCAGCCATTGAAGAAGCCGAGGGCTTTCAGCGGCTGATCGACGAATTCTCCCACACACAGGAAGCCTTATCACAAATTGTCGGCAAATCGCGCAGCCATGTCGCAAATACATTACGCTTGCTGGTTCTGCCCGATTCGATTAAGGAATTGATCAAAGAAGGCAAGCTGAGCGCCGGCCATGCCCGCTGCCTGATTGGCCTTGAAAATGCCGAAGAATTAGCAAAAGCAATTATTCAAAAAGACTTGAGCGTTCGTCAGGTTGAGGAACTGGTTGCCCGCCTGAAAGATAAAAAAGACAAACCGGAAGAAAAGAAACCGGTCAAAAAAAATGAGGATTTAGAAACCATTGAGCGGGATCTGAAAAAATCTTTGGGTCTGAGAATCAAAATCACGCCGAGCAAACAGGGCGGCGGCAAAGTTGTTTTGCAATACGCTTCTGTGGCAGAACTGGATATGATTGTTGACATCTTGGAAAATAAGCGCAAAAATAATCTTAATACGGATAATCAGCCGCAAACGCAAATAGATGCCACTCCGGCAGGAAGTTCTGAAAAATTTACCATAAAAATTATTGATTAAAGAGAGAAAAATTATGACCATTTTAGAAAATATGCTTAAAAAATGTGAAGAAGCCGGATATACGCCGACCAAAAACATTGAAAAAATTGCCAAAGCCAAAACCATGATGTTTGGCGACGCCGAATGGCAGAGATGTCCATGCGACGGACAAAATGCCGCCCGCTATTGCATTTCTGAACAATGCCGCAAAGACATTGAAGAAAAAGGCGTTTGCCATTGCAATTGTTACCAAAAAGCCGCCGAAGTTAAGAAAGAACAAACGGCTTAAGCTTTTTCTTTTCGCTCCTAAAGCTCTGTTTCTGACAGAGCTTTTTTTATTGCATCCTTCTGAAAAAACAATACCGGAAATATTCACGGAAAAATCCGCTTGCAAAAAGCTTAGATACGTTTATTATAATTTTCGCAGTCCGGAGACGGGCTGTGGTGTCTAGAAAACATCTTACAAACAAAATATTCCGCTCTGGCGGAGTGTCCCGATATAAGCGCATTTGTGTGACGAATACGGACGACTGTGTTTGTACAGTTTTCTAGCTCCGCCACCCTTGTTTTTAGGGTGGTTTTGTTTTAACAAAATCAAGGAGCTAAAAAGAAATGTTATCAGAAAAAATAAGAAAAGCCAGGCGTAAAAGAATCCAAAAATTTTTGGTTGACGAACTCACACGCCTAATGGATGAACATAATGAGCTTCATCAGGAATTTTTTTTAAAGTATAAAGGATACGCCAATGCCTCTAAGGCCGTGAGGCGGATCAGGCATCGTATTTACTGGGATCAGTTTATTTATGTTCTGGCCTATTATGATAAAGTGCTTGATATCCGTATCGTAGACGCCCCGCATGACGAACCGGAATAATCTTTAGTATGTTTCTTTTCTCCCTCTTTGCTAACATCTTAGCAAGCGAGGAAAGCGTTAAGCGACCGCAGCGAGCTTAGATGCCTAAGCTGGGGAGAGTTGAATTGCCCGATTACCGAATGATTTTTTAGCTTTTGGCCCAAAGAGGCGAATATTAAGCACTAAGCCTTGGAACGTAGTGACCTTAACTTTGGGCTGAAAGCTTAGAAAGTGAGGTTGGGCTTGACTTTTGCTTTTTATTCTTCTCTTGAAGCACCATGCCTCCGTCCGGCACGGTTAGGGTGCCCTTTGCGAATAGCTTAGGTTTTGGAGCAAAAACCCCAAATGAAGCACCACTCCCCTCAAGCTTGAGGGGTTGGGGGAGTTGATCCGCCCTTCGCGAGCAACTTCTTGGCTTTTAAGAAAAAGAGGTAATAGTGAAGCACTATATAATAGAGCGTAGCGACCTTAACTTTTTCTTGAAAGCCTAGAAAGCGAGAGCGGGCTAGCTTTTTTGTGCTACTTTTGTAGCATGACAAAAGTAGCGAAAAGAAAATCCCAATTCTATGAAGAAACCAAAACCAGAAAACAAAAAAAGGAAATTCCGCGGTAAAAGAGAGCAAAAGGGACAAGATGGCGAAAAAAGGTGGGGAGATAAGAGAAAGGAAGGAGAGTGAGGAAAGCGAAAGGAAAAAACGGAGTGAGAAAAAAGAGCGGAACGGGGAAGCGGGAAAAGGCGGAAAGATAAGAGAAAAAGGACAGAAATGAATAAAACAATTAAGAATATAAAAGGCAGGAAATGCCTCCCGCCTTTTGCTTTTTATGATATTTTTTGTAACGGTGTATTTAAATCATTCCCGATGTCGTCAAACACTACCGGAATATGTTGTTTGAATTCGTTTAACAGGGCTTTCATAATCTGTTGTACGGTCGGATGCGCTGCCGAAGCCGTTCTCAGACCCAAAACATGACGCCACTCGCGCAGATTTGCCGTCATAACCACATCTGCTTTGACGGAGTGCGGCAGCAACATTCTTGCCTGATCAGCTTTGGCACCGAGCGCACACATTTTCATATATTGCTGCTCAATTGCACATACGCCGTCATACCACGCCTTGTACATTTCTGTTCCTTCCTGAATATGACAGGGTTTGACAACTGTAATTTCCGAACCGAATTTGTCTTTGAAATAATTGCAGTACCGCGTACTCTCAATGGCATAAGAAACGTGGCGGTGACGGGTAATGTCCTTATAACATCCGAGGTCGCAGGTAATTTTGACCGTAATGTTAAAATGCTCAAGCATGGCCGTATGCCCGAGCTCAATCAGTTTTTTCACCATTTTTGCGGCGCTGTCATCAGTAATGGCGCCTTCCGATTTGTAACAATTTCGGGCACATTTCTCAATAAATTTCAAGATATAATCACCGTCGAGCGGCGTCCAGATTTCATATCCGGGATCTACGATTCTAACCATAATTTTTCCTCTGTTTCTGATATAAAGATAAACAAATGATATTCGGATAAAAAACATAAAACCAGTATAAAGTGGCAATTGATAACAAAAAAAGTAACCATATATTTACTAAAATCGCCTAAGGTTAAAACAACTGTAAAACGCATAAACGGGAAGACTTTTATGGGATTTTTGAAAAAAATAATGCTGGGTTTCGGCGCTTTGTTTTTAATTCTGGCCGGCGGGGCGGGAACCCAGAGTTCCAGCACTTTGCTGCAGGGCGGCGGTTTTTTCGGATTATTGATTGGTCTGGTTATCTTATACCTTTTTGCCCGCATGGCCTGGCGCGCCATGGGATGTCTTCCGTCCGCCTTAATCATCGTCGGAATTATCGTCTTTATCTTATACGCTATCGGAGCGTTTAATAACGGGGTAGGGGGAATTGTCCCGAATGTCAGGTCTTTTCTCGGACAGAATACCGCCCCGCGCCAATTCTCGCGTCCGGCAAATGTCCCACAGGAACTTGATGAAGAATTTTATGAAGAAGAAACCGCCGTCTCCGGGCAATATCCGGAAGAGCAGCCGTCCGGCGGTGTGGAAGAATTGGTCAACCGCCTGTCCGAAGGTTTTGGCGGCGCACCGGCGGCACAACAAGCGGCACGTCCGGCACCGGCTTATCCGACAATTTACGGTGCTGCCGGTGTTGTCAGCGGAGATACCTTAAAAATCAACGGCCGTTTTTTCAAATTATACGGCATTGATGCCCCTGAACTGAATCAACGCTGCGCGGACGGCAACGGCCGTTCTTACAGCTGCGGTAAAGTTGCGGCGCGTTGGCTGCGGGACTGGATTATGGACAATCCGTTGGAATGCCGGATTATGCAGCAGGACAAAAAAGGCAATATGGTCGGCAACTGTGCTCTGGGTCCTTATGATCTGGGAGCGGCCATCGTTAATGCCGGCTGGGCGGTTGCTTATGAAAAATATACCGAAATTTACGTTCCTTATGAGCAGCAGGCAAAAATGAACCGCCGCGGCCTGTGGCGCGGAAAATTCTACAAGCCGTGGGATTGGCGACAAATTCAGCAGCAACGGCCGGAAATTAAAATCACGCGCCCCAAACGCAAACACATCGGGGACATCTTTGAGTAAACAATATGATTGAAACTTTTGAATATTTTTCACCTGACGAAGCCTCAACCGTGATCTTTGGGCGAAAATTGGCACAAATGGCAAAGCAGGGCGATGTCTTTGCCTTGTTTGGTACGCTGGGAATGGGCAAGAGCGTTCTGGCACGGGCTTTTATTCAGAGCTTGACCGGCACTGAAGAAGTTCCGAGCCCGACCTTTACGCTGGTGCAAAGCTATGACGCGCCGGATTTTGAGATTTTCCATTATGATCTTTACCGCATAAAGTCGCCGGAAGAAATTTTTGAAATCGGCATGGAAGAAGCCGTGTATCAGGGCGTAAGCCTGATAGAATGGCCGGAAATGATGGGCGGATACCTGCCGCGCAATTGTTTCAGAGTAGAAATCACGCCGCAGAAAGACGGCCGCAAGATCACAATCTCAACCGCTTCGGAAGAAAAACGGCAGCGTCTGGCGGAATTGGAAAAAGATAAATGAGCAATATTCATGCTTCCTGCGTAGATTATGACGGAAAAGGGATACTGCTTCTCGGCGCTTCCGGCAGCGGCAAATCCGGCCTGTGCCTTGAGCTGATTCTGAATTATAATGCCATGCTTGTTGCCGATGACCGGGTTGAACTCACAGCCAAAGCCGGCGGTGTCTATGCTTCCGCGCCGGAAAATATCAAAGGCCTGCTGGAAGTCCGCAATGTCGGAATTCTGCGCCTGCCGGTTAAAGAGGAAACGCGGGTGCAGGCCGTTGTCCGGCTGGAACCGGTCACCCAAACTTTGGAGCGCCTGCCGGAGCCGGAATCCTGCTTTCTGGAAAATACCGGACTGCCGTTACTGCGCTTTTATGAAAATGATACGGCCGTTGCGGCCAAAATCATTGCTTTTCTGAGCTTTCCGCGCATCTGATTTTTCTGCAAAAAAGATGACAGACCAAGGGGATGACTTTGATTAGTTTGTTGATTTCTGCTGTTTTTGCATATAATATAGGCCAAACGATAAATTAAAGAGAGAGTGTCATGGCAAAAAAATATATTGAAAACTTTTTAAGAAAACAGGGAAAACCGCTGGTTACGTTCATTTCCCGCCTCGGTGAACTGTCTTTGTTCATCGCCAAATCGCTGTACAACTGCGTCACGCCGCCGTTTTACCTGCGGCTGCTCGGCAAGCAGATGATAGACATCGGTTTCTATTCCCTGCCGGTTGTCGGATTGACCACAATTTTTGCCGGTATGGTCATTGCCTTGCAGAGTTATTCCGGTTTTGCCCGTTTCGGGGCGGAAAGCGCCGTTGCCTCGGTTGTGCTGATTTCCGTAACCCGCGAACTCGCGCCTGTTTTGTCGGCCTTAATGGTTGCCGGCCGTATCGGTGCCGCCATGGCTGCCGAAATCGGTACCATGCGCGTAACCGAGCAGATTGACGCCCTGACGACTTTGTCGACCAATCCGTTTAAATATCTGGTTGCGCCGCGAATTATTGCCGGCATTCTGGTCTTGCCGCTGTTGGTTCTGTTCGGCGACGTCATCGGCATTTTCGGCGGCTATGTCATCGGCGTTTACAAACTCGGCTTCAATCCGGCCAATTACATCAATTCCACTTTGCAGGAACTGCAGGCCATTGATATTACAACCGGCGTCGTAAAAGCCTGCGTCTTCGGTTTTATCATTTCTTTGATGGGCTGCTATAACGGTTACAAATCCAAAGGCGGCGCGCAGGGCGTGGGCGAAGCGACGACCAATGCCGTTGTTTCGGCTTCTATCCTGATTTTGATATTTAACTATATCATTACCGAAGTCTTCTTTTCCAAATAACCGCAGCAGAGGAACAAGCAATGTCAGATACAAAAATTAAAATCACAAATTTGAAAAAAGCTTTCGGCCGCAAGGTTGTCCTCGACGGTGTGGATTTGGACATCAGAAAAGGAGAGTCTTTGGTTGTTATCGGCGGTTCCGGTACCGGAAAATCCGTTTTGATTAAGTGCATTCAGGGCATTTTGGTCCCCGATGCCGGTTCAATCAAAATTGACGGAAACGAAGTTGTCGGCGTAACGGAAGAACAAAAGGAAGCCATGCATTCCAAAATGGGCATGCTTTTTCAGGGTGGAGCGCTGTTTGACAGCTTAAGCGTTTGGGAAAACGTGGCTTTCGGCCTGATAGAAAACCAGAAAATGCCGAAAAAGGAAGCCAAGCTTGCCGCTGTTAACGTTTTGCGTCAGGTCGGTCTGGCGCCGGATGTTGCCGATTTGTCGCCGTCTGAGCTTTCCGGCGGCATGCAAAAACGCGTCGGTCTGGCGCGCGCCATTGCCACAAAACCGGAAATCATCTTCTTTGACGAACCGACCACCGGTCTGGATCCGATTATGTCCGACGTCATTAACGATTTGATTATCGAGTCCGTAAAAGGTCTGGGTGCAACGGCACTGACCATTACGCATGATATGGCTTCCGCCCGCAAGATTGCTGACCGGATTGCCATGTTGTATAAAGGCAAAATCATCTGGCAGGGAACGGTTAAGGAAATGGACAAGACCGATAATCCTTATGTCTGCCAGTTTATCCACGGCAGTTCCAAAGGCCCGATTAAAGTAGAGGTTTAGACATGGCGAAAAAAGGCGGCAGCGAGTTTGTTTGTCAGAACTGCGGCACGGTATATCCGCGCTGGCAGGGAAAATGCGATGCCTGTGGCGAGTGGAACACAATTATCGAAGAAAAAGTCGGCGGCGAGGGTTTTTCTAATCTTGCCCCCAAACATAAAGGCAAAATCATCGACTTTGTTCCGCTCAGCGGCGCACAGGAAAAACTCAGCCGCCTGTCAACCTCAATCAAAGAACTGGATCGCGTCTGCGGCGGCGGCTTGGTCGCCGGCTCGGTCATTCTGGTCGGCGGCGACCCGGGTATCGGAAAATCAACCTTGCTGTTGCAAACCTGCGCCAAAATTGCCAATCTGCCGGAACATCCGGAATGTTATTATATATCGGGCGAAGAAGCCATTGATCAGGTGCGGATTCGCGCCAAACGTCTGGGGCTGGAACAATCGCCGGTCAAACTGGCCAGTGCCACCGACATCAAAGACATTATTGCCACGCTGGAAAAATCGAATGCCGCAGTGGTCATTATCGATTCCATCCAAACCATGTATCTGGAAGATGTTGAATCCACCCCCGGCAGCGTTGCACAAGTTCGGGCTTGCAGCTATGAACTGATAAAGCTTGCCAAGAAGAAAGGCTTTACGCTGTTTCTGGTCGGGCATGTCACCAAACAGGGCTCGATTGCCGGTCCGCGTGTGCTGGAACATATGGTCGATACGGTTTTGTACTTTGAAGGCGAAAGAGGGCACCATTTCCGCATTTTGCGTGCGGTAAAAAACCGTTACGGCGCCACGGACGAAATCGGCGTGTTTGAAATGCAGGATCAGGGATTGGTCGAAGTTGACAACCCGTCAGCCTTGTTTTTGGCGGAACGGCAGGGCAATATCTCCGGCTCCTGCGTCTTTGCCGGCATAGAGGGATCCCGTCCGGTATTGGTCGAAATTCAGGCGCTGGTCAGCCAGACCGGATACGCCAGCCCCAAACGCGCCGTTGTCGGCTGGGACAGCAACCGCCTGTCAATGGTTTTGGCGGTTTTGGAAGCGCGCTGCGGCATGAACCTGAGCTCACAGGATGTTTATCTGAATATCGCCGGCGGATTAAGAATTACCGAACCGGCAGCGGATTTGGCAGTTGCCATGGCGGTCATTTCTTCTCTGACCAACAAACCTCTGCCGCATGATATGGTTATTTTCGGCGAAATCGGGCTTTCCGGTGAGATTCGTGCGGTCAGCCAGCCGAATTTGCGGCTGAAAGAAGCGCATAAACTGGGTTTTGCCAGTGCCATAACGCCGCCGGAACATAAAAAGGACAACGGCAACAAAAGAGATTACGGTATGTCGGTTTATGAAATCGGCAACGTCCAACGGCTGATTAATTGGTTTAATTAAGTTAAAGGGTAAAAAATGAATAACGTAGATGTCATCATTCTGTTTGTGGTCGGAATCTCCGGATTGATAGCCTTGAGCCGCGGACTTGTCAAAGAAGTCTTGTCGATTATCGGCTGGGTGCTGGGCACGATTGCCGTTATCTACCTGCTGCCGGTTATCAACCCTCTGACTGAAAAATACATTGCCGAAGGCATGATTGGCGGCATTATCACGGCCTTAAGCATCCTGATTGTTTTTATGATTATCTGGAATGTTTCCACCAGCGGTATAATCAATGACATCCGAATTTCAAAAATGAGCGGTCTGGATCGGATTCTCGGGCTGTTTTTTGGCATTGCCAGAGCATTTTTGCTGGTTGTGCTGGTCTATATCCTCATCAGCTGGATTATGCCGCATGACAAACAGCCGGAAGTGCTGCGGGAATCAAAATATTTTAATATTGCCGGCAACTTTGCCAAACCGATAGAAAAACTGATACCGGAAGAAACTTTGGAAAGCATCCGCAAAAAAGCCGAAGAAATGAACGGAACGGACGAGGATAAAGAAAAGGCGGAAGAAAAAGCCAAGCAACAAAAGAAAAAAGACGATGCTCAGGCTTTGTTTGACAAACTGACCCAGCCTCAGGTCAAAAAGTTCAAAAAAGACGTTGAAAAAGTTAAAAAACTCGATGAACAAGTTGATGAAGGCTATAATAAACTCGAACGGGACAATCTTGACCGCCTGATTGATAATATACATTAATTTGGTTTGAATAATTATTTTTGTATCATTCGGGACACATTCTCTCCCGCAAAAATCCGCTTGCAAAATCTCTGCAATACTTTATGATAATACCCGCAGTCCGAAGACGGACTGTGGTGTCTCAAAAACATCTTGTAAACTATTTCCACTTTAGGTGGAGTGCCTAAAATAAGCCGCTTTGCGGACGAATGATGGCGACTGCGTTTACACAGTTTTTGAGCTCCACCGCCAGAAGGAAAACTTCCGGCGGTTTTGTTTTAACAAAATAGTGGAGCTAAAAAGAAATGGGAAAATTTTATTATCATACGACGGCGCCAGACCATTTAAGAAATTTCAACAAGACATTGGGCTTTGCCTTATTCTTTGAACGCCATGAACGGCAGCTTCGCGTATGGCAAGTGTGTAAAAAACTGAAAATAACGGAGCGGGAACTTGACGATATCGAACTCGGTCGCGGCGTTTTGAAATTAAACGTGCTTAAAAAGATGTTGAAATATTATAACCGAAGAATAGAGCTGCGCTTAGTAGCGCCGGATCCGAACGAACCGGACAATACCGAGCCGGAAGAAATCAGTGAAGTCCCTGACGACAGCTTTGAAGCCTTGGAAGAAGAGATAGAGGGTTAAATACAAAGCGGGAAAAAATCCCGCTTTTTTCATCTTTACCATTGCCTTTTCATTATCCCCGGGTTCTTTCTTTTATAGTCACCCTCGGGCTCCGACCCGAGGGTCCATCTCACAACCGGCATCCTGCTCGTTTCTTTATGGATTCTCGGGTCAAGCCCGAGAATGACAGTGCTTTGTGGTACTTTCTTCCCCACACATCCTGCCGGAGCAACGCGGGTTCCATAGCACCGTACAAAACGTGCACCGCCGGTCGTACCGGTCATCTTGAGCGAAGCGAAAGATCCAGTCAGATAAATCAGCTTTATTATCAAACTGGATTCTTCACTGCGTTCAGAATGACAGTGCCTTGCAGCTCCACACCCCTCAAGCCTGAGGGGCTAGGGGAGTTGATATGCCCGA
Organism: Alphaproteobacteria bacterium; assembly: GCA_017935485.1. Taxonomy (GTDB): domain Bacteria; phylum Pseudomonadota; class Alphaproteobacteria; order RF32; family CAG-239; genus MGBC133411. The sequence continues at coordinate 342 of JAGBHO010000054.1, read as the reverse complement.
TTACCGAATGATTTCTTAGCTTTTGGCCCAAAGAGGCAAATATTAAGCACTAAGCCTTGGAGCATAGCGACCTTAACTTTGGGCTGAAAGCTTAGAAAATGAGGTTGGGCTTGATTTTTGCTTACTTTTGATCAAGCAAAAGTAAGAAAGAAGAAAACCCAACTCTATGAAGAAATCAAAACCAGAAAATAAGAAAAAGAAAACAACATCAAAAGAGAGACCGGAGAACAAACGGAAACAGGGAGTGGAAAAAAGGCGGAGAAAGAGCGGAGAACAAAAGGGGAGATAAGAGAAGGGAAGGAGAGGGAAGGAGAGGGAAGGACAGGACAGGACAGGACAGGA
>JAGBHO010000053.1 GCA_017935485.1 Alphaproteobacteria bacterium | reverse complement strand
TGTCGGTTCGACCGAATGCGGTTCAAGCTGCTATGGATGTGAGAAGCATTATCACTCTTATTCCTGTCCGTACGGCTATTCGTCCTCAAGCAGCTCTTGTAATTACGGGTATGATACCGCGTCAAAATCCTGTTCCTGCGGTGCGACAAACGGCACTTGCTACAAATGCAAGGCTAAGCCCGCTGAGCCGGCTAATCCGTGGGTGATATGGGTTGAACCTGTAGGCAACAGCCGTGCCTGTGACTTATGCGGTCACCAAAGTTATTGCGGAAGCGCTTATAATACAAAATATGTTGTTACTTATAAGAAAGAAATTTACTGTAAAAATACATCAACCGGTGAGAAAAATCATATTTGTTCACGAAACGGTTATCAGGATTACAGTCAAAAATGGGATACGTCAAGCGCTTGCGATCCGACGTCTTATACGGTGGATACGACCGGGTATTCGGCAGGAAGCTGTAACAGTGACGGAACGGTGTCTTGTGGTTGGTATTAAAAAAGCGGAGGGTTGTTCCTCCGCATTTTTTTCAGGCTTCGCCCATGGTTTCCATTAACATCGGATACAATGCGCGTTTGGGATCCATGCCTATGGTCAGTACGACTTTGAAAACCGGATACAGACGTTCACACTCTTTGACGGCGATTTCAATAATCTGCCGTATTTTGCCTTCAAAACTTTCCTCAGTTTCGTCAAGAATAATTGAGTGTTTGAATACCGGCATATTTTGTTCCGCCCAATATGAAAAATGGCCGACCCAGAGTTCTTCGTTTGCCAGAGCAAGGAGCTCAAAAATTTTGCTGCGGTCTTCGATGGTGCTTTCAATGTCCATCAGGCAGGACAAGTGAAGGCAGCGCATGTTTGCTTCCCAGGCAAAAAACAGAAGCATATTGTTCCATTTGCCCTGAACCTCAATGACTACTTCATTCAGGCTGCGGCGGTCGAGCTCAAAAGACTGAGCGGCAAAAATGTTTTCGACCACATCAATAGGGTTGTAGGACAGAGGCAGATTCTTCGCCAATTGCATTGTTGTCATTACTCCGAAATTTTTTTATGAATTCATATTGCCTTTGCGAGTCGTTTGTTACAACCCCGGCAGTCGAGTTTTCCACTTTCAGCGAGTCGAAAAAATTTTTTCAAGAAGTTGTTTTGTTGAAAATCAAGGCACTGGGTTGGTATAAAATTTTTAATTTTTTTTAGTGTGGATATTTTATTTTATTTTAATATAGTATTAACAAATTTATTTTTTGAAAAGGATTGGTCTATGACAGGGTTGGAATATCCCGCAATTTCTCCGGTTATTTTTTCTATCGGGCCTTTGGCGATCCGCTGGTACTCAATGGCTTATCTGGCCGGTATCCTGATTGCCTGGCTGCTGGTTAACCGGAATATTAAGAAAAATAATCTGCCGCTGACAAAAAGCGATATTGAAGATTTGGTTTTTTATATGACGCTGGGAATTATTATCGGCGGCCGGCTGGGGTATGTATTGTTTTACGGGACGTCTTCCTTTTGGCATAATCCCCTGCAGATATTCGAGATATGGAAAGGCGGAATGTCTTTTCACGGCGGGGCGGCCGGCGTGGCGGCGGCGGCTTATTTGTTTGCCCGCAAGGTGAAGTATCCTTTTCTCGGCGTGACGGATTTGGTTGTTTTGTATGCGCCGATCGGAATCTTTTTAGGCCGGCTGGCAAATTTTGTTAATGATGAATTGTGGGGGCGGGTGACAGACGTTCCGTGGGCGGTGCGTTTTCCGAACGGCGGCGGGCTGCCGCGGCATCCTTCGCAGTTGTATGAGGCGTTTTTTGAGGGCATTGTCATGTTTATTGTGCTGAACTGGTTGTGGCGGTATAAGCCGGTTCGCGAGCATAAGGGGACGGTGTCAGCAATGTTTGTTTTGTTGTACGGTTGTTTTCGGATCTTAATGGAGCAGTTCCGCGAGCCGGACGCGCATATGGGCTTCTTTTTCTTTCATCTGACAATGGGGCAGATTTTGTCCCTGCCGCTGATTGCGCTCGGTGCGGCCGTATTGTGGCTGGTCTGGCGGCAGAAGTTTAAAGCTTAGAAGTTACGTTCTGGCTGAATTTGGTTGTTTCCTGCAGAGCCTTGTAAGTTCTGGCGAGGGTTTCCAACGCAGTGGCATCACTGCGTTTTTTTTCGGTTACGCTGGCGGTCAAGGTCAATTTGACCGGCTTTTTGAAGTTTGACATCATGAACGAGGCCGAGGCAACGGAACGGCGGATTTGTTCCATTTTGTTATAAGCATTGTTTTTGTCTTCGTTTTTGAAGATGATAACCAGTTCGTCTTCGCCGTAACGATAAATTACGGCTTCGGTTTCGCAGGCGTTAATGCGCAGGGCGATCATCTTCATCAGTTTGTTCAGGCCGCGGCGGCGAAAGGCGTTTTTGAGCGAAATGTAATTATCAATCTTGGCGACGGCAAGGCTGTATTTGAGCGGAAAATTGCGGTATTGCAGCATAAAGGCGCTGCGGCTTGAAAATCCGGTCAGTTCATCTTTGTAGGTGTCTGTATAAATGTATAAAATCGTGGCGATTAAAATTGTGATGCCGGAGAGGCTGTAGAACAAGGTCAGAGCCGTGGCGCTGTCGGCATAGTAAAAGCCGAGGAAAATATCGGCGGCGGCGAAAAACAGGGCGTAGTCATAAATTTTGCCGGTGTTGACGGCTTTCCAGAAAAAAGAAACCAAAGCGCCGAAAAATATCAGAAAGCTTAAAAAACACAGATTGCCGTTGGCGGAAAACGGGGTGTAGTCCAAGGCAATATTGTATTTGTGCAGGTGTTCGCCGACGGAAAACTGAGCAAAAACGAGCAGCAGCAAATAGATGTTTTTCTTTTTTAAGAGCTGTTTTTGCGGCCAGAAATAAAAAATTATCAAATTAAGCGGGATAAAAACGCTCAGGTTGACGAAATCAACGTTTTCGCGAAAAGCCGCCGGATCGGTGATTTTGATATAGTTGATTAAGACATAGCTGACGGCGCCGGTCAGGATGAAGAAAACAGCAATGCCTTTGCGGAAGTAAAGCAGAATCAGAAAGCTGATACAGGAAGCTGCATAAAAAAGGTGGTGTAAGGTCAATTGTGAGGCGTGCGGAATTTCTTCTGCGGCAAAAAAATAAACCAGCCCGCCGCCGAACAGCAGAGCCGGAATCAGCATATTGCGAATCAGCGGGATTATTTTATCTAAAATCAAAGCAAATTTCTGCACGTTTTTCTCCTTGGTCTTTCGGAGAAAAGTATAGCGGCGGAAAGTTTAAATTTTATTTACGCATTTCAAAATAGAGCTGTCGCCGTAAGAATAAAAACGGTATTTTTCCGCGATAGCGTGAGCGTAACCTTCTTTCATGCGGTCGGTTCCGGCAACGGCGCAGACCAGCATAAACAAAGTAGATTTCGGCAGGTGAAAGTTTGTGACCAGATAATCAATCATTTTGAACTTGTAGCCCGGCGTGATAAAAATATCGGTGTCTCCGGCAAAGGGATGCAGAATGCCTTGCTCGTTTGCAGCGCTTTCCAGCAGGCGGAGCGAGGTTGTTCCGACGGCGATGATGTTTTTGCCGGCAGCTTTGGCAGCGTTGATTGTATCCGCGGCTTCTTGGGTGATAACGCCGTATTCGGCATGCATTTTATGGTCTTTGGTATCGTCGGTTTTGACCGGCAGAAAAGTTCCGGCACCGACATGCAGGGTCAGAAATACTTTTTTCACGCCTTTTTCTTCAATTGCCTGCAAAACGCGGTCGGTAAAGTGCAGGCCGGCGGTCGGGGCGGCAACGGCGCCTTCGTGTCTGGCATAGACCGTCTGATAGTTTTCTTTATCGTTGTATTTGTCCCAGATGCCGTCAGCGGCCGGTTTTTCACGTTTGATATAGGGCGGCAGCGGCATGGAACCGTATTTTTCCAGCAAGTGTCCGAGTTGCGACGGATTGCAGTTGAACTTCAGAAGTGTTCCTTCTTCGTCTTGCTTTTCAATGACCTCGGCAGTAAAGTCAGACTTTTCGGCCGAGATTTCGGAAGTGTAGAAGCTGACAGTGTCACCGGGTTTTAAGCGTTTGGAATTTTTGATAAAGCTCCACCAGTTGATGCCGTCAACCGGACGGTACAGCGTGACTTCAACCAAAGCTTCGCCGTGCTTGCCGTACAACCGTGCCGGAATGACTTTGGTGTCATTAAAAACCAGTACGTCTCCTTCGTTCAAAAGCTGCGGCAGGTCATAAAAATGACGGTCGGCAATCTGCCTTTCGACGGATAAGTCGAGCAGACGGGAGCTGTCGCGCGGGGAAACAGGCTCTTTGGCAATCAGGCTGCGGTCGAGGTCAAAATCAAAAATATCCACTTTCATGTATCTAATCCTTTATTTTTTGCTTGTTATAATATATAAATGTCCTATTAGCAATAACCTTTTACGGAGATTTTTTTAAGATGAGCAGAATAGTGACGATGATTCCGGTCAGAATGGCTTCGACCCGCCTGCCGAACAAACCTTTGCTTGATATTAACGGCAAGACGCTGATTAACCGCGTTTATGAAAATGTCTGCAAGGCGATTAAAGGCGATGTTTATGTGGCCGCCGGCGATCAGGTGATTTTGGACGAATGTGCAAAGTTCGGCGCCAAGGCTGTTTTGACTGATCCGAGCCTGCCTTCCGGTACCGACCGTATTGCCGCGGCATTGAAGACGATTGATCCGGATGGCAGCAAGTATGATATCGTGGTGAATTTTCAGGGTGATGCCATTAATGTGGATCCGGACATCAATAATCAGCTGATTGAAATGATTGAGCGGACGGGGTGCGATATTGCGACCTGCGGTATGGTTTTTGATTCCGCGGAAGAAGCCGCCAAACCGGCGAATGTCAAGATTGTTATGGGGCTGCGTGACGGTGAGACGGAAGGGCGTTGTTTGTATTTTACCCGCGCGGTGGCACCGTTTACCCGTAATCCGGAAAAGTGCAAGAATCAGGATTTGTATCATCATGTCGGCATTTATGTTTATAAGGCTTCTTCACTGGCCAGGATGGTGGATTTGCCGGTTGGCGTTTTGGAAGCGCGCGAATCCTTGGAACAGCTGCGTGCGCTTGAAAACGGCATGACAATTCGGGCAAAAGTTATTAATAACATGAAGCTGGTTCAAGAAGCCCCTGCTGATATTGATACGGAAGAGGATTTGGCAGAGGCTCGCCGCTACATCAAGTAAAAACGCGCAATACGGACGCCTAATACAGAAAAAGAAAATCCGGCTAAGTTACGTACGTCTATGTACGCGCCTGTCGCCGGATTTTCTTTTTCTTATTATCCGTCGTGTCTATCGCGTTTTTTACAGCGGCTTGAATGGAGAGGGCGTTTGTTCTTTTTCTTCTCGTGTACCTTTTTTGTACACGTCGTCGAAAAAGGACGGCGCAGCACAAGCTCTTATCAAACTTTTTAGTAAAAACGCGCTCTGTGGTCACCTAATACAGAAAAAAGCTGAGAACAACTACTCGCAAGTCCAGTTCGATAAGTCGTAGTAGGCGCTGGTGGTGGTGTTGCCGAAGTCGGAGCAACCCTGGAAGACCGGAGTACCCCCGGAGGCTCGACAATTTGCCCACATAACTTGACAATCTTCTCCCCCTTTTCCTATGCAAAAATCATAATAACTCTTACCATAAGCCTGTATATACTTAGCCTCACCAACACTTGTCTTTCCATTTGTTCCACATCGGCTCTCATAACCGCAGCAACCCCCGCTTGATTTGCCGCCGGAAGAGGTGGCGTTACATTTGTAACATTTGGTACTGCTTGTTGCCCCGCAAGAACATTCTTTGTAAGCTGTACTGGAATATCCGTTAGAGCAAGAGGTTGAATACCCTGACGGACAAGAATAGGAGTGAGAGTGGCATGATTGATAAGGATAATAACAGGTCTTCGTTCCGCATTCATTCGTGGTTGATCCGCCGCAACCGCCGGGGTTGGTGGTGGAAGTACCGGACGGACAAGAGGTTGAACAAGACCGGCAGGCGCTGCCGCATTCGTTATAACCGACAACGGAACCGGAATAAGAGGTACTCCCGCTTGAGCATGAGGTACTGCAATAACGACAGATTGACCCGCATTCGGTTGTTCCCGCTTTGCTTCCGCTGTAGTTCTTCGACCCTCTCGAACATTCGTCGGAACAACAGCGATAACAGGTATAACCGCAAGTGTCGGTACCGGAAGACCCGCGGGAAGCATCACAGTTTACGGAATAATTGGACGGGCATCCGGCAGAGGGCGAAGCGGTACAGCACTTGCCGTAAGATTTATCATAAGGACAACGGTTTGTAGTAGCATATAACCGTCCGGAAGAACAGGAGTTGACATATCCGGCTTCCCGACAAGCGCGCGGCCTGTCTTCTTTACATTGTTTGTAATAAGGCTTGCCGTTCGGACATTGTCCGTCAACAAAGGACGGCAGAGAGCAGGTCTGGGTGTTATAACCGTTATCGGTACACCATTTAACCGGATCACATTTGAGGTAGTGGTCGTCACGGGAGCAGGTACCAACTTTAGCTTGATATTGCGGACATTGCCCTGATGAATAATAGGTATAACCTTTGTTCTCGCAATATTCCGAATCTTCGTTGATATTCATATTGATATCGCCGCCACCGGCCAATTTATCATCACCACAGTCAGGCAGGAAACAGATACCGGCAAAAGCGTTAGAAGGCGGGAGGAGAACCGAGAAAGCAGCGGCAACAGCAAAGACTGATACCGCAGAGTTTAGTTTCATGTGTAGCATAGCGTGTTTCATGGTTATCCTCCCTTAATAAAAATTCTTTCTTTGTTGCTCCCTTAATTAATGTATTTTCAGCCAAGCCTTTGACGGTTTGTTAAGCAGGGAGCTCCGGCCTCTAAGCCGATGAAAGAAGAGGCCGGAGTGATGAACTCCAAAGAGTATCATCGAAAATTATAATATCATAACTTGGGGGTATTGTCAATACAGATTGGAAGGAGGGAGGCGTATTTCGTCAAAAGCAAAGATTATCAAGGGGTTGAAAAACAATTAAAAGGATATTGAATTTTTAATATATATTAAATTTGTCAAAGTTTAATTAGAAATTGTTATTGTAGGATTCGATCCGGAAAACCATTTTTCAAAATACAAATTTAATCACTCTTCCCGACGGAGCAACGCGGTCTCTGGGGTAGGTTGCTGACAACCAGCCGCGCGCCTGCCGTGCAGGTTGTTTCTTTATGGATTGCCGGGTCACACCCTCAGGGTGACGCAGAATGACAAAGAAAAATAATAAGTCCGGCAATGACATTGTTATTACTGTATCACAACAAAACGCAAGATTAAATGCATAGTGAAAGATTGGGTGAAGATTTTGGGCAGGGTGATAGGAAAAGCAGAGGAGATTTTGGCTAATCAGAGAAATGGGCAGTGGAGGGGAAAACGGGGATAGGTGAGGGAGTGAAGTGAGGGCAGAGAGGGAAAAACGAAGCTGTTTGGAAGGTAAGGTGTGAGGTGGAAGAAGTTGGGAAAGCAATTGAGGCTGGTGAGTGGTGAATGGGTGAGAATGAGGCAAAAGTTTTTTATATTGTCAGATATTTTAAGGTTTATTTTAGAAATTGCGGTTAGGATTAAGAATAAAATTTTATGATCCGGGGGACTATAGGGAATGTTTAACAGTTTGTTTCAATCAGCGGCGAATGAATTGCCGGTTTTCAGTTCCACGCTGTGCTGGCGTGCCGGCGGCGCGTTTTTTACCTCTTTTATTCTGGTATTGCTTTTGGGGGAGCGAATCATTACCTTTTTGCGGCATCATCAGGGAAAAGGGCAGCCGATACGGGAAGACGGGCCGCAGAGCCATTTGCTGACCAAAAAAGGGACGCCGACAATGGGCGGCCTGATGATTTTGGGTGGCGGCATTTTGTCAACAATCCTCTGGGCGCATTGGAATGATCCTCTGGTCTGGGTTTGCATTTTGGTTTTGCTGGTTTATGGCTTTGTGGGGTTTGTCGATGACTATGTCAAGGTCAAAAAACAGACGGCGAATGCCATGACGGCAAAAATGAAACTGTTGCTGCAGTTTTCAACCGCTTTGGTTTCGGTCTTGATTATATCTTATCTGACGCCCGAGCAAAACCGTTTCAGCCTGACTATTCCTTATTTTAAAAATCTGGCGATTAATTTGTGGCTGTTTTACATTCCGTTCGCCATGGTTGTGATTGTCGGGGCCTCTAATGCAGTGAATCTTTCCGATGGTTTGGACGGGTTGGCTTCCGGATTGATGATTGCGGCTTTGTTTGTGTTTATGGTCTTTGCTTATATCGGCGGCAGTCCGCTGGTTGATGTTTTTGCCGTTGCCAAGCTGCCGAATGTCGGAGAGGTTGCCGTTGTTTGTGCTGCCGTTATCGGCGGGTGTCTGGGCTTTTTGTGGTTTAACTGTGCGCCGGCAAAAGTTTTTATGGGCGATACCGGTTCTTTGGCTTTGGGCGGTTTGCTCGGTACGATTGCCGTTATGCTCAAGCAGGAGATAATTCTGGCGATTGCGGGCGGAATTTTTGTGATTGAGGCTTTATCCGTTATGATTCAGGTGGCTTATTTTAAGAAGACCGGCGGTAAAAGATTTTTCAAAATGGCGCCGATACATCATCATTTTGAGCAATCGGGTTGGCCGGAAACCCGTGTTGTTAACCGTTTTTGGATTGCGGCGCTGATTTTGGCCGTGATTGCCCTGATGTCTTTAAGCGTGAGATAAGAAGATGATGATTAATCTGGCCAGAAATTCCCGAAGCGTTTTGAGCAATTGGTGGTGGACCGTTGACAAGGTTTTGCTGTCTTTGATTTTGTCTTTGGTTATGGTCGGATTGTTATTGACCTTTTCAGCCAGTCCGTCGGTGGCTGACCGGATCGGGGCGGACAGTTATCATTTTGTGAAGCGGCAGTTGTTTTTTATGCCGCTGGCGTTGTCCCTGATGTTGTTTTTATCCATGCAAAGCCTGAAAGCCATCCGCCGGGTGGCGATTTTGGGATATGCCGCGACGATTGTTCTGATGGTTTTTACGTTGATATGGGGTTTTGAGGTCAAAGGTGCCACACGCTGGATCAGGATTCTAGGATTTACGCTGCAGCCTTCCGAATTTGTCAAGCCGACTTTTATCGTAGTAGCAGCATGGTTGTTTGACGGGCAGAATAAATCGGCAAATTTTCCGGGGAATCTGATTTCTGTTTTTCTGTTTGTCTTAACGGTAGGGTTGTTGCTGTTGCAGCCTGATGTCGGGATGACGATTGTGGTTTCCTGTATTTGGGCTTTTCAGTTTTTTCTGGCGGGACTGTCCATAAAGTTTGTGGCGGCGATGGGGTTGGGATTTCTGGCGATGCTGGTGACGGCTTATTTTACTTTTGACCATGTGCACAACCGCGTGAACCAGTTTCTGGCGTCCGGCGGCGAGCTCAGTTATCAGGTGCGCAAGTCGCTGGAGGCTTTTCAGAACGGCAGCCTGTTTGGCAAAGGGCCGGGGGAAGGCGTGGTCAAGATGAATATTCCCGATGCGCATACCGACTTTATTTTTGCCGTGGCGGCGGAAGAATACGGATTGATTTTGTGCTTGTTTATTGTAGCGGTTTTTGCCATAATCGTCATACGTTCAATGATAATATCGCTTAAAGACAACAACTTGTTTATTATTCTGTCGGCTTCCGGCCTGTGCGCGTCGTTTGGGGTGCAGGGCATTATTAATATGGCGTCCACGCTGCATCTGATGCCGACTAAAGGAATGACCATGCCGTTTGTTTCTTACGGCGGTTCTTCTGTTTTGGCAACGGCGCTGGGAATGGGGATGCTGCTGGCAATTACCCGAAAAAATGTTCATGCGGAGGATAAAGATGAAACGTACTAAAAAGAAAGCAAAACCCTTAATCTTTTTAACAGCCGGCGGAACCGGCGGTCATGTTTATCCGGCCGAGGCTCTGGCGGAGGAACTGTTAAAGCGGGGATACCGTCTGGCGCTGATTACCGACAGCCGCGGCAAGGACAATTATAAAGGGCATTTGGGCGAGATTCCGAATTATGCGGTCTGGGCTGGAGCGATGGTCGGAAAGTCAAAATGGTTTAAGCTTAAAAGTTTGTTCAAGACCTGTATCGGCATTTTGCAGGCCGGTTTTCTGATTTTGAAAAAACGGCCGAAATGTGTGGTCGGGTTTGGCGGATATGCCTCTTTTCCGGCGTCAATGGCGGCCATTCTGCTCGGAACGGATTTGATTTTGCATGAACAGAATGCGGTTATGAGCCGGACCAACCGTTTTTTGAGCAAATATGCCTCGCTGATTGCACAGAGTTTTAAAAATGTAAAATATACGCCGGCAAATGTCAAAACGCTGCTGACCGGTATGCCGGTGCGGGGGGCGATTGTCAAAACCGGAGAAGGAAAATATAAAGAGCGTGCGGCGGCTGATGCCTTTCAGTTGTTGGTTCTGGGCGGAAGCCAGGGGGCAAAAGTGTTCAGCGAAGTGGTTCCGGCAGCAGTAGCGGCTTTGGACAAGTCCGAACAGAAAAAGCTGAAGATTTTTCAACAATGCCGGAAAGATGATGTCACGCTGGTTGAAAACGCTTATCAGAGGTGCGGAGCCGAAGTTGTGGTTTCTGCTTTTTTTGACAATATGGACGAGCTTTATGCTTCAACGGATTTGATTGTATCGCGGGCGGGGGCATCTTCGGTTTCTGAGATAGCCATTGCCGGCTTGCCGTCGGTTCTGGTGCCGCTGCCGATTGCCGCGGATGACCATCAGTCTTACAATGCGCGGACTTTGGAAGAAGCCAAAGGCGCAGAGGTTATCCGGCAGAAAGATTTTACGCCGGAGACGCTGGCTCTCATACTGAAGGAGGCGATTGCGAATCCGAAAAAGATGAAAAAAATGTCTGACAATGCCAAAAAGACCGCAATTAATGATGCGGCGCAGCGTTTTGCCGATGCAGTGGAACGTGAAATTTCCGCAAGATAAAATCAGGAGGAAAAATGTTGGGATTAAAACGGCTGTGGCCGAAGAGAAAAAAACTGGTGGATTTTCTTCCTGAAGTACGGGGGCGTTATGATACCGACGTACCAATGTCAAAATATACATGGTTTGGCGTCGGCGGTCCGGCTGATGTGATGTATCATCCGGAAGATGAGGACGATTTGGGCTTCTTTCTCAAGATGATGCCGTATAATCTGCCGGTATGCGTGGTCGGCGGCGGATCCAACCTGTTGGTGCGCGACGGCGGAATTACCGGTGTGGTTATTCGTTTGGACAGCAAATATTTTAAACAGATTAAAATAAAAGATAACGAAATTACCTGTTTTGCCGGTGTGCGGAATGCCGATTTGAAGAAAATCATGCTGGAGAACGAGTTGGGCGGTTTGGAATTTTTGTGTTCAATTCCCGGCGTTATCGGCGGGTCGGTCAAGACCAATGCCGGTTGTTTCGGACGGTGCGTAAAAGACGTAATTGCGCGTGCGACGATTGTAAACGGCCGCGGCGAAAAAGAAACGGTGACGGTCGATGACCTGATGCTTTCTTATCGCAGCAGCCTTTTTCCCGATGACTGGATTATTACCTCCATTACTTTTCGGGCGGCAAAGGACAAGAAAGAAAATATTGCCCGTATTCTGGAAGAACAGCGGCAGTACCGAATTGCCAATCAGCCGTATAATGAGAAAACGGCCGGTTCGACTTTTAAGAATCCGGAAGGTTTGAAAGCATGGGAGCTGATTAAGAAGTCCGGCTGTTGCGGGATGAGCGTTAACGGCGCCAAGGTTTCGGAAAAACATTGCAATTTTCTGATCAATACCGGCAAGGCGACGGCCAATGACATTGAAACGCTGGGGGAAGAGATTATTAACCGGGTTAAGGAAAAGACTTCCATTGTTTTGGAATGGGAAGTCAAGCGTATGGGAATTATGAAGAAATAATGTTCGGAAAAAGCAAGATCAAAATAGCGCCCGACCCGCTGGAAGATATTGTCAGGCTTCCGGCAGAATGGCCTTATCGTCTGGCCGGCAGCCTGGTCGTGCTCGGAGTGATTTTGGTTTTGGCTTCTTTGACGGCAACTGTTAAGCAAAGTCTGGTCAGCAAACAGTTTGACGAATGGGCGCAGGAGTTTTATGCTTTTAGCGGAAAGCACGGTTTTGGCGTTGATGAGGTTTTGGTTTTCGGGCATGAAAAAACGAGTGCCGAGGCATTGCGTCGGGCTGTGGGACTGAGCCGCGACGATAATATTTTTCAGGTTAACGTGGCGGAAATTAAGGAAAGGGTTGAGACGCTGCCGTGGGTGAAATCAGCTGTGGTCAAGAAGTCTTTTATGCCGAATGTGGTGCAAATCGGCATTGTTGAAAAGCAGGTAAAGTCGATTTGGCAGATTTCGGAAAAGTTTCATCCGATAGATGAAGACGGAAAGGTTATTCATGCCGATTTTAAACCGGACAAGCCGATCCTGCTGATTGTCGGTGCCGGTGCGCCGGAAAATATTAATGCCTTGCTTAATATTATTCAAAAAGACAATGCGGTGTTTAAGCGGGTGAAGGTGGCAAATTATATTTCGCAGCGGCGCTGGAATCTGGTCTTGGACGACATTCGGAACGGCATTACCGTGAAGCTGCCGGAAGAGGGAGTTGAAAAAGCCTGGAAAAAATTGTTAAAATTAAATATGACAAAAGGGATTCTTAAACGTAAATTAACCATAATTGATTTAAGGTTAAAAGATAAAGTGGTTATCAAGCTTAAAAAAACGTCTTTAAAAGAACCGCTTAAGCTTAATAACGGCAAGGAAAGAGCAACCTGACAAAGGATGCCTGCCGTAAGACAAACCGGAAAGTTTGGAGAAGGGGGAGAACTTGAACAAATCGTCAACATTTGCAGCTTTGGATGTGGGATCTTCAAAAGTTTGTTGTGTGATTGCGAAAGTCAGCCGTGAAGGGCAGATTAAAATTGCCGGTTACGGTTATAACGCTTCCAGCGGCATTAAAAACGGCGTGGTAACGGATATTAACAAGGCGACACTGGCGGTTTGCAATGCCGTTGAGGCTGCAGAGCAGCGCGCCAATGAACGTATCAGCAAAATTATTGTCAATGTTTCCGGTGACAAGGTTCACAGTTCTATCAAAAATGCGGCAATTTCCCTTAACAAAAACCGTCCGATTAATGAAGCTGATTTGAATAAGGTTTTGGAAAAAGGCCTGAATAAGATCAGCGTTGACGGGTGCGATCTGGTGCATTGCCTGCCGACGAACTATCGTTTGGACGGCGGAGAAGAGATTAAAGACCCGCGAAATATTTTTGCCGAGAAGCTGGCGGTTGATATTGTGCTCGGGCTGGTGCCGGACATTACTTACCGCAATCTTTCGACCGTTATAGAAAATGCGCATTTGGAAATTGTGGGCAGGGCTTTTTCTTCTTATGCTTCCGGACTGGCCTGTTTGGTGGAAGACGAGAAAGAGATTGGGGCGACCGTTATTGACATTGGCGGCGGGACGACCAGCATTGCTACGTTCAGGCACGGGTATCCGGTGTATTTTGCGGCATTGCCGGTAGGCGGCAATAATGTGACGAACGACATTGCCTACGGGCTGACGACGTCCATTGCCAATGCCGAGCGGCTGAAGACTTATCACGGCTGCGCTTTTCTGACCAGTAAAGACAAAGAAGAGACCATTAACGTTTATCCGGTCGGAGAAGAAGACGACAGCAGTATCCGCCAGATTACCAAGGCCGATTTGATCAGTATCATTACGCCCCGGATTGAAGAAATTTTTGAGCTGGTCAACATGAAGCTGGAAGAACAGGGCTTGAAGGACATGCCGAGCCATCGCGTGGTTTTGACCGGCGGCGGCAGTCAGCTCCCCGGCATTCGTGAAGTTGCGACGATGGTGTTGGACAAAGAAGTGCGGGTCTGGAAGCCGAAAGCTGACATCAACCAGCCCGAGGTTTTTACAAATCCGGCCTATTCGACTTGTGTCGGACTGCTGATGTATGCTCTGAATTATACGGAAAAACGCCCGAACAAAATTATTAACAAACCGGTTCGCAGTGTCGGCGGGTTGGGCAAAATTTTCTCGTGGATAAAACAAAATTTTTAATCTTGGTAACCAAAACTTAATTATTGAATGCGTATACTTATATCCAAAGTGTATTTTTAGTATTTTGGAGTGAGAAGCACCATGTCAATCAAATTAGCCGTTCCTGAGAAAACAGTCATGCATTTGAAACCGCGGATTTCGGTCATCGGTGTCGGCGGCGGCGGCGGAAATGCCGTAAACAACATGATTGCGCAAAATCTGGAAGGCGTGGATTTTATTGTTGCCAATACGGATGCGCAGGCGCTGGCTCATTCTTCGGCCAGCCGCAAAATCCAGCTCGGACTTGAAACAACACAGGGGCTTGGCGCCGGTGCGCGGCCGGAAGTCGGAAAACTGGCGGCGGAAGAAGCCCGCGAGGAGATTGAGAAAGAGCTTGAAGGCGCCAATATGGTGTTTATTACGGCCGGCATGGGCGGCGGAACAGGCAGCGGCGCGGCTCCGGTTGTGGCTAAAATTGCCAAAGAAAAAGGAATTTTGACCGTCGGCGTGGTGACCAAGCCTTTTCAGTTTGAAGGCCGCAAAAGAATGGAAACAGCCGAAAGCGCTGTTGAGACTTTTACCAGCGAAGTGGACAGTATTATCATTATTCCAAACCAGAATCTGTTTCGGGTTGCCGATAAAAAGACAACGCTGGCTGATGCTTTTGTAATGGCTGACAATGTCTTGTATGCCGGCGTGCGTTCCATTACCGACCTGATGATGATGCCTGGGCTGATTAACCTTGATTTTGCCGATATCAAGTCGATTATGGAAGACAAAGGCAAGGCGATTATGGGAACAGGCGAGGCCGAAGGCGAGGATCGTGCCGTAAAAGCCGCCGAGCAGGCTCTTTCCAATCCGTTGCTTGACGATTGTTCCATGCGCGGCGCCAAAGGCGTGTTGATTAACATTACGGGCGGTTCCGACATTACATTGTTTGAAATTGACGAAGCGGCCAGCCGTATTAAAGAAGAAGTTGACGAAGAAGCCAATATTATTTTCGGTTCCAGTTATGATGAGGCATTGGTCGGAAAAATCCGCGTGTCTATCGTTGCTACCGGTATTGGCGAAAAAGTTGCGGTTAAGGCCAAGGCTCCGAAAGCGCAAGATTATATTGCCGAAAGTTTTACGGAAGAAAAAGTTTCGGCTCCGATTGCTCCGAATGTTGAAATTGATTCAAATTTGGAGAAGTTCTCAGCCCATGATATTGACGAGGCTGCAGAAATGGAAGAAGCTATCGATGCTGCAGAGATAGTTTCGTTTGAAGAAGAGCGAATCGAGGAAGATGCCGCAGAGACAGTTGCGGCTCCTGCAGCGGCAGCTCCCGCAGAAGTAAGACGTTTTGAAGATTTTGACATGATTGAAAAATCTTCTGCCATGGGTGAAATGCCAAAAGCCTCGGCTTTGTTCAAAGCTATTATTAACAAAAACGAAGATACCTCCGCTAATGATGCCAATACATTGAACAATATTCTGGCATCGGACGACAATGTTTTTGCTGCCAAAACGACAGTGAGAGTTGTTGAGGAAGAGCCGGAACTGTTTCCGGACCATAATCCGGGTATTTTTGCTCCGAAGAGAGAAGAGCCGGAGCAGCTCATTGTTGATGACGAAGAAGAACATACGCCGACCCTGATTGAAAGAGTCACCGGTTTTTCAATTGCCAGAAGAAACCGTAAAAAGATGAAAGAAAATGAGCGTTTTCAGGAGCCGGTTTCTCCGTCTTTTGCCGACAATGACTATGAAGATAAAATGAATTTGGACATTCCGTCCTTCTTGCGCAGAAGATAAGCGGAAAAACATTAATTATTTTGCCATAAAAAACTCTCTTCTTTCTGTCCTTGAAAGGGTGGAAAAAAGAGAGTTTTTTAGTGGGATTAAGTGTTAATCAAAACTGATGGTGCCGCTAACCCCTATACAGTCATAAGGCCAACGGTAAGATGAACATGAGCAGGTCTTGGTTGATCTTGCAGCTTCGCAGGCATCGCTAGTGCTATATGTTGCTATTTGGTCGTATGCAGTGCCGGAGGCTGTCTTTGATTGCCCTGAACAGTTTACCCAATCTCGGGTAATGGAGAGAGAGCAATTGAGGGTGTATTTGCTGCTGCTGTGTTTTTGACAGTGAGGGACAGGGTTTAGTACGCCGGTACACTTATTTGAACAAGATTTGTACTTATTACATGTACTACCGCCGCTATCGCCGCCGGAAGAGGCCGCATTGCATTTGTAACATTTAGTACTGCTTGTTTGTCCACAAGAACATTCTTTGTAAGCCGTATCTGAATATCCGTCGGAGCAGGAGGTTGAATACCCTGACGGACAAGAATAAGAATGGGAGTGGCAGGATTGATAAGGATAATAACAAGTCCTGGTCCCGCATTCATTCGTGGTTGATCCGCCACAACCGCCGGGGTTGGTGGTGGAAGTACCGGACGGACAAGAGGTTGAACAAGACCGGCAGGCGCTGCCGCATTCGTTATAACCGACAACGGAACCGGAATAAGAGGTACTCCCGCTTGA
>JAGBHO010000052.1 GCA_017935485.1 Alphaproteobacteria bacterium | reverse complement strand
TATGAGATGGATTGCCGGATCGAAGTCCGGCAATGACAAAAGAGAGAGTTTAGGATGACCTAAAAAAGAGTCCCCAAATGACAGTGTTTCAAAGCACATCCTCTATCACACATCCCGCCATAGCAACGCGGTCTCTGAAGCGCGGTACTGACAACTTGCCGCGCGCCTGCCGTGCAGGTTACTGCCAAGGATAATCTTTGGCATCGACAAGTTTTATTTCAAAAACCTTATCCAGAAAGGAAAACAGATATACATATTCTTCCATTCTCATATGGCTGGTATTTCTTCTTAATTTTTCTATCCGGCCTTCCATAAAATCTATATGATCGGCCAGTTCCGTACTTGTTAAGCCCTGTTCCGTCATTATCCGGTTTAATTCTTTATTACAATAACTCCGGAAGGTTTTATACCATTCTTTTCTATATTTTCTTGATAACATTTATTTTCGCTCCATAGTTTTGATTAAAACAAAACCACCTTAAAAACTAAGGTGGCGGAGCTGAAAAACTGCGATAAATCAGTCACCGTTATTCGCCCGCAAAGCGGCTTATTTCCGGCACTCCGCCTGAGCGGATATTTTATCGAGATGTTTTTCAGACACCACAGCCCGCCTCCGGACTGCAGGTATTATCATAAAGTATTACTGAGATTTTGCAAGCAAAAAAGGCCGTTTGTGACGGCCTAATTGATTTGTTTATTCAACGGGTTAAATTTCAATAACATGGTATTCCATTTATCGTACTTCTCAGGATATTTCTCTGACAATATCTTATATGCTGGTTCGCAGATATAAACGGCACGTCTGGCGCTGTCTGCCACCGAACGGAAGAAGTTGTCGGAATTATAGCGCGACATATCCAGAATGTCCACTTTTCGGACGCTGCCGTCCTGATTCAAGGTTGCGCGAATTTCAATAATCATATTTTCAATGCCCATGGCGCCGGGGTCAAGATTCCAACAAGCCCGCAGGCGTCCGGCCAAGGCATCCATTTCCGAGATGCTCAGTTCGCTGAAGTAGTTTCCGCCGGTACCGCCTTCCACGCCCATATTTTGGACTTCGGTACCCTCTTTGATAGTGGCTTCCTCATCTTCCGCGCCCAAATTCTTTTCCATGGCGTCAACCGAGGCCAGCAGGCTTTTTAGCGGATTAGCCAATTTGGGTTTGGACTTGTCTTCCGGTTTTGCCGGCTGCTTTTTGGGTTCCGGTTTGGGTTTCGGCTTTTCTTTCACCGGCTTTGGTTTTGCAACCGGCGCTTTGGGTTTTCGGGGCTGAGGTGCGACCAGAAAGTCTTTTTTTATCTCTTTGGGCGCTTCTTCTTTGACGGCTTCCGGCTCTTTTTTACTGTCTTTAGCCTTTTCGGCCGGCGCTTCTTCCTTAGGTTCGTCTTTGGAGAAATTTTCTTCTATCTTGCGCTGTTTTTGCGAGGCGGCCTTGTCTTCTTTGCCCATTTTGGCCTTGGGCGGCAGGTTGGTCATCTCGGAGATTTTGACATCTTGCAAATCAACAATAATCGGCACCTGATTCAGGGTCATTTTATTAGACCAGAACAACGGCAGGTCTATCCAAAACAAGAAAAAGACCAGCAGATGCAATGCTATTGATTTTTTCAGCGCCTTATTCATTGAGGTTATTTTTTCTTTACTGTCCGAGGTTTGGGTTCTGTTTTCAGCCCGACTTTTTCAAAACCGGCTTCTTTCAAAATGGCCATCAGGCCGATCACGCGGCCGTACTCCGCGCCGGTATCGCCCGAAATGGTGACGCTCAATTCCTTGTTCTCACTGCGGATGGCCTTGAGTTTGTCAACAATCTTGTCGGCCGGAATTTCGGTTTCGCCAATGTAGTAGTAGCCCTCTTTGTCAACGCTGATATTGACCGAGGTTTCCTCGCCTTCCATGGCTTTGCCGCCGACTTTCGGCAAATCTAAAGCAATTCCTGACGTCATCAGCGGCGCGGCGACCATAAAGACTACCAGCAAAACCATCATCACGTCCATCAGGTTGGTCATGTTAATATCCGCATTGCGGCGGCTGCAGCGGGCATCACGGCGTTGGGACTGTTGATAAAAAGCCATGTTTTATTCTCCCGCCATGTCGGCTTTGATTGCGGTATCGTCAATTTCGCGCGACAGGATACTTGAAAATTCGACCATGAAATTCTCCAGACGTTTGGCATAGCGGTCAATATCGGAAGAAATTTTGTTATAAGCGACAACGGCGGGGATGGCGGCAATCAGTCCGAAAGCCGTGGTAAACAGAGCCTCGGCAATACCGGGAGCCATGGCGGACAGGGAGTTGCTCTGCGTGGCGGCAATGGCGTTAAAGCTGTTGATGATTCCCCATACCGTTCCGAACAAGCCGACCAGCGGCGCAACCGAGCCGGTGGAAGCTAAAAAGCCCATACGCGTATCCAGTGCCTCAACTTCTTTATCCATGGAAACGGTCATGGATTTTTCAATACGCTGCTGCAGCGAAACGCCGCGCAGGCCGCGGTCTGTTTTGGACTTCATGATATTGGTGCGTTTCCATTCCTTCATGGCCGCAACAAACATTGCCGACATCGGGTCGGACGGATGTGTGCCGATGGCATCATACAAACGGTCCAACGAGCCGCCGGACCAGAAACGTTCTTCAAATTTGCGGGAACGCTGTTTGACCTGACGAAGCGTGCCGAGCTTTTCGATAATAATCGCCCAAGACCAAACCGACGCGGCAATCAGGCCGATCATCACGACTTTGGTAACGGTATCGGAAGCCCAGACCAAATCCCACATGGACATTGTCTGAGCGGCGGTGGCAACATCTGTCATTGTTTCTGTATTCATTGTATTTTCTACCTTATTCTAAAACGGAACTGTCCGGAACTAAAAATCTGTACCGGAATTTAGCATAAAATGTTAAAGATTCAATTAATTTAAATATATTTTTCAATCTTCTGCACCAAAGACACCGGCATCCGCACCGGACGCTTTTTGACAAGGTTCAGGCAGACGACTTTGACATCCAGAACGACCAAAAGCTCTTCGCCGCGGCGAATCTCCTGATGCATGACGGCCGAAGCGCCGCCAAGTTCCGTGATCTTGCAAGATACACTCAATAAATCGTCCAAGACCGCCGGTTTTAAGTAATCAATGTCGCAGTGACGGACGGCAAAACCGAATTTGTCTTCGGCGCTTAATTCCGCCTGTTGGTCAAAGCCCAGCGTCCGGATATATTCGCTGCGGGCGCGTTCGGCAAATTTTAAGTAATTGGCGTAGTACACGATACCGCCGGCATCCGTGTCTTCATAATAAACGCGAACCGGCATGGTATAGCTTCCGCCGGCGGAAATTTCACGGGGCAGATTGTCTTGCATTTTTTAGTCCTCTATTGTTTCTAACAGGTCAAATTGTTTTGTGTTTTTGCGGAGTTTGGCAACGCCGAGATAGTCGCAGCCCAAATCGGAAATAACACGGCCGCGCGGCGTGCGCTGCAAAAAGCCGAGCTTGAGCAAAAACGGCTCAATCACTTCTTCAATGGTATCACGTTCCTCAGACAAAGCCGCCGCCAAAGTATCTGCTCCCACCGGCCCGCCGCCGTAATTTTGAACAATACATTGCAGGTAACGGCGGTCAAAAGCGTCCAAACCGTAATTATCAACGTCCAACCGGCGAAGTGCGGTATCGGCAATCTGATTATCAATTTCCGCAGCATCGCTGACCGCCCCGAAATCCCGTACGCGGCGCAGCAGTCTTCCGGCCACGCGCGGCGTTCCGCGCGAGCGTTTGGCAATTTCCATTGCGCCCTTGTCCGACAGCGGCATTCCCAACAGGCGTGCACCGCGGGCGACAATTTTCTTCAAGTCTTCCGGAGAATAAAAATCCAGCCGGAGCGGTATGCCGAATCGTTCGCGCAGCGGGGTAGACAGCATGCCGGAGCGGGTGGTAGCCCCAACCAGCGTAAAAGGCTGCAAATCAATCCGCACGGAACGCGCCGACGGCCCTTCGCCGATAATCAAATCGAGCTGAAAATCTTCCATTGCCGAATAGAGCACTTCTTCAATTGCCGGGTTCAGGCGGTGGATTTCATCAATAAACAAGACGTCATTCGGCTCAAGGTTGGTCAGAATTGCCGCCAAATCTCCTGACTTGGAAATCATTGGCGCCGAAGTGGCGCGAAAGCCTACGCCCAGTTCTTTGGCCACAATGGAAGCCAGCGTGGTTTTGCCTAGTCCCGGCGGGCCGAAAAGCAGGACATGATCCAGCGCTTCGCCGCGTTTTTTGGCTGCCTCAATAAATATTTTCAGGTTCTCGCAGACCTGTTTCTGCCCGACAAAATCCGCCAGCGAGGTCGGGCGCAAGTTTATCGGGGCGTTTATCCCCTGCTCTTCGTCTTCTGATGTTCTTTTGGTGCTGACCAGTCTTTCGTCGTCCATTATTCGTTAATCCTTTTGGGCAAATTCTTTTAGTGCCAGTTTAATCAGTTCCGAAACACCGGCATCAGGCTTATTGGCAGCGGCTTTATTAACCGCCTTGTAGGCTTCGAGCCGCTGATATCCGAGGTTGACCAGCGCGGAAATGGCGTCTTCCATGGCTTCGGGGTCTTCCGCGGCATTCAGCATGGCAACATTATCCTCGTAGTTCGCAGTTTCTTCGGTCGGATTCATAGCAATCTCCTTAGAAAATTCGGTTATCGGGACAGTCACTATCTTGTCTTTCAGCTCCGTTACAATCCGCGCCGCCAGCTTGGGGCCGACGCCGTTGGCACGGGTGAAAGAATTTTTATCCTGTGCAGAAACCGCCTGCGAAAGCTGCGACGGGCTCAAAACCGACAAAATGCTGAGGCAGACTTTGGCTCCGACGCCCTGAACCTTGGTCAGGGTATTAAACCACTCTTTTTCCCAAGCGTCAAAAAAACCATACAGCGAGATGCTGTCTTCGCGGACGACGGTTTCGGTCAGTAACGCCGCCGCGCCGCCTTTTATCAGTTTTCCGAGCGTTTTTGACGAGGCAAAAACCAGATAGCCGACGCCGTTGACGTCAATTATGCACCAGTCCTCGCCGATTGTGTCTATTATGCCTTTCAGCTTTGCAATCATTTCCGCACCTTATTTTATATAATCTTTCTTGTAAACTTACACAAGTCTGCTTTTTTCTGCAATCTTTTTCGCAAGGTAATCCCCTGTCTGTCCGGACATAAAAAAAACAGCCTGATCGGCGTCAGGCTGTTTTTCGGGATATTATCAATTATGCTGCTTTAGAATTTTTTTTAGAGGCAAATTCGTTCATGCAATTGATAATATAATCCTGAGCTTCCTGATCCAAATACGGATGCATCGGAATACTCAAAACGGTCTTGGACAATTTCTCGCAAACCGGCAGAGAACGCGTATTCCATTTGGCATAAGCGGTCTGGGTATTGACCGGACGCGGATAGTATGCACCGCAGGGGATGCCTTTTTCCTTCAAGAAGGCCATGGCTTCATCGCGGTCATTGCAAGTAACGGTATACAAAGCGTAAGCCGAGCTGCAGTTGTCCATAATCTGCTGTTTGCCGTAGTAGCTGCTCAAATTGTCATCATAACGTTTGGCAATGGTATAGCGGTCTTTCAGTTCCTGCTCAAAAACAGTCAGCTTCTGCAACAAAACGGCGCCCTGGAAAGAATCCATACGGGAGTTCAGGCCCATGCGGATATTGTCGTAACGGTCCGTCTTGCTCATACCGTGAACACGGCAGGAAACCATCAGGTCGTATTCTTCTTCGCTGTTGGCAAAAGACGCGCCGCCGTCGCCGTAACCGGCCAGCGGTTTGGTCGGATAGAAAGAAGTTGCCGTCATATCGGCAATATTGCCGGCTCTTTTGCCTTTGTAAACGGAGCCATAGCTCTGGGCGGCGTCAGACAAAACCTTCATGCCGTTTTTATGAGCGATTTCCATAATCTTGTCATAATCAGCCGGATTGCCGAAAATATCCACGGCAATGACAGCCTTCAGATTCAGTTTGCCTTCTTTTTTAACTTCGGCAATTGCCCTTTCCAAATCTGCCGGATCCATGTTGAACGTATGCGGATCAGAATCTACGAATATCGGGGTTGCACCCAAGATAACCGGAGCTTCGGCCGAAGCGACAAACGTGAAAGACGATACAAATACGGCATCTCCGGGTTTGACGTCCCAAGCCATCAGCGGCAAAATCAGGGCATCGGTACCGGAAGCGCAGGTTACGCAATGTTTGGCATTGGAATATTCTGCCAGTTTGTTTTCCAGCTCATGTGTTTCCGGCCCCTGACAATAAGCGCCGTGGTTCAAAATGTTTTTAAAAGCCTCGAGAAATTTTTCCTGTCCGATGATTTTCTGCGAAGCGGCACAATCAAAAAGATTTATGGGTTTTGAAGGTTTATTGGTCATTTGTTCGTCCTTAAAAGTAAATTGTTTAACTGAACGGGATATTAATGCAAAAAATCTTTTCAGGCAAAACACAAAAGGTTTCTTGTTTGTAACATAAGCCGGCAAGTTTTTACAAAAAAATTTTTTTGCCTTGATATTCTTCGCCTAACCCGTTGAATATTATAACATTCCGTGCATACTATTTTATACATCGTCCCATAAATAAATGTTGATATTATTAAACATTAATGTTATATTTTGTTGCAGAATTGTTAATATGAAAGGTCTAAGAAGTGATTAAAAAGTCGATTTTGCTTCCGGCAGTGTCAGCTCTGGTTTTGATAACCGCCTCTTGTGCTTCTACCGGAAACAATAATCCGCACGAAGATAACGACACGCTGGAAAGTTATAACCGTGCAGTCTTTAAATTTAACTATCAGGTTGATAAATATGTTCTTAAGCCGATTGCCGAAGGATACCGCGATATTACTTCAGAATCTGTCAGAGAAAGAGTTAACAGTGTTTTACTGAACACGAAAGAGCCGTTATTTGCCATTAACAATATATTACAAGGAAACTTTAAAGCATCCGGCATTTCCGTCGGCCGCTTCATTATCAATACGACTCTCGGCTTAGGCGGTGCTTTCGATGTGGCAAAAGGCTGGGGATTTCCCAGAGAAACTCAGACGTTTGACGATACTCTGGCTCAATGGAATGTTCCCGACGGGCCTTTTGTTGTTTTGCCGTTTATCGGCCCAAGCACTCCGCGGGCGGCAACTTCCCTCGTTCTTGCCATGGCGACAGATCCGGTTTATTGGGCAACCAGAAATGATGCAAATGTACGAGACAAGATTAACTACACTTATACGGCAGTGGAAGCTATTGCCCTCAGAGAGCGGACGCTTGATTTGCTGAACGAATTGGAGAGAGGGTCTGTCGATTATTATTCAACGATGCGTTCGGCTTATCTGCAAAACCGTAAGAATAAAGGAGGCGGCAATGCCGAGAATGATGCACAAAGTTATGATTTTGACTTTGGCGTTGAAGACGAGGACGAAGCCTTTAATGATATGGAAGATGAATAATTAACTTTTTGACAATTTGGAGAAACCAAAAATGAAAAAAAATATTTTTGCCGCCGTTTTTGCCGCTATTCTGCTGATGACTGGCAATGTCCGTGCCAATGTTGATGCCGCCGGCGCCGAGGCTTTTGTAAAAAACGTGACTAATGACGGCATTGAAAACATTATTAATGCCAACATCTCTCAAAAAGAAAAAGACACTCGTTTTGAAAAGCTCTTCAACAACGCGCTTGATTTGGACTTTATCGGCAAATTTGTTCTCGGGCGGGCTTGGAGAACGGCTACGCCGCAGCAACGCAAAGATTTTATCGCCACTTACCGCGAACTGAACATTAAGACCTGGTCAAAACGTTTTGACGAATTCAAAGGCAAAAACTTTATTTTTAAGGGAACAACCCCGTCCAATTCCCCAAACCAGATTTTTGTAAACACGACCGTTCCCATGGATCAGGGCGAGCCGGCAAAAGTGGTTTGGCGAGTCAAACAAAACGGAAGTCAGTTCAAAGTCGTAGACATTATTATTGAAAATGTCAGCCTTGCCATTACGGCACGTAACGAATATGCCGGTTTTATCAAAAACAATGCCGGTGGCGTTGATGCTTTAATCAAAGATTTGCAGGCAAAAGTCAAAGCCATGTAATTTCCGGCAAAGAAGAAGCAAAAACCCCGAAATTATTTTCGGGGTTTTTATGATTTGAAAGTAACACGCCCCGCGTGAGCAGGCAGAGGCAGACATTTCAGCCCTGCCGTAAGGTTTGCACAGCCTTTGGAGCGGGCGAACTTAATACCACTTGCGGAAGTTTATGTATCTGCTTAGCGGAGAAACGTTCAATGGCCGGCGTTCTAAAAATCAACGGCTGCGGTTACGTCCGGCATTCAGCAAATTATTATCGGCAAGCGACGGCGGCGTTTTTCTTTTACGTTGGCGCAGGCGTGCCAAAAGTTCCTGATTTTTTTCGGCATCAGGCATTTTTTTCAGCATTTCGCAGGTATGCTCATCCAAGCCGTTCACATCCTCAATCTTAGTATAGCCTCGGGTACGAAGGCCGACCTTCTGACTGGCAATCATCAGGCGCGCCCGATACTCGTCGCTGTCGGCTTTGCTGACATTGATAACGGTTTTGCCATTGTTTTTTTCAACCAGCAGCGCCGTCACAAAATCTTCAATTGACGGAACGGCCTTTTTATTTTCTTCTTCCTGACGGGTAATTTCCAATCGGTTTTTATTTTGATAATTATATTCGGTATGACCGACAGACGCCTTGTAACCTTGTCTTCCGGTCTGTTCATGAAAAGTCCGGCCGGTTTCGCGGGCAAAGTCTTTCAGCGCCCCCTGTGCCGGCATATAGTAATCATCAACTTTTTTGTTGTTCCAGCCGTTGTCGTCATCATCCTCCGGCTCAATGTATTCTTCCTGCGGACGGCCGGAAAAATCATCCAGACTATATGACGGCCCACGGTCTTTTGGCTGCGTATCCCTATCAAAGTCATTTTCATCGGCAATAAATTTGTCATCAAGATAATATTGATAACTTTCTGACGAATATTCGCCATTTGTTTTAGACCCTGACATATGTTCCTGCCGATATGCGGCTTCCAAATCCTGTTCCAATTCATCAAGGCGATGGAGCAGATCCCGCATTTTACCACGGTCTGCCGAAGCCAAGTCATCATAATAGACTTTGGCCTGATACAATCTGTCACGCTTGTCCTGTCTTAAAATTTCTTCTCTGCCGCCGTAATCTCCGATATCTGACTCCGTTGAAAAATAACGGTTGTTAAAATCGGTAATTTCATCTTCGTAGCGGCGGATTTCATCCTGATTCATTTCACGGCGGCGGTCTGCCAGTTCGGCTTCGCGGCGATGATGCATAAAGTCATAAGTTTGTTCATTGTCCGGAATATCATCATAGCGCATCCGGTCAATTTCCTGATCGGAATTGCGATAAATATCATCTTGATCACGGCTGTTGCTTTGCAGGTCTCTGATTTTGTCTTTTCGCCACTGGATTTCATTTTCAAAGTAGTTCATTTTTTCGCGGGCATCAGAGATTTTATTCGCCAATTCGTCTGATTTTTGGCGGTAATCTTCCCAAATCAGGTCTTTATCACGGTTATAGCGGCGTTTGAAGTCCTCCAAAGCCGTTTTAACAAAACCGATTTCGTATTTAACATCCGCTATTTGTTGTTTGATATTCTCTATGTCTGACATTGTTCCATCCAAAAAAGTACCCTGTCCTTACTTAACAGGGTACTATATTTTTTCTATTTTGGCAACTTTTATATTTTAGGCAACTTTGGCGTCAAAACTGATTGCGCTGCCTTCAATATCAGCCTGCGTTCCGCCGCTGCAGCCGTTATTCAGCTTAACAGCCAGCACCTGTTCGGCAATATAAGACTTGTTTTCTTCCAGAGCCTTGGCCAACTCAGAATCTGATGTTGAGTAGCAAAGCTCAATGCGGTCAGAGACATTAAAGTCTTTATCTTTGCGCAGTGTTTGGACCAAGCGGACAAAGTCACGCGCCATCCCTTCGCGGCGAAGCTCATCCGTTACATTGGTATCAAGCGTAATAACGGCTTTGTTATCGGCAAAAGATTTGCCGGCCACGCCTGCTTTCATCTCCAGACGGACTTCAAACAAATCCGGCATCAGGGTTTTGCCGGCAATACCCAGCGTGCCGTCGGCATTGAGTTCCCATTTGCCCTGTTTGTAAGCTCCCATTACCGGCCCCATATCCTTGCCAAGCGCTTTACCCAGCAGCGGGGTATACAGATAAATTGTTTTGGCGGCATAGTTTTCCAACTTGTTGTCAAATTTCACTTCTTTAACATTCAGTTCATCTTTGACAATTTCCTGATATTCATCGCTCAGTTCCGATCCGATAAGCGTCAGGCTTGCCAAAGGCAGACGATTGCGCAGGTTGTTTTCTTCGCGGATGAACTTGCCGGTTGAACACAAATCCTGCACAAAATCCATATCCTCAACCAGTTCGGCGTCATATTTTATATCTGCCAGAGCCGGATAATCCGTCAGGTGAACAGACTCTTCGCCGGTCAGATTTTTATAAACATACTCGGTGACAAAAGGCATCAGCGGCGCAATAATTTTGCAAACATTGACCAAGACGGTATACAGCGTGTCAAAAGCATTGGCGTCCCCTTCCCAGAAGCGGTCACGCGTGCGGCGGATGTACCAGTTGTTCAGCACTTCCATAAAGGAGGCAACTTCATTAGTCGCAACCGCAACGTCATAGTTGTCAATGCCGTTTTTAACCACATCGCGCAGGCGTTTGAGTTTGGACAAGATATAATTGTCAATGGCTTCCGAAGAAGAAGAAATCTCTTTGGCCTTGTATTCCTCGGCATTGGCATAAAGCGTGAAGAAGTAAAAAGCGTTCCACAGCGGAATGAGCGCAACACGCGCAGCCTTGGCAATTTCTTTGCCTTCTTTGTCAACAGCCAGATTGCCGCCCTTCAAAACCGGCGAAGAGACCAGGAACCAACGCAAGGCATCAGAGCCTATTGTATCCAAAACCTCGTTCGGATCAGGATAATTCTTCAGGCGCTTGGACAGCTTTTGCCCGCCTTCGGCCATCAGCAAACCGGTACAAATACAATTTTTGAAAGCCGGACGGTTGTGCAAAGCCGTAGACAGAACGGTCAGCGTATAAAACCAGCCGCGGGTCTGATCCATGGCCTCGACAATGAAATCTGCCGGAAAATGATTTTCAAACCACTCTTTGTTTTCAAACGGATAATGAATCTGAGCATAAGGCATGGAGCCGGATTCAAACCAGCAGTCAAAGACATCTCCCACTCTTCTCATCATCGTCTGACCGGACGGATCATCAGGATTGGGATAAACCACGTCGTCAATATAAGGTTTGTGCAAATCTTTGACTTCAAAACCGGTTTTTTCTTTAATTTCCGCCAAAGAACCGAAAACATCGACACGCGGGAACTTAGGATTATCAGACTTCCAAACCGGAATCGGTGTACCCCAGAAACGGTTACGCGAAATTGACCAGTCACGGGCGCCTTCAAGCCATTTGCCGAAGCGGCCGTCTTTAATGTGTTCCGGCACCCAGTTAATCTGCTGATTGTTTTTGACCATTTCGTCACGAAAATCCGTTACCTTAACAAACCAGCTTGACATTGCCTTATAAATCAGCGGCGTATCCGTGCGCCAGCAGAACGGATAAGAGTGGGTATATTGTTCTTTTTTGACCAGAAGGCCTTTTTCTTTCAGCAGCTGCATAATCGGCTCATTGGTCTCAAAAACCTGCTTGCCCTGATAATCCGGCACTTCGGCGGTAAACTTGCCGGCTTCGTCAACCGGACAAACGACCGGGAAATTCTCGTCATAGGCGCGGCAGGCCTCGAAGTCGTCCTGACCAAAGCCCGGCGCGATATGGACAATGCCGGTACCATCTTCGGTGGAAACGAATTCACCGCTCAAGACTTTAAATGCGCCTTTGTCTTTCAGATGTTTGAAATACGGAAACATCGGCTCGTAGTTCATACCGACAAGGTCTTTGCCCTTAATTGTTCCGACCTGCACGGCGTGTTCCAGCTGTTTTTTATAGCGGCCGAGCAAAGCCTGCGCCAATATGTATTTTTGCCCCTCCTCTTCCATAAC
Organism: Alphaproteobacteria bacterium; assembly: GCA_017935485.1. Lineage (GTDB taxonomy): Bacteria > Pseudomonadota > Alphaproteobacteria > RF32 > CAG-239 > MGBC133411. Next base: position 9,682 of record JAGBHO010000052.1, on the reverse strand, counting down.
GGCATAGTCAATATCCAGCCCGACGGCAAGCATCAAGTTTGACGGCAGCGTCCACGGCGTGGTCGTCCATACCAAAATATTCATGCCGTTTTCCAGCTTAAACATAACGGTAATGGCATTGTCAGTCTTATCCTGATACCCCTGGTTGACTTCAAAGTTAGAAAGCGGAGTTTCAGCCGCCCAGGAATAAGGCAGGACACGGTAGTCTTCATAAACCAGCCCTTTGTCATAAAGCTGTTTGAAATTGTGAATTACGCTTTCCATAAAAGACAGGTTCATCGTCTTGTAATCATGCGTAAAGTCTACCCAGCGGCCGATACGCTTGAACATGTCAACCCAGATGCCGGAATATTTCAGTACATCCTGACGGCAGAAATTGTTGAACTTTTCAACACCGTATTCTTCAATCTGCTTGCGGCCGGAAACGCCCAATTGTTTCTCGGCGGACATTTCTGCCGGCAGGCCATGACAGTCCCATCCCAAACGGCGTTCGACTTTTTTGCCGTTCATGGTCTGAAAGCGGGCGACCACATCTTTAACGTAAGATACCATAATATGTCCGTAGTGCGGCGTTCCGTTGGCAAACGGCGGACCGTCATAGAACACAAATTCGGCAGCGCCGTCACGATTATGTACCGATTTTTCAAAAGTCCGGTTTTCTTCCCAGAACTTTAAGACTTCTTTTTCAAGCCCGACAAAGTCGGCCTTGGCTTTGACCTCAGCGTAATGTTTCATGTTACAAATACCCGTTAATGGTTAAAATTTATTGATTTTGAAAAGTGTTATATATGCAAAAAGATGAATCCCCCTAGGGGATAATAACGGCAGGAATGTATATATAAAAAACGTTCATCTTTTTCTTTATCTCAATTGAAAAACTGGAAATAATTTAATACAAGAAACAATGCGAGTCAACCGGAAAAAACAATAAAAGAAAAGCCTCTTCCTTATTTTTCAGGAAAGAGGCTTTTCGGCCATTTTGCAAAGCAGCGAAGATTAGAGAAGATAACCTAAACCTCTGCAAAAAAAACCCGTCAAAAATGACGCTTTCGAACCACGCACGACCTGACAACAGGTGATGCGAATGCGGTAAAAACACTTTATGCCACCGCCCCTGCGAAATTTTGCAAACGTGACAGAATATGCAAAAAACGCGCTCATCTTTTGAGAATTATTAACTGCATTATGGAAAGAGCGATAAAAGATACCGGCAGCCTTGCATAAAAGTGTTAATAACAGGTTCGAAACCTAAACATAGAAATAATTTACAGAAAAATTGAAAAAACCGTCGTTTCTTATACTGCATTAAAATTATTAGTCAAGTTATTTTATTAAAAAAAAATAACGGATAATTTTACCCGGGCAGCCGCGAATCCAATTTTTGACAAAAACTTGTTGTAATGTAGAAAATTTTGTGATATATTAACTACATGTTAAGATTCTCGGGGAGATTTTTTTGATGCCAGCAGGTACAATTTGTAAAGAAACAGCCAAAACTGCCGGAAGAGCCGTGCTTGGTTTTGCAGGAATGAGCGCCGTGCTGGCCAAGCATGGCTTGCACGCTACCGACTCGATTTTGGGCGGATATGTGAACGAGATGACCAATGCTTTTGCCGGCAGCTCCGGCAAAAAGCCGATACAAGACGTGATTTTGAAGACCACGAACAGCATTTTGGACGAGCTCAACAAAACATCCAAAACCCTCAGCAACAAAATCAAAGAACTTTAAACGCGGGAGGCCTGCATGGAGCATGCCGAAGATTATGAAATTGTGCGGACAGAAGAAAACATTTTGGTTTTTGTCATAAAAAGCCGACAGACCGAGGTTGAAAATCCGCGCGTGATTTATGACGGCGGAAGGCATGCAACGCTGTATCGCCGCTCCGATGACGTGCTTTTGCTGGATTATCTGAATGATGACGTTTTGGAAAATCTCAGAAAATCAGAAATCGTTATTGTGGCCGAAGCTGATTTCGGCTCGGAAAAAATTGTTCGGGATTATGAAGTCCATGTAAAACAGGTGAAGAAAAATCCGTTTTGCGATAATCTCAAATAACAGCCCGCCGACAGTGTATTATCCCTGATTTGCAGCCGCCAAATTGGTTCAACATTTCTCATAAGCTAAAAGGCAAGATTATTCTTGCCTTTTAGTTGCTTTGTCTTACCAACATTTTTTAGGATATTTAAGGGGGTGTATTATTTTCCTTACCCCCAATAACGCTGTAAGATTAGCTTAACAATCTCCCAATGCTGAACACAAATAATAAGAGACAGAAAAAACAAAACCGTATCTATATAAAAAAGATAGGTACCATTTCTTGGGTCGCGAGGAAAATTAAAAAGATTATATTCAATGATAATAATGGCTGCCCATAAAACATCAAAAATAATCAGAGAAAAAGTGAGAGGAGCAATGATATGTAATGCTATAACAAGGCATGTCAATATAAAATATATCAATGTTAGAATAAGAATTATTACATCCTTTATCTTTTCAGTCAATATTGTACTCTTGTTGTCCATTCCCCCTCTCTTTCGTAACTATTTAAGATAAAAATGAAAAGTCAGATTAAAAAATATTGCTCCTGCCTGAAACAGAAAAAAGGGAATAAGGAACAATAAAACATGCAAAACCATATTATGAAGTTTGGACAACTGCGGCCATATCTTCCAGATTGTGATATTTAAAATAATAAAATTAATTCCCCAAACCAGCCAATAAATATTGTGAGGAAGGTGCATTCCTTTAGGATGTCCGACAAATTCACTGTGCCAGTTGTGGAACAATATATTATAAATACCGTATATGTAAAACAGCCATAACAATACCAACAAAATCTTTGTACCGATATTCATTAGAATTTTTGTGTATCTGACGATATTTTGCATTGTCTCTCTTCTTTTTTGAATCAGTTTTTATCATTCTTAAAAAAATAACCTTAATGGATAAAATATAATAAGGTTACAATGCCGTAGAACATTCCCCCCATAATAAAAGGCAATAACAAGAGTATAAAATGCTTGAGAAAACTATGAAGCTGAAACAATGGCCGCCATGCTTTCCAACATACAAAAGTATATAAAGCAATACCACTCAGCCAAACCGGCCAAAATATATAAGGAGAAAAACAATCATAATTAAAATATACGCAATAGCGCGTAGTTTCTCTCAAATGGTAATAAAAAATTTCAAAACAAAGTATAATATATTGAGCATACAATAATAAAAAGCTTATTGCATTCATGAGTATTTTTAATAAATTACCAAGTTTTTGCATAATCACTCAGTTTGTTTAACTATTGAAAAATTAATAGACCGAATATTTGTAGATATTTAATAGCAAGTAAAAAGAAAGGTATCAAAAATAGTAAAATATGTATATAAAATTTATGGAGCTTAGACAACTGCGGCCAAACTTTCCATATGACCACACCAAAAATTAAGGTATAAAGAAACTCAAACGGCCAGAAAATATATTGATAAACAATTTGACCTTTATAAAAAGTAATATACTTGGCTCCGTAGCTGTGCATAAAGACATAAGCAATCTCATATATCAGAAAAAGACCCAATAATACGAAAAGTATTTTAGTACTGATATTTATTAAAATTTTTGTGTATCTGATGATATTCTGCATAATTTTTTCCTCATATTGTAAGCCAGAATACATTACTATAAGCTAAAAGGCAAGAATAATCTTGCCTTTTAGTTGCCTTATCTTACCAACATTTTGGGGAATATTTGTAAGAATTATCCTTTTAGGCTTTCTGGATATTTTTTATTTATTCTTCTCTGCACTTCAGATTATTCTATCATGAAGAAGCGCTTTACAATATCCCAATATTGGTAAAAAATGACAACCATAAGGAGAAACAAAGCCACGTTTATATAAAAAACGTAAGTGTCATTTCTTGGATCTTTGGGAAATTTGAACAAATTTTCTTTAATAATAATAGCAGTAACTAAAAGCAAATCAAATACTACCATAAAAAAATTGGGAATTATCCGAAATTGAATAATGATAGTAATGCCTAAAGAAAGGCCAAAAAGCCATTTAAAAATAAGCGTTACCATATCTTTCAGCAATCCGGATAAGTCTTTTTTCTTATTTCCCATCGCTCCTCCTTTTATATCTATTTTTTATCTCTAAAATAATTATAAACCTGCTTCAAACCGATATCTGAAACTTGTTCGTATCCATTCCTTAATATAGGAAAATAACTACGTCCAAAAAATTGGCTACCAGCCCAATTACCCACGCCTCCGGATATAACCCCAAGACCCATGTTCTCGGCATAGTTTCCTAGTGTTTCTCCAACGGTATTTCCGTTTTCAGCTGTCCCTGTACCATAAAAACTACCATAAGACGTAGCTTTTTTCAATGGTGTTTTTTTTATGGCATTTATATATGGAGCCTTAGGAAGCTTAGCCGCTCCGATCGGCGAAGCGATTGCACCCACAGCCTCAGAAACAGTCGTCAAAACGGGTGCATTTTGTCGGGCTTGTTCAAGTCGCTGCCTTTCTTCATCTCTGTGGGTTATATATCCCCGTTTGAACGCTTCAGACATACTTTCGTTGTTCTTATTCCAACTTGGAACAAGACTGCCTACGGCATATCCAACCCCGCCAATCACACCCTCAAGCTCATCAGACCAGCCATAAGATAATCCTTGCCTTGCCGCCGTTGACATATAATCGGCATTGCGGACGATATTTCGCCAGCCGCTTTCTTGCGTCCTGTCGATGTCTTGATATGCCGCACCGATTTGTTCTGTTGCGCCGTAAGTTGCCTGACCGGCCGGCACATAAGAACGCTGCGGTGACATATTCGCATTCTGCTGCATTCCGTAAGAGCCCTGTGTCGGCACATAAGAGGTTTGCTCCGAACCATACGGTGTTTGCATTTGTGCGGCTTTTTTCGCTTCTTCCTCTTCCCGTTGCTGCGCCCGAAAGTCGCTTACAATGGCTTCCAAAACTTCGCGTGTTGACATATTGGAACAATCCGGCTGCGGATTGTCTTGCTGCCATTGGCGATAGTCATTAATCAAATTCATCATGTTTTCTTGATAGGAAAGTTCATGGTTATAAGGCTTGCGCTTAAACTTCTTCCCGAAATTGAAGCGCAGCCGGCGTTGCCCGTTATCAGAATTGTTGTTGTCAAACATTTTTCTTCTCCTTTTGTAAAATTAATCCATAACAGGAAATTTATTTTCCGCCGGAAACTAAATTCCCCATATATTCAAATAGAGAATAATATTCAACAATGCAAGCCCGCAACTCACGAAATGCAAATTTTTTTTAAAAAAAGTAAAAAAATCTTTCCAAAACTTGCATCCGCAATTTTGCTTACCTATATATGAATATAACAAATGAGGTTATCATTGATTAATTTGAAAGAAGGACAAAATTATGAGCAATAAAGTATTAGGTATTGACTTGGGAACCACCAACTCCTGCTTTGCCGTTATGGAAGGCGGAGAGGCCAAAGTCTTGGAGAACTCCGAAGGTGCCAGAACCACGCCGTCTATGGTCGCTTTTACCGACAATGAGCGTCTGGTCGGCTTTCCGGCCAAAAGACAGGCCGTGACCAATCCGGAAAACACCCTGTTCGCCATCAAACGTCTGATCGGCCGCCGCTATGATTCCGCCGAGGTCAGCAAGGATAAAGGCCTTGTTCCGTTCAAGATTATCCCCGGCGACAACGGCGATGCCTGGGTAGAGGTCAAAGGCCAAAAATACGCTCCGTCTCAGATTTCGGCAATCGTTTTGCAAAAGATTAAAGAATATGCCGAAAGCTATTTGGGTGAAAAAATTGAAAAAGCCGTTATTACCGTTCCGGCATATTTTAATGACTCTCAGCGTCAGGCCACCAAAGACGCCGGTAAGATTGCCGGCCTTGACGTGCTGCGTATTATCAATGAGCCGACAGCGGCTGCTTTGGCTTATGGCCTGGATAAAAAGACTTCCGGTACCATTGCCGTTTATGACCTGGGCGGCGGTACATTCGATATCTCTATTTTGGAAATCGGCGACGGCGTGTTTGAAGTAAAATCCACCAACGGCGATACTTTCCTCGGCGGTGAAGACTTTGACCAGAGATTGGTAAACTATCTGGCTGAAGAATTCAAAAAAGAGTCCGGCATTGACTTGAAAAATGACCGTTTGGCTCTGCAACGCCTGAAAGAAGCTGCCGAAAAGGCCAAGATTGAGCTGTCTTCCACAACTCAGACCGAAGTCAACCTGCCGTTTATTACTGCAGACGCCACCGGTCCGAAACACCTGAACATCAAGCTGACCCGTGCCAAACTGGAATCTTTGGTCGATGACCTGATTGACCGTACGGTTGAACCCTGCAAAAAGGCTTTGGCCGATGCCGGCTTGAAACCGAGTGACATCAGCGAGGTTATTTTGGTCGGCGGTATGACCCGTATGCCGAAAGTTCAGGAAAAAGTAAAAGAAATCTTCGGCAAAGAACCGCATAAAGGTGTTAATCCGGATGAGGTCGTTGCCGTTGGTGCCGCTATTCAGGGCGGTGTCTTGATGGGCGATGTCAAAGACGTTTTGTTGCTTGATGTTACCCCGTTGTCTTTGGGTATTGAAACCCTGGGCGGCGTCTTCACACGCCTGATTGACCGCAATACCACTATTCCGACCCGAAAGAGTCAGGTATTCTCAACTGCCGAAGACGGTCAGACGGCCGTAACCATCCGAGTCTTCCAGGGCGAACGCGAAATGGCAGCCGACAACAAGCTGCTCGGCCAGTTTGATCTGGTTGGTATTCCGCCGGCACCGCGCGGTATGCCGCAGATTGAGGTTACCTTTGATATTGACGCCAACGGTATTGTAAACGTTTCGGCCAAAGATAAGGCAACCAACAAAGAGCAGGCCATCCGCATTCAGGCCAGCGGCGGCTTGTCTGATGCCGATATTGAAAAAATGGTCAAAGACGCCGAAGCCAATGCTGATGCCGATAAACGCAAAAAAGAATTGGTTGAAGCCAAAAATCAGGGTGAATCTTTGGTTCATTCTACTGAGAAAACCTTAAAAGAACATGGCGATAAAGTCAGCGCCAATGAAAAATCTCAGATTGAAGAAGCCGTAAACGCTCTGAAATCTGCTCTGGAAACAGAAGACCTGGCTTCTATCAAAGAAAAGACCGAAGCTCTGATGCAGGCTTCCCTGAAATTGGGCGAAGCAATGTATAAACAACAGGCTGAGGCTTCACAGGCAGCCGGTGCCGCCGGTCCGGATATGGGCGCGGGCGCAGACCAGACACAAAGCGGAAACGGCGATGAAAAAGTCGTAGACGCTGACTTTGAAGAAGTAAAATAAACCTGTCCTTTCTTCACAAAGAAAAGGAGACGGCTCACCCCGCCTCCTTTTTTTGTCATAAAATCCGGTTGACCTCCGGCCTGATAAACGATAACATAATCAATTATCACCTGTTAATCGGACTAAACATATGACAGTCATAAGCTTAATCTGGAAATATTTTAAAAAAGTAAAATTCTTTTTCGTTATTTCTTTTGTTCTTTATATTTTGAGTTTTTCAACTTCTCGTATCAATGCCTGGCTTAGTGCCCGGCTGGTCGGACTGATGTCTGAATTTAACGCGGACAACATTCCTTTGGACAAATGGTTTTTGTTACTCTTTGCATTTTTTATGACAATTGTTGCCGGAAGCTTTCTCCTGTATTTGGCACATCTGGCAGATGCTAAATATATGCCTAAAATGATTGCAATGTTTGAAAAAGATATTTTTATGCAAATACATAAACATTCCTTGCGCTTTTTTAGTGAGGAAAAGAGCGGGAATATCGGAAAAATGCAAAATTCAATTCTGCTCGGTATTCTTGACCTGCAAAGGATTGGGGTTGGGTTTTGCATGAATCTGGTGACGATATTTTTAAGCATTGCCATTATTGCTTTTATGAATTTGTATCTGGCTTTGTTCTTTTTGGCCGTAACGCTCTTTTTTGGCTGGATAACCGGACAAACACGTAAGCGGATTATTACAAATTCTCAAAAAGTAACCGAAAGCGAGAGCGAAGTTTCCGGCATATATTTTGACGGCTTGAATAATGCCTCGTCAGTCAAAGCTTTTGGTAATATAAAATTTGAAAGAAGATATCTGTTTTCTAAAATGAAAGAATATTTGCGTTTGGATAAACAGGAGAAATTTTATCGGGCAAAGGCAACTTATAAAAATAACTTTATTTATGACGTTATGGCTCTGAGTTTTTATGGTGCAACTTTTGTCTGTTGGAAATACAGCGGCTTAAGCCTTGCTGATGTTGTCTTTATTATTATTTCCGTCGGTGCGTTAACAACATCTACAAAATCTTTCAGCTACAGCATCAGCGGAATTTTCAGAACCTATGGCCAACTTAAAGCCGGTATTGAATTTATATTTCGCCCTCACGAAGTTGTTGACCTTCCTCAGGCAAAAAAATTAAAAGTAAAAAATTCGGAGATAAAATTTGAAAAAATCAATTTTTCTTACCCAAACAAACCGCGGTTGTTTAATGATTTCAGCTTAACGGTAAAAGCCGGAGAGAAAATCGGCTTGGTAGGAAAATCCGGCTCCGGAAAATCGACTTTGGTAAAGCTTCTGGCCAGATATTATGATGTGCAAAACGGAAAAATAACAATAGACGGACAGGATATTTCACAAGTAACGCAAGACAGCCTGCGTAAAAATTTGGCTTTTATCCCTCAGGATACCCTGTTGTTTAATCGTACGATTATGGAAAATATTCGTTATGGCAATATAAAAGCGACGGATAAAGAAGTTATGGCCGCAGCCAAAGAAGCTTATTGCGATATTTTTATCAAAGAACTGCCGCAGGGATATCAGACAATTGTCGGGGATAAAGGGGTGTTGCTCTCCGGAGGCGAACGCCAGAGAATTGCAATTGCCCGTGCAATATTAAGTTCGGCCAAAATCTTGATATTGGATGAAGCGACTTCCGCGTTGGATAGTGAAAGCGAGGTCTTTATTCAAAAATCGCTGGAGAAATTAATGGCGGAAAAAACAGTGATCGCAATTGCACACCGCTTATCCACACTCAAAAATATGGACAAGATCATAGTAATGCAAAACGGAAAAATAACGGAAGAAGGAACGCAAGCCGATTTATTGAAGCAAAAAGGCGCTTTTTATAATTTTTACAAATTACAATCTGAAGGTTTTCTTAATTTTTCTGATGATTAATAAAAGAGAGCTGTCTTGTCGCCTCCTTTTTTTGTTGTCGTGAATGCCTAAAATCCGCTTGCAAAAGTCACAGATTCGTTTAATATAAATCCCGCAGTCCGGAGGCGGACTGCGGTGTCTAACAAACATCTCATAGAAATCCACTTTGGGTGGGGTGCGTGATATAAGCCGCTTAGCGGACGAATAAGCGCGGCTGATCTATGCAGTTTGTTAGCTCCATCCGCCTATTTTTTAGGCGGATTTTGTTTTAACAAAATCAAGGAGCTAAAAAGAAATGGGAAAATATTATTTTCATGCAACAACCCGTAATCATTTAAGAAACTTCAATAAAACGCTTGGCTTCGCCTTGTTCTTTGAACGCCATGAGCGGCAGCTTCGTGCTTGGTATCTCTGTAAAAAGCTGAAGATAACGGAACAAGAATTAGATGATATTGAACTAGGCCGCGGCACGCTGAAGTTAAACTTG